>JAWSUV010000157.1:0-5359 GCA_033549305.1 Bacillota bacterium | reverse complement strand
TTTCACCTCAAAGGAAAAAGCCCAGGCGCACATTGATGCAGGGGCCAAAAAGGTGCTGATTTCCGCTCCGGCCGGCAGCGACGTGCCCACCATTGTGTATGGCGTGAATCACGGTATGTTGAAAAAGGACGATCTGATTGTTTCCGCGGCTTCCTGCACCACCAACTGCCTGGCTCCCATGGCCAAGGCGCTGAATGACTACCGGGAAGTGCGCACCGGGTTCATGACCACCATTCACGCTTACACCGGCGACCAGATGCTGCTGGACGGACCGCACAAGAAAAACGACTTCCGCCGTGCCCGCGCGGGGGCCATGAACATCGTTCCCAACAGCACAGGGGCCGCCAAAGCCATTGGCCTGGTCATTCCGGAACTGGATGGTAAGCTGATGGGGAATGCCCAGCGTGTGCCGGTGGGCTCCGGGTCCATCACCATCTTAAATGCCGTGCTGAAGGACAGTTCGGAAACTGTCACCAAGGAAGGGCTTCACGAAGCCATGAAGAACGCTTCTGGCGAAACCTTCGGCTACACGGAAGAACGGCTGGTTTCCAGTGACATCATAGGCATGACCTATGGTTCCCTGTTCGACGCCACCCAGACCCTGGTGGCCAGAAGCGGTACCGGCGTATTCCAGGTGCAGGTGGCGGCCTGGTACGACAACGAAATGAGCTATGTGGCCCAGCTGGTGCGTACCTTAAAGTACATGGGAAGCCTGGCCTGACGCACCGGGGACGGTTCCCCCTGCGTCACTTTGAAATGAGTACACTGTCATCTGTGCATCATAACGTTCAAGGATCTGCAATAAACCGGAAGGATGCAAAAGGAGGAATGACCATGCGTGTGATTGTACTGGGAGGCGGTTTGGTAGGCGGTGTCATGGCGAAGGATCTGGCCGGGGACGGCCATTTTGAAGTAGCCATTGCCGACAGGGATGAAGCGGTGCTCCAGCGGCTGGCTGCGGGCGGCTCCATCACAGGGATCCAGGCTGACCTTTCCGACGGGGAGGCCATCAAAAAACTGGTCAAGGACTACGATCTGGTGATCGGGGCGGTGCCCGGTTTTTTGGGACGGAACATGCTGCAGGCAGTTATTGAAGCCGGCAAAAACATTGCGGATATCTCCAGCTGGCCGGGTTCTTTTCAGGATCTGGACGATCTGGCCAAGCGTAACGGGGTGACAGCGGTGGTGGACTGCGGGGTGGCCCCGGGGCTCAGCAGCATGCTGGTGGGATATGCCGCCAGCCTGCTGGACAAGGCCGACCGGGCGGAGATTCTCGTGGGCGGCCTGCCGGTGGTCCGGGAGTGGCCTTATGAATACAAAATTGTCTTCTCCGCCGTCGACGTGATCCAGGAGTACTGCCACCCGGCCCGGGTGGTGGAGAACGGCCGGGTGATGGTGCGGCCTGCCCTGTCGGAGCTGGAGCTGGTGGATCTTCCCGGGGTGGGGACGGTGGAAGCCTTTCTCACCGACGGCCTGTGCACCCTGCCGGAAACCATGACCATTCCCCACATGAAGGAGAAAACCCTGCGCTATCCCGGGCATGCGGAACGGATGCGGATGCTGCGGGAAACCGGGTTTTTCAGTGAGGAACCCATCCGGGTGAAGGGCGTGGAGGTAAAGCCGGTGGATGTGGCCGCCAGCCTGCTGTTTCCTGCCTGGGAACTGAAGGAGGGCGAAAAGGAGCTGACGGTGATGCGGGTGGAGGTGGAAGGGGTCAAAAACGGCCGGAAGCGGCGGTACCGCTATGACCTGCTGGACCATTTTGATGAAGCCACCGGGATCACTTCCATGGCCCGGACCACGGGCTATCCCTGCGTGAGCATGGCCCGGCTCATCGCGGCGGGAAAGTACACCCGGAAAGGCATCTGCCTGCCGGAGTTCATCGGCCAGGACCAGGAGGTCTTCCACGGCCTCATGGCGGAACTGAAAACACGGGGCATTGAGGTAACAGAAACGGTGATAGGAGGAAGGGAAAATGACGATCCATCGGTATGAGGGTAACGGGCGCATGAGCAAGGCGGTGGTGCACAACGGGCTTGTTTATCTCTGCGGCCAGGTGGGCAGCGGCAAGGATATCCAGGAACAGACCCGGGAGACCCTGGTGAAGGTGGAGGCGCTTCTGGAGGCGCATGGTTCGGACAAGGACCACATCTTGTCGGCGGTGATCCATCTGAAGGACATGGCCCTGTTCAGCCAAATGAATGAGGTGTGGGATCCCTGGATCCGAGACGGCAGTGAACCGGCCCGCACCTGCGTGGAAGCGAAGCTGGCCGGCGAGAACCTGTTGGTGGAAGTGACAGTGATCGCGGCACAAAAATAATCAGCCGACGGCCTTTTCGAATTTCTCTGAGTTGCATGGACACTTTCTTGTTTCCTGGGGATACCATGATGACCGGCAGAGGTGCGGTGGGGGCTGGTGCGCTGTCTGACGGAGGAAGGGGATATGAAACAGGAAAGCAGAAGGAGGGGACGCCATGCCGCTGGAAATCATCCGTAACGACATCACCAAGGTGCATGCCGATGCCATCGTGAACGCCGCCAACGAAACCCTGCTGGGAGGCGGGGGTGTGGACGGGGCCATTCACAGGGCGGCGGGAGGGGAGCTGCTGGAAGAGTGCCGCACCCTTGGCGGTTGTGACGTCGGGCAGGCGAAGATCACCAAAGGGTACCGGCTGCCGGCTAAATACGTCATTCACACCGTGGGGCCCATTTGGCGGGGCGGCGGCGAAGGGGAAGAAGCGCTCCTGGCCGATTGTTACCGCAATTCCCTGGAGCTGGCCAGGTCCAACGGGTTGGAAAGCATCGCCTTTCCGCTCATTGCCTCCGGGACTTTCGGGTATCCGAAGGACCGGGCGCTGAAAACCGCCATCGCGGTGATCGGCGATTTTTTGTTGCAGCATGACATGACAGTGTACCTGGTGGTGTTTGACAAAAAGGCGTTTGCCCTGTCGGAGAAGCTGTTTGCCTCCATCACCCAGTACATTGACGACCGGTATGTGGATACCCACCGCATCCGGCGCACCGGCCTGTCGGTACAATCGCGCCAGGGGCAACCCATCGTGGCGAAAGAGATGAACCTGGAAGAACCCCTGGTGGTGTACACCATGGAAGAGGCGCTTTCCCCGTCGAAGCGGAGCCTGGAAGAGGTGGTCAGTCAGCTGGACGAAACCTTCTCCCAGATGCTGCTGCGCAAGATTGACGAAAAGGGCCTGACGGATGCGGAAACGTACAAACGGGCCAACATTGACCGGAAGCTGTTTTCCAAGATCCGCAACGACATCCGTTACCAGCCCAGCAAGCCGACGGTGCTGGCTTTTGCCATTGCCCTGGAGCTGAGCCTGGACGAAACCAGCGACCTGCTGCAAAAGGCCGGTTTTGCCCTTTCCCGAAGCAGCCGCTTTGACCTGATTGTGCAGTATTTTATTGAAGAAGAAAAATACAGCATCTTCGAGATCAACGAAGCCCTGTTTGCCTTTGACCAGCAAACCCTGGGGGTGTAGGTCCGCGGGTGCACACCGCTTACCGGCATTTCCATTTGTCGCCTGCCGGGCGACCCATGGGAAGAGCCGGCGTGTTATCCTTGAATCAAATCAATAAAGGGGGTAACACCATGAAAAAGGAATTGACGGAACTGGTCTTTATTCTGGACAGAAGCGGATCGATGGGCGGCCTGGAGAGCGACACGATCGGCGGGTACAATGGTTTGCTGGCGAAGCAGAAGCAGGAGCCGGGGGAGGCGGTGGTCACGACGGTGCTCTTTGACGACCGGTTTGAACTGCTCCATGACCGTCTGAACCTGCGGGAGATTTTGCCCATCACGGAGCAGGAGTATTATGTGCGGGGCACCACGGCCCTCCTGGATGCGGTGGGCATCACCATCAGTAAAATCGTCAACCAGACAAAGCGGGCACCAAAGGAAGAACAGCCCGGGCGCACCCTGTTTGTGATCACGACGGACGGCATGGAAAACGCCAGCCGGGAGTTTGGCTACGAGCAGGTGCGAAAGATGATCGAACACCAGAAGAGCCGGTACGGCTGGGAGTTTCTCTTCCTGGGGGCCAACATCGACGCGGCGGCTGTCGCTGAACGGTTCGGGGTGAGCAACGATTTCGCGGCCGATTTCCACGCAGACAGTGAAGGCACCCTGCTCAATTACAGCGTGCTGAGCGATGCGGTGAGTGATCTGCGGGCCAACCGCGCGATCGATAAGGACTGGAAGAAGCGCATTGATGAGGATTACAGGAAGCGCGGGGGCAAGGCGTAAGCTGGAGCAGTGGCATAGGGACACCAAAATCGTACGCTTCGAACTTTCGAGGCGTACGTTTCAAGGGTTATGAAAGAAGGTGAAGAAATGGGTTTCTACGAAACGCCTGAATATGAAGTGGTGCTCAAAGACAGTCCTTTTGAAATAAGGCGTTACTCGGATTTTTTGATGGTGGAATATGAGAATGAGGAGGATCCCTTCAGCCAAAACGGGTTTGGCACTCTTTTCCGGTACATCAGCAATGACAACGAGGAAAGACAGCGTATCAGCATGACTGTTCCTGTCATCGAAGAAATGACGGAGGAAAAACGGAAAATGGCCTTTGTGGTGCCCCGAAAACACTGGGAAAACACACCAAAGCCCAATAACCCTCACCTGGGCATTAAATCCTTTGACAGCGGCATTTTTGCAGTCATCCGGTACAGCGGTCTTTCAAACAGACAAAAAGAACAGGAGAACTGGGAGCGTTTGGTGGAATGGGCAGACCAGAAAGGCTATCGCAGGGTGTCCAATGCCATGCTGGCCTTTTACAATTCTCCCTTTGCCCTGCCCATGGTGAGGAGAAACGAAATCATGGTGCGGGTGGAGGCTTATGGGTAGCAGTAGTATTAAACCGGCATGACAGGAGTTGCAGTATATTATCGTGAAATATCATTGAAGGGCTGCCGATTGATAATCCTCTGTCTCAAATATGCGGTGATCAACGACACGGAGAGCCATCTGAAGACCAGTTGTAAAATTTATTAAAGCTGGATGAAGCACATTGAGGAGGATTACAGGAAGTGTGAGGCAAGGTGTAAGATTTGGCGGTTCCGGCCTGAATCGGAAGAGGTAACGGATCCGTCTTCGATGTCCTTTTTATTGGCGCAGACAGATGAATATATTGTACAATGGAGACAGGATGGTAAAATAACGGGAGAAACAAATTCGAAGGGATCGAATGTCATGATGGATAGAAAAACAACCAGAAACCGCATTGTAGACAGGGTTAAAAAAGCTGATTTTATCATTGGTGTGGCGGTGGGCAGCGGCATCATGGCCAAAAGCGTTGTCAAAGGTGGAGCGGATTTTCTAATTCTGCTAACCTCCAGCATC
>JAWSUV010000156.1:0-5391 GCA_033549305.1 Bacillota bacterium | reverse complement strand
GCAAATAACCAAACACCCGTTAAATGATTTGATGTGCAACTACATCATACCGGGACGGAGGTAATGTAACCTTTTTTCCACCTCCAACTCTAGTCACGTACCTCAATCGCTCCAACAAGAGAGTCAGCTTCGGCTGGCTCTTTTTTACAGGTAACATGGGGACGGAGGTAATGTAACCTTTTTCCCACCCCAACCTTCAACCCACAACCGTTCCAACAAGAGAGTCGAGTTACATGGGGACGGAGGTAATGTAACCTTTTTCTTACCCCAACTCCAACCTCCAACCCACAACCTTTCCAACATATGTTACATGGGGACGGAGGTAAGGGGGTTACTTGGGGACGGAGGTAATGTAACCTTTTTCCCACCCCAACCTTCAACCCACAACCGTTCCAACAAGAGAGTCAGCGTCGGCTGGCTCTTTCTCTTCGTAACACATCATGTTATAATGTTGTTAAGAACATTATAATTAAAACTCGATTGTAAGGAGTGGTTCTTTGCCACGATCAGCATGTTTTACGGAATCATTATTAGGATGTATTGCGCTCCTGATGAACACAATCCTCCGCACTTTCACGCATATTATGGTGAGTACAAAGCAATTATAGACATTAATACATGCGAAATGAAAGAAGGCAACCTCCCAGCCAAGCAATTAAAGCTTGTCTTGGCGTGGGCAGAATTAAGGCAGGAGGAATTAATTGCCAACTGGACTCTTGCTATGAACAGTGAACTTCCTTTCAAGATTGATCCGCTTAAGTAGGGAGGTGTTTTATATGTATTTGGCCATTACTGAAGTTAAACCACTGAAGGATTACCAATTGCTCGTCACATTTGAAAATGGAGAAAAGAAGATATTTGATATGAAACCATATTTGGACAAGGGCATCTTTAAAGAATTGAAAGATGAGAGCCTTTTTCGAACTGTAAAAGTTTGTTTTGACAGCATTGAGTGGAATAATAAGGCAGACCTTGATCCTGAGGTGCTTTATGAAAAGGGTGTTTCCTGCTAAGCGGAGGACGTAACAGTGGAGACGGAGGTAATGTAACCATTGGTAATGTAACCTTTTTCCAACCTCCAACTCTAACCACCTACCTCAATCGTTTTAAAACGAGAGTCAGATTCTGCTGGCTCTTTTTTTGTCAAAAATAGTTGCAGGAGAAGAGGCACATGTGTCGAATCTACATAAGAGAGAGTTATAATCAGCCAGGAATACTCAGCAAAGGGGTCGATGACACATGCCGCGTCAGATGCGCCAGAAAAGCAGTACCGGGATCTACCATGTCATGATCAGGGGGAACAGCGGACAGACACTGTTCGAAGACGATGAGGACAACAAGCGATTTCTTGAAATACTTCACGAGACGAAAGAGAAGATGAACCACGAGATTGATCTGTTCGCCTACTGCCTGATGGGGAATCATGTGCATTTATTGATCCGCGAAAATAAGGCGGATCTGGGAGATTTCATGCGCCGGGCGGCGGCCCATTATGCCCTGTGGGTAAACAGCAAATACGGCCGGAAGGGGCATGTGTTCCAGGACCGGTACAAGAGCGAGCCGGTGGAAGATGACCAGTACTTGTTGGTCGTTTTCCGGTACATCCTGCAAAACCCGCTGAAGGCTAAACTGTCCAACACCCCGTTTGACTACCGCTGGAGCAGCTGGAGGAGTTATGAGAAGAATGAGGAATACCCGGTGGGACTGACGGATGTCACCTTCCTGCTGGATCTCTTTGGAAGCAGCCGGGAGGAAGCCGTCGACCGTATGAAACGGTTTGTGGAAAAGGAGAACCATGACGCCTGCCTGGACATGGAAACGGGAACCAGGCTCACGGATGATGAACTGCGCAGCCGGATCAGGGAGCAGTATCCGCTGGTGAAGTACCAGTCACTGAAACAGCTGCCAAAGGAAGAGCGGAACCTGGCGTTGAAACAAATCAAATCCATTGAGGGCGCTTCCCTCCGGCAGATTGCACGGATCACCGGGTTGGGCATCAGAATCGTGCAGAATGCGTAATTCCATTCAAAAACCAGCCGTCATCTGATCCTCAGACAGCTGGTTCTTTTACACGTTAGTCATAGTGGCCCTTGCAGCCAATGATATAAATTGTCTCGTCATCAAAGCGATAGATCAGCCTGTCCTGATCAGTGATGCGTCTGCTCCAGTAACCCGAAAGTTCCTGCCGTAGTGGTTCCGGCTTTCCGATGCCTTCATGGCCGTTCCGTTCTATGTCTTTAAGCAGCTCATTGATCTTTCTGACCACTTTTCGGTTTTCCTTCCGCCATTCTGTGTAGTCATCCCAGGCGTAGCCGGAGAACATCTTATTCATCTTCGAGGCCCTCAAGCTCTTCCGCGGTTTTCAGAACCGCAGCGCCCTTTTCGATTTGACGTCTGCTTTCAATCAGCCTTTCGTAGTTTTTCCTGTTGCTCATGATGAACAGGTTTTCCATCATGTTGTTGTATTCTTCCAGGCTGATGATGACCACATTTTTTTCATTCTTGCGGGTAACGATCACCGTTTCATAATCATCTGTCACCTTGTCGCAGTAGTCCTTAAAATGATTCCGGATGGTGGAATAGTTGACGGCCAGCATCTGTTTCATCCCCTTTGCTCATGTTCTTTTTTTGTTCAATATATTGACATTTATATTGTACTTTATATTGTACTTTATATTGTACGTATCGTCAATAAACTGAGCTGGCCTTTTATTTAAGCAGACTTGACTTTAAAAGTTCTGATCACATGACATTTCATCGCAGTTTAAACTATATGTAACATAATTAATGTAATTATTATTGAATTAAATATGTAAATATGCTATACTGATCCTATCGAAAGGAGATGTTTATGATGATGATCAGCGACCTGAAGGATGTGCTGCTGCCGATTACCTCCTTCCGGAAAAACATGAGTAAAATCATTGAAACTCTGGTTGAACCCAAGGTGTTGATGAAAAACGATGAACCCAAAGCCGTTATTTTACCCTATGAATTATACCGGCACTTTGAAAAAGCCCTTGACGATCAGCTGGATCTGGCACTGGTATCAGTTGCTGCAGAACGGCTTGCGAATGACCAGTTTCTTCCTGCGGACGATTTCTTTGACAAGGTAATGAATGATGAAAGCGTATAAAGTGGAAGTTGCTGCAGGCGTGGCTAAAGATATCCGGAAGTTGAAACTGTCAAAACCCCATATTGAAAAGCTGCAGCGAAAAATCCATGAAATTGCCAAAAATCCGCTTCCCAAAACTGAGGGAGGCTATGGAGAACCTGTATCATCAAAGGAGCAGAAGGAACGCTACATGAAGTTTCGGTTTCTGGACGACTATCGGGTGATCTACACGTTGGTGATGGATGAGCATGTGATGAAAGTCCTGGTCATCGGCCTTCGAAAGGACAAGGAAGCCTACCAGGAATTATTGAAAAGAATATAGGGCATTCATAAGTCAGCCGACATGAACAGTGATATGCTCCCTATATGAGAGACAGTGAAATAAAAAATCACTGTTAATCATGAAGGGAGCATATCACATGAACAGCTTCGGCCGGCTCTTTTTTTGTACAGGTTTCAAACCCAAAAATATGATAAACTATCATCCAAAGGCACACATTTCCTAAAGCAGAGTGACTGCAATTCTTGTCGAGGTGATTGATGTGAATCCGATCAAAAATATTCTGATTGCCGGCCTGGGTGCCATTGGCGGCGCCTACGCCATGAAGTTTTACGGGAAAGAGGGCATCCGGCTGCGGGTGCTGGCGGATGGGGAAAGGAAGAAGCGGTACCTGGAGAATGGATTTATCATCACGGAGGAGGACATGGACCGGTGGGACGAGGTGCTGTACAACATGCCCCCGGACAGCCGGCCTTCCATGCTGAACGATTTGGAGAGCGGCCGGCGCACGGAGATTGACATGCTTGGCGGCACGGTGTGTGAACTGGGCAGAAGATACGGCGTTCCCACGCCCGTCAACGAAGCCTTTTACCGGGCCATCCGGGCCATGGAGAAGCTGTTATGATGACGCGATTGATGCGGGAACACGAAGCCTATATGAGCCAAATGCTGGAAAACCAGGACAGCGATTCACTGGAACAGCTGCGGGGCTATCACCTGACCCAAATCGGGTTCCTGCAGCATGAGCGCCTCATCCATCTGCTGGTCACCCTGGCCTTCGCCACTTTCCTGATCATCGCTCTGGTGGTGACCTGGCTGTTTCCGATGATTCTGCTGTTCATCCTTGACGCTTTGCTGCTCATCACGCTTGTTTTCTACATTCTCCATTACTATCGGCTGGAAAACACCGTACAGCGGTGGTATCGCGTTTACAACGAGATCTGTGAGAAAATGAGGGAGAAGCAGGATTAAGCGGTGAATTTGTGGTCCGGGTGGATGGCGGCAATGTGGTGATTACCTGGGGAGAAAACCCAGGAGCATACGTATCCTGACTAAGCCTGGGGGTCGAATACCGGCGAATCGGTTTATAGAGGATGAAGAGTAAGCGATTTCGCTGCGAAAAATTGACCCAGGTCAAATTTTTTTATGAAAAGAGATGCTATAATGACAATAGAGGTATTTAGTGGTTCTAATATTTAAAAGCCGAAAAAGGAGGAGTGCAGGATGACACCATTTGACGAATTCAAAAAACGGAACATTGGAAGGCTGGTGCAATTTGTCCCCATTGTGGCACGCGTTCACGGGGAAAGTCATCCGGAATTTCATGAGGTACGCAAATTGTTTGATGTGATCAGTGCGAAAGTGAAGGCATCAGGATCCGAAAAACCGGATTTGGACAATGAGCTCAGCCAGCTGCGTGAGACCACAGCGCACTATACCGTGCCGGGCGATGTGTGTGAAAGCTATGAAGCGGTCTACAAAATGCTCGCCGAACTCGATGAAGCCTATCAGCATTCAAAATAGGGGAGAGACATGCAAAGTCATATTCTGAGAAACAAAAATCCAATCACGTTCGTCAGCGGCGTTCTGATTGCGGCTGCCTTTCTTGGCAAATGGACAGCGGGCGCTGAGAATCTTTTTATGTGGGCACTGATCATCGCTTCCGTCCTGGGGGCCGCGCCGATTGCGATACAGGCCTACCAGGCCCTGCGGGTACGAGTGGTGAGCATCGACGTGTTGGTGACCATCGCCGTTGTGGGGGCCTTTTTGATACAAAACTACGAAGAATCCGCCATTGTCACCTTCCTGTTTCTATTTGGCGCCTACCTGGAGCAGCGCACGCTGAACCAAACCCGTTCAGCGATCAGGGAACTGACGGAAATGGCTCCGGAGAGCGCCCTGAAGCAAATGGACGACGGCGGATTTGAAGAAGTGGATGTGGAGGAAGTTGACATCGGTGATGTGCTGCTTGTGAAAACAGGCGCGAAAGTGCCCG
>JAWSUV010000155.1:0-5470 GCA_033549305.1 Bacillota bacterium | reverse complement strand
GGAAGAATGACTACGTGCGGCTGGAAGGGTATTTGGTGAACGTGCTTTTTGACGCCGGGCCCTGGGAAACAAGCCTGTCCCGAACGGATACGGGCGGCGGCGCCTGCGAGATCTTCTATGTGGAGTCGGTGGTGGTGTATTGACCGCCGGCATCATAAGAGAAGCCATTGGATAAATCCTCCGAAAAGCTCCTTAAAGCTCCCTGTGGCAGACAAATAATATGAGATTCATTATCATTTGATGTGAAAAAACGTGAAAACGGGGTATAAAAAAAATACAAAATGGTTGCAGATAAGGATGGTGAGCATCATGACACGAAAAAACAACGACCGGCTGCTGTGGCTTCTGCTCATCGGCATCGGGGCCTTTAACAAGGCAGATTTTATGCTGACCCACATCGCCATCAGCGAAGGGTACCAGGAGGCGAACCCTATCATCAATGCGGTGCTGGACACCTGGGGGTTTCCGTTCCTGAAGCTGCTGGTGGTACCGGCTATTCTCGTGGGGCTGTGGATGATCCGCAGGCGCCTGAACCAGCGGATGATCGGCTATGTCTGGGTGGGCTTTATTGCTTACTTCATGCTGATGGTGCACTTTAAGCGGCTGCTGTTTCCGGGGTTTCCCATTTAATAGCAGATAGACAGATGGAATAGGTGTATGCTAACAAATCATTAAAAGAATCATACTATTTTGACGCTTTGTGTGTTATAATGATGTCACAGTGTGAGCGAGACAGCACCCATCACTTTTACGAAAGGGCAAACCGCTGGAAACAGCGGGACGCAAAGCCACGGGCCTGTAACATGGCAGCCGGCAGCCGAATAAGAGTTTTTTGTTTTTTGAGAAGAGATTATACGCATTGTCACACAGATGTAACGCTCCTGTCCCCATTTTGTCACAGGTTTCGGGTATACTGGGACTATCATGATGACTGATGTCATGAACTGTCACACACTTTTGAAATTGTCACTCTTTTTGACCGCAGAATGTGTTATAATCAATGAAAACCGGGTAGTGGTACAACAACATATTGACAAAAATTCTCAAGTGTTACGAATAGAGCATTATCCGCGCATGTCTGGAAGGAGGAGCAATCATGTTTTTCATTCATCTGAAGAATAATAAGGGTTCGGCGTTGTTGACGATTATTGTGGTAATGGCTGTTTTGATTATTCTTGGTTTTTCAATTCTTTCAACCAGTGTTTCCGAAGGTAAGCAAGCTGTACATCACGCAAATAAAATCCAATCAAAATACCTGGCGAGAACAGCTGTGGACGATGTTGCTTATGCAATTATTGAAGATCCGGAAAATTATTCTTATAGTGGATATGACACATGGAGCTCAGCGAATACTCCTGGCATGTCATATGACGTCGAAGTGCTTGAAAATGTAGCATTTCCGGTGCCGGGATATTCAAACGTAACAGGCTATAACATAATCGGAACAGGCTATGTGAATAATGCCAGAAGCCGCGTATCATTGGGAGTTATCAAAGCAACTATCCAAATGGCTGTTGACAGCGCCCTTTACTCAATGAATGACATTGACATATCCAACATGGAAGTGAATGGTATTGTGACGTCATTAGGTGGCGTTTCATATCATCCTATAAAAAATGACGGCACAGGCATTGTCTCATATGCAACAGTTCCTGAAGCAGAAAGAGATGCGAGTTTGTTTGGGTCTTTATTTGAACAAGTGATTAAATATTATTTTTATTATGATGATGATGAGGGCAAGATTGATTATTATTTAGGCTTTGAACCGGGGAGGATTGGCGGCACTTTCAGCTACGACGGTATTTATAACGATACTTATTTAAGAGAGATGGACTTTATAACCGATCCATCTGAACTAAATGGCGAAGATGCAGGTGAATTAAACGGCGACGATATTCCAATTGAGGATGGAACTGCCACCATTTCGACCAATGGCTATTACAATTCCATTGATTTGAAAGATACCGGTGTGAAAAAGCTTGTCTTTGATACCACTGGTTTAACAGAACCGCTCGATGTTGTTGTAAATGATTTGAGAGTCAACAGTTCTGGTGATATTGAAATAAAAGGCGACGGTCATCTTAGGCTTTTTATTAAAGATAATCTTTATGTGCAAGGAAATTTTGAAGTTGATAACACTGGTGAAAATCCAACATTTGTAGAATTATTTGCTGTTGGAAATGCTTACATTGATTTCCAGACTCCTATCCAATATGCTGAGGAAACTTTCAGAATTAATACCGACGACGAAGGCAATGAGTATCTTCTTGAAAGTGACAAAAATCCTTCTGCCCGTATTTTGTTGGATGCTGGTAGTACAATTGATTTACAGGCGAACGGTGATTTTAACGCTTATATCATTGGACCGGGAGCGACCATCAAAATAACAAGTAGTGATACCACAGTAAATGGATTTGTTATTGGTGATATATTTACTGGAACAGGCGTAAAACCAGCTGGAGTTATTAATTATGTTGCACCGGACGATGATTTATGGAAGAATCTCAACTTGCCCTGGATAAAATATTTCTATCAAGAACTCGCTTAACCACTAAATTTAACTTAGTTCTTTTAAATGAAATTTTCTTTCAACATACTAGAAATAAGGTTGTGATAAGATGATCATCCGAAAGAATAACAAAGGAATGACTTTAGTTGAGATCATTATTGCTCTGGCAATTTTGGGTATTATAGCAGTTTCTTTTCTTGGTATGTTTACTAGCGCAATTTATACTGTTTTTGCCATGGGAAACCATAGCCGTGCAATTGCTGAGGCCCAGATGGTTCTTGACAGGATATATGAGGATGCTGATATAATTCAAAGAAATGATCTTGAAGCTCATATTCTAAGTATTCTCGATGACTTTAATTATTCTGAGAACGATCCTGATGATCCTGAATTTTATATTAATAGTCAAGGTAATGAACTAAGATATGAAATAGTGAATGATTCATTGTTGGAGCAGGGCACCATTCAAATAGTTAAATTGACTTTAACCTATCAAAATAATGAACGTACGGTGCGCTTATCGACACCTTTACCGAAACTTCAACTGCCTGATGAAGATTGATGGGAGGGATTTAAATGCTTTTTTATCAACACATGAAAAAGAGACAAGGATTAACGTTGATAGAGGTAATTATTGTTTTAGCTATACTGATGATAGTCATCACTGCCACGTATTCCGTTTTTGCTTTAGGTAATCGTTCTTTTATTGTCGGTAATACTCAGTACGACATTCAAAGTGATGTCCGGGTTGTTGTTGGCTATGTTGAGAATCAGGTTAAATATGCAACAAATCTTTCTTTAATAAATTTTTCAGCTGAATCGAGCAGTCTCGATCCAGCTTTTGATTACATCACGATTGATTCCGCTTCGGGTTATATGGTTCACTATATTAAACCTTCTGATCCAGAAGAAGATCATGATCAGAGAATATTAGGCAATCTTTTGACTGATGAATTTACCTTTCAGGCGAATCCCGAGAACACGCAGGAGCTGGAGCTTAAAATTTCCGCCAATGATAAGCAACAAAACTTTTTTGTGGAATCGCAGATTGCACTCCCAAACCTCATTCTATACAACAGTTCAATTGCCGGATCAATCGGTGATGGCATCAAATTTAATAATGCTGCACCAGCAAATCTTCCCTGGAAACCTGGAACAGGCGGTAGCGGTGGAACTGAAGTTTCATTGGTAACGCTATACATTATTCCTCCGCAATCTACTAACATCAGAATACTCACTGATTATGGCACGAAATACACACCTAATGATGATAACACTTCCGATAACTTGGTTGATATTTCACATATAGGAGATGATTTCGCAGGTGTCAAAGCATTTAAATTTGAATATTTAGAAGCTGGTGCCGGAAAAAGCTTTGATTTTGATTTTGAAGAGTGGAATACAAATAGCAAGAAATGGCAAAATCATTCAAAAAATCTTAAAGTAGACCTTAGCGAAAAAACCGAAACGATCCTCATTTATACAAGTTCGTAATTAATAAGTCTTGCGCTTCAAATCAATATTACGCTAATAGGGGGAAGATCGTGCAGTTTTTTCTATTTTTTTTTACTGGCCTTTTCATCGGCTCATTCCTCAATGTCTGTATCTACCGCATTCCCCGGGAGGAATCCATTGTTTTTCCTCCCTCTCACTGCCCGGCATGCGGTACCAACATCAAAGCTATTGACCTGATCCCGGTCATCAGCTGGCTGGCGCTGAAAGGCAGGTGCCGCAGCTGCGGGGCCAGGATCTCCGCCCGATATCCCAGCATCGAGCTGTTGACAGGAATCCTGCTGTTGCTGGTGTACCTGGAGACCGGTTTAACGATTGATTTTGTGTTTCTGGCTGTCCTGACAGCCACGCTGGTTGTGATGACGTTCATTGATGTTGACCACCAAATTATTCCCGACGGCCTGGTGATTTTTCTCTTCGGCGTCGGTTTCCTGAATAAAGTTTCTTCTCTGGTACTGAACCAACCGGCATACTGGCTTAACAGCATATGGGGTTTGTTACTCGGAGGGGGCTTTTTTCTGTTGATCGCCGTGGTTTCCAACGGCGGCATGGGCGGCGGCGACATCAAGCTCATGGCGGCCCTGGGGTTCTGGTTCGGCTGGCAGGGCATCCTGATGGTGATGTTTCTGGCCTTTATCATTGGCGGCGTGGCGGCGGTGGGCTTTCTGATCGCCCGTAAAAAAGGCCGCAAGGAGATGCTGCCCTTTGGCCCGTTCATCGCCCTGGGGACGTACCTGACAGCCCTGTACGGCAGCGGCCTCTGGGAATGGTACACCAACCTGTTCATGTAGATAATGATTGCTGGCATGGGAGCTGAATACATATGCGGATGACAAGAAGGGAAAAATTGCTGCTGGCCGTACTGCTGTTCAGTGTCCTGTTTTTTGCTTCCTACCGGTTTCTGGTGGTGGATCAGTTAGCAGACATCAGCGAGGCGGAAATGACCCTGGCGGAGCTGCAGGAAAGAATCAGCCAGCTGGAAACGCTGGAGGAGACCAGCCGGCGCCTGGATGAGGACATTGAACTGGTGAAGGCGAACCAGGCTGGAGTGAGAAGCGAATTCCTGTCGCTGATTGATGAGCAGGAGGAAATCATTCTGCTGCTGAACGAGTTTCTGCTGAATCCCAATGTGAATGCCACCTCCCTTTCGTTTACGCCGCCAGGTACTGAAACAGTGGACGACACTGAGCTTTATTCCATGGACGTGACCATGGCCTACCAGTCCAACTACCCGGCGCTGCTGAATTTTTTCCGGTCCATCTGGAACTATGAACGGAAGATCATCATCAATCAGCTGGCCATGAACGGCACGGACGCCCAACAGCTGAGCGGCAATTTTCAAATCCGCTTTTATGACTTGGCGCAGGTTACCGGCGACCTGGACCGGCTGTTTACCTGGCTGCTGACCATCCAGGAAATGCGGGAGAATCCCTTTACCGGCGCCGGGCC
>JAWSUV010000154.1:0-5832 GCA_033549305.1 Bacillota bacterium | reverse complement strand
CCTACCGGCAGATCACCAGTGCCCTGAAGCTGACCTATTCCCAGTTTGAAGAACTGGAAACCTTCGCCAGCTTCGGTACCCGGCTGGACGAAAGCACCAAACGAACCCTGGAACGGGGTAAACGCATCCGGGCGGTGCTGAACCAACCCCAGTACCAGCCCGTTGAAGTGACGGAACAGATTGGCATTTTGATGGCGGTCACATCAGGCACCCTGGACAGTGTGCCCCTTGAAAAAATCTCGAAGGCAGAGAAAATCATCCAGTCCCTGGTGCGGGAAGATGAAATCTTTCGCAAGCAGTTGATGGAAGATGAACGATTGGATAAAACAGTGAAGGAAGACTTTCTGCAGCGAGTCAGCGACAGGCTGAAAGAGGAGTGGGATGAGGTAGATGGAAAACCTGCAATCGATTAAACGCAGCATCAATTCAGCTGAAAGCCTTCAATCCATTGTTTCCACCATGAAAGCCCACGCATCCTCTGTGATCACCCAGTTTCAGAATGCAGCCGCGGCTTCTATGGCCTATCGGCATGTGCTGGACCGGGGGCTCTACGTGGTCTTAACCACCGACGAAGAACAAACACCCCGCCAGCATGATGCGAAGGGCAGTGACATCCATATTCTTTTCGGGTCAGACCATGGGCTGGCGGGAAGGTTTAATGAACGCATCGTTACCTTTGCTCAGCAAAATATCACGCCGGGAGCTGAAGATGTAATCCTTGTGGTCGGGCAGCAAATCCTTACACGCCTGGAAGAAGGGTTTAAGGTGGACACGGTTTTCCCTGTTCCCCAGACGGAAGAAGGAATCACCTCCATGGTGCAGCGTCTGCTTCTGGCCATTGATGACATCCGGGAAAGGGTAACCGTTGGCCGCATTTTGCTGTATTACAACAAACCGCAGGAAGCCGCCTCCTTTACCGAAGAAACCGAACGACTTTTCCCCATTGACCTGGCAGAACTGGCTAAAAGCAAGGTGGAGTGGGAGTCCAACACGCTGCCGACTTATTTCGTCAGCAGAAAAAACGTGTTCTCTCATTTGATTCAGCACTATTTTTTCATTACGCTCTACCGGGCTTTTTGTTATTCTCTGGCCTCGGAAAACGCCAGCCGGCTCGCTTCCATGCAGGCAGCGGAAAAGAATATTGATGAACGGTTGGTGGAACTGAATGCCAAGTACCGCCGGCAGCGTCAGAACCAGATCACCGAGGAAGTCAACGATGTGATCTCAGGTTTTAAGGCGATCAAAAAGTCGAAAGAGCAGCAGGGTTGAACTGTCCCTGAAAGAATTCCCTCAGATGTTGGTCTGAGGGAATGTTTTTGGTCCGGTTATTCAGTTCTTTCATAAGCCCCTATGAGACGGCTCATGCCAGTCACATGGGATTCGATCTGTTCCAGCAGCTGCCAGAGCGTGAGTCCAGGCGGCAGGTCCATTTCCTCATTCAGCGCGAAGATCATGAAGTAATAGTGGTGGGCACCGTGCCCCGGGGGCGGCATTGGGCCAAAATACCCATCTTCTCCACGGCGTGTCCTGCCGACTGTATAATCTTTTACACCTTCCGGCATGTGGGTGGCCGTTGCAGGGATATTGTAAAGCACCCAGTGAACTACCCCGTACTGACCGGCTTCGATTCGCGGGGCATCCGGGTCATGGCACACGACGGCGAATGAACGCGTGCCCTCCGGCACATGCGTCCAGTGGAGTTCCGGGGAAATGTTCTCCCCTTCACCGGAATGTTTTTGGGGAATCATGCCGCCATGATCAAACGCCGTGCTTGTCAACTGCATTGTGGACAGTGCAAATGCCATCTCAACCACCCATTCTTGATTCATCGATTAATATCTCAGTCACTGATGGTTCGTACAGTTCTTTTATTACCCAGATTTATGGGTAAATAATGGATAATTCGAATGAAGGCTATGTGTTTTAATCTGGAAAGGGCATCATAAAATCAAAAGTCATATAAGGCGGCAGGAACCGTAACTGGGAAGTCAACCGGACATCCACAGCGTTAACGACAGGAGAATCAGCCCGTGAAAACCATTCTTAAGGCGGAAAAACTGAGTAAAACCTACCAGATGGGTGAAGTGAAAGTGGAAGCCCTTAAGAATGCTGATTTTGAGCTGTACGAAGGAGAGCTGGTGGTGGTGCTGGGACCCAGCGGTTCCGGCAAAAGCACCCTGCTCAACCTGATTGGCGGCATGGACAGGGCCTCCGGCGGCACCCTCTATTTTAATGATGTGTCACTGCACGATGCAGACCCCCAGAAGCTGACCTTTTACCGGCGCAATGATGTGGGGTTTGTTTTTCAGTTTTATAACCTGATGCCGAATCTGACCGCCTATGAAAACATTAACCTGGCGGCGCAGATTTCCAAAGAACCCCTTTCCATCGACGCACTCCTGGATGAAGTGGGCCTGAAAAACAGGGCCACCCATTTTCCTGCCCAGTTGTCCGGCGGCGAGCAGCAGCGGATCGCCCTGGCCCGGGCGCTGGTGAAGAACCCCACCATGATGCTCTGTGATGAACCCACCGGGGCCCTGGATTATAAAACCAGCATCGTTATTCTTGGCATCCTGAAGGAATTTTGTGTCAAATACCGGAAAACCGTGGTGCTGATCACTCACAACACGGCTATCTCGCATATTGCCGACCGGATTTTCCATCTGAAAGACGGCATGATCGAGTCCATTGACATCAACTCCGATCCTTTGCCGCCGGAGAAGGTGACCTGGTAATGCTCTGGAAAAAGATGATCAGGGACATGAGAGAGAGCAAGGGAGCCTACATCGCCAGCCTGGTGATCATCATCATCGGCCTGCTGCTGTTTACGGCCATGAACCTGGCGGTGGAAAACCTCCGCAGCTCCCGGGAAGATTTTTACACCCGCCAGCATTTTGCCGACGGTTTTGCCAGTGTGCGTTCCATTCCCAGCACAGAGACGGCGAAGCTTTCATCCATCCCGGGCATTGACCGGATCCAGGGACGCCTGGTCCGGGAAGTGCAGGTGCTGAACCTGGCCCGGGAAGAGAATGTGTACCTGCGCCTGGTGTCACTGGATCCCGGTGAGGAAAACCCGATCAACGGCATGCGCCTGGAGCTGGGGAACCCTTTGCAGCCCCGGGAACCCAATGTCTGGGTCGACAACAAGTTCTTCGAGGCCAATGACCTGGCCCTGGAAGACGGGCTCCAGGTGATTGCCGGCGGGCGTGCCCAGGATCTGATCATTGTCGGGGTGGGCCGGAGCCCGGAATTCATCTACGCCACCCGGTCTGTGACGGATGTGTATCCGACACCGGAAACATTCGGCATCGCCTTTGTGCCCAGCGATGTGATGAAGCGGATGTTCCCGGAAGAACCGGGCTACAACGATCTGGTGTTCACCCTCGAAAGCGGTACCGTTTATGATGATGTGAAAGATGTGCTGGAAGCCAGGCTGAAGCGGTTCGGCCTTCTAAGCCTGTTTCCCCGGGATGATCAGATGAGCCACCTGTACCTGGACATGGAAATCACTGGGGTATCGGCCATGTCCAAAGGCATGCCGTTCCTGTTCCTGTCCATTTCCGCCATGATCCTCTACATCGTCCTCAAGCGACTGGTGGAACAGCAACGGGGACAGATCGGCATCATGAAAGCCGTGGGCTACACCGACCGGGAGATCCTTCTCCATTACATGGTCTATGCCATAGCCATGGGACTGATCGGGGGACTGCTGGGAGGCCTGCTGGGCAGTGCCGCCTCTTATCCCTTTATGGCCATTTTCGAAGAATTTTTCAACATGCCCGACCTGCAGGGCCGCTTTTCGCTGGTGCGCCTCATTCTGGCCGTGGGTCTGTCCCTGTTCTTCGCCACCATCGCCGGCTACCAGGGCTGCAAAAGGGTGCTCACCCTGGAACCGGCGGAAGCCATGCGGCCCCCGGTGCCTTCCATCACCGAGCGGGTATTCCTGGAGAAAGTGCAGTTTTTCTGGAACATGCTCACTGTTCAGGGCATGATGGCCGTTCGGAACATGTCCCGGAACAAAGCCCGCAGTTTCTTCGTTTTTGTGGGGATCACCTTTTGTTTCGCCATTGTGGCCCTGACCTGGTCCATGAACGATATGATACAGAAACTGCTCTTTGACCAGTTCGAAAAAGTGGAACTTTATGATGTGAAGATCACCCTGGCGGCGCCTGCTTCCGCACAGCCGCTCACCCGGGAACTGCAGCGCGTACCAGGAGTCATCGCCGTGGATCCCATGGCGGAGGTGCCGCTGAAACTCCGGCACCAGTGGCGGGAACAGGATATCCAGGTGATTGCCGTACCGGGAGACAGTTCCTATTACCGGGTGCTGGACAAGGATGACCGCCGCATCTTTCTGCCGAAGCAGGGGATTCTGCTGTCGGAACGGCTGGCCATGCTCCTGGATGCCCGCCCGGGCACCATGATTCAGGCGGAAAACCTGCTGGTGGAATCGGACGATACGCCTCCTGAGGTGGAAGTGATCGCGATCATTCCCCAGTACATGGGCATGAACGCTTACATGGAACTGGGAGCACTTCAGCGGCTGCTGGCAGCGCCGGATCTGGCCACCTCCCTGATGGTGGGCATCGAGCCGGAAGCGGTGGAGGGATTGAAGGAAACCTACCGGCAGACCCACCGGATCGCCGGCATCGACGAACAGGAGCAGCGGCTGAACCTGCTGCGCAGCATGATGGACCTCTACGGCAGAGTGGTCTATATTTACGCCTACATGGGCATCATCATCGGCTTTTCCATCATCTACAGTTCCTCCATCATCACCCTGTCGGAACGAAGCCGTGAACTGGCCTCCATGATGGTGCTGGGGATGACGCCCCGGGAAGTATTGGAAGTCATCACCTTTGAACAGTGGTTTACGGGCAGCCTGGGGATGATTGCCGGGATCCCATTGGCCCGGACCCTTCTCAGCCTCCTGTCCCAGGCGACCAGCACCGACATGTACACCGTTCCCACGGTGATTTCCACCCAGTCTTTTTTCATGGCCTTTGTCATTACCAGCCTGTCCATCTGGATTGCCCAGCGGACCTCGGCCAAAAAGATCCGATCTCTGAGCCTGGTGGAAGTGTTGAAATCCAGTGAATAATGCACCTATCAGCAGAAAGCGGGGGAGCACAGTGAAAACAAAATTGAAAATCCTTATTGGCATCCTGGTCGTCGTGGCAGCCGTCGGGGTGGTGCTGTACAACCAGTTTAGACCCCTGGCGGCCGAAACGGCGGTGGTCCAGCGTCAGGATCTGGTCCGATCCTTCACGGAAGAAGGGCGGGTGGTACCCCGTACGGAACAGGGGGTGTACAGCCTCTATGGCGGCGAAGTCCGCCAGATCGCTGTCACCGAAGGGCAGCGGGTGAACAGGGGAGATCTGCTGGTAGAACTTGACGTGAGCGAACTGACCTTCCAGCGGGAACAGGTGGCAGCCCAGCTGCGCAGTGTGCAGGGGGAGGAAGCCGGTACCCGGAGCGCTCCCTTTGAAGCCAGCGTGAAGAGCCAGGAGCTGCAGATTACTCTGGCGGAACAGAATCTCCAGAGCGCTTCCGACCACTTTGACCGGATGAGCGCCCTTCATGAGGCGGGCGCCGTGGCCGATGCCGATGTTGAAGAGGCTTCCCGGATGCTGGAAACCTCCCGCATCAATCTGGAACTTCAGCAGGAAGCCCTGAAACTGCTCTATGAAAGCCGCACCCCCGCAGGCGGCACCCGGCAGTTTTACCAGGGCCGTATCGATGCCCTGCAGGCTCAGTTGGGCCTGATTGACTACCAGATAGAAAAAGCAGCTCTCCGCGCACCCCTTGGCGGTATCGTCGCAGATGTGACAG
>JAWSUV010000153.1:0-5842 GCA_033549305.1 Bacillota bacterium | reverse complement strand
ACGAAAACGCCGATGCAAATCGCTCTATGGGCCAATGTGGTAAATGCGGTGCTGGACTATGTGCTCATCTTCGGCATGTTCAGCTTCGGCGGCCTGGGCATTCTGGGGGCCGGGCTGGCCACCACCCTCGCCAGAATCATGAGCACGATCCTGCTGCTGAAAAAGATCAACGGAAAAGATGTACAAATCCGGCTGTCCCTTTTCGATTCATGGAAAGTGGACGCTGCCATGCTGAAATCCATCACCATCATCAGCATTCCCGCCGCCGTTGAAAGACTGATCATGCGGTCCGGGCAGCTGATTTATGGGGGCATGATCATTCAGATCGGCACCGAAGCCTATGCGGCACACAACATTGCCGGCACCATCGAAACCTTTTCCTATCTGCCGGGCATGGGGTTTGGCGTGGCCGCGGCAACCCTGGTGGGCCAGAACCTGGGGAGAGAAAACAGGGAGGAGGCCCACCGGGCCGGCTTAATGTCCTATTTCCTGTCCACCATCTTCATGGTCATCGTCGGCGCCGTCTTCTATGTGTACGCGCCGGTCCTTGCCGGGCTGTTTACCCGGGATGCCGACGTGATCCGCCAGGTGGTGCAGGTCCTGCGCATCATTGCCCTGTTCCAGCCCTTCCTGGCCGTCACTTTGGTCATCACATCCGCCCTGCAGGGTGCCGGCGACACAAAGTTTCCCATGTACTCCTCCCTCATCGGCATCTGGGGCATCCGGGTGGTGGGGGTGTATCTGCTAAGCGTCCGGATGGGCTATGGCCTCGTGGGTGTCTGGAGTGCCTATGCCGCTGATGTAACGGTCAGGGGCATCATCTTAATGACCCGGTACTTCAAAGGAAAATGGAAAGAGATCAAGATCTCATAGGATCAGAAAAGGGGGTAAAGCGGCATGAAAGATCACAGGCATCCGCACCAGAAGCAGCTCATCAACCGAATGGCCCGGGTGATTGGCCACGCAGAAGCCATCAAGCGCATGCTGGAGGATGAGAAGGAATGCAGCGACATCCTCATTCAGATCGCGGCAGTGAAATCCGCGCTGAACAACGTGGGGAAACTGGTCTTAAAGGACCACATCAATCACTGCCTTGTGGAAGCAGTGGAAACGGATGACACTGCTGCCCTGGAGAAACTGGACGAAGCCATCGACAAGTTTATGAAGTAAAGACCCTTTGGTGTGCGTACTTGAATAACAGCACCATCACAAATACCAGCACGCAAAAGACAAGGGTGTACGTCTTTAGATGCATGAGCAGCGCATCGCCATATAAACGAATGAGTATAGCCTGGGGCAAATGACGGATCACCCTGCTGACAACGGTAGCAAACAGAAATTTTCTACATCCGATGCCAAAGGCTCCGGCAGACAGCACATAGGCTTCATAGGGAATGGGCGTGAAAGCCGCCGTCATCAATGTCAATAGAGCGTTTTTCTCATAGAGCAGGGCAAGCCGCTTCATGTGCTTTTCCGGCACCAGCTTATGCAACAGGGGTTTGCCCAGAAATCGGCTCAACTGATACCCTGTGACTGACCCTGCGACAGAAAAGGCGATGAGGATCAGGGCATAGTAAACAGCCCTGGCAGGGTTCACTAAATAGACGGGGATGGAGATCAGTTCCATGGGTACGGGTAAAAAAATTGCCTCGGAAAAGGCGGCTGTCATGATGCCGATTATTCCATAGTTAACAAGCATAGAAACCAGATCGTCCATTTGGATCCCTCCATGAACCATACTCCCTGACAATGTATTTTACCATAAAAACCCTGTAGCAGTGGTAAAGCGCTGCAGGTTGGTAAGACAACGATACATTTTTTAAAAGCGAGTTGTCAGCTTTCAGTTGAATGCGTTAGAGGTATAGCGTGTAAAAGGTTAGAGTTGTTAGAGGGCATTTCACCATGCTTTAGCTGGTATTTCTTGAGGACAACTAATACCACAATGGACAGGACGATGACATCCACAAATCCGTAGGTCGCCTGAAAGGGAAGGAGTAACCCCTCGTTAAGCAGCGTGAACAGTGCCCCGGAGGGTGTGAGGAATGGGTAGAGAATGAACATATTCCCCGTCAATCGAAAAATGGTGCCGTACACCAGCCCAACAATCAATAAAGTGATCATTTCACCAGACTGCATGCCATAGCCTACATGGTTCGATGGGACAGCGAATACCTCTCTGGGTTTGAAACCTATCAAGGTGCTTTTACCTTAGAGGGAACAGTGCATGAGGAAGTGAAGCTCCAGGAGATGGGCATCCGTGTTCAGCAGGGAGAAGAAGTTAGAGAAGGGTCCCTGGCTTTCGGGGGTACCGGAACTGAATCCACTTATATTTTTGGCACACCGAACCTCCATGGCTTCATATTTCCCGGATCAAACGAAATCAGGGTCTGGGCCAAAAGCATCACTGGAGCAGTGGGCTATTCAAAAACCATTTGGGTTCACTATGAAGCCCTGGCGGCTGGTGCAGAGGCTGAGCTTCTCATTCTGACCCCAGGAGAATTTCATGAAGCCCTGGAACCCCTCCGAGACTGGAAAAATAACACAGGCATCCCCGCCCGCATCATGACACTGAAGGCCATCGAGCAGGAGAGCCGTTTTGACATGGCCGCTTCCAGAGACCTTCCCGAGCGGGTCAAGAAAGCCATCGCCCGGGCCTACACCCACCACGGCACCCGTTGGCCGTGTGCCCGCCAGCACCTGGGAGAACACAAAGCGCAGGTCTTCAATGCTGGCCTCCGTCCAGTCCTCTTCATGGTACACCTAATAAATACCTTTCACAATAAGAAGACACCCAGACCATCCTCAGTCGTATTCCGTGGTCTGAAATCAGCGCATGAAAAACATTTTTCTAATATTGACAAAATGTGACGATGGAACGCTTATCCAGCTTTCCGAAGGGTAAGGTCAGAATAGAACAGTGTAAACCTCTTAGAAATAAACAATAGCAACAAAAGCTAACAACAATAATCGTCGAATGTTGACGAAGTTTTGTGGCAGCAATAATCGAAGGACGTGAGAACACGTTGATTTTCTGGTGAAGATTGGACGCTCAGCACCAGGAATGAGTGAGTGGCGCAACCGGGCTGTAGACGACCGTTTTTTGCGTGAGCGAAAAAGTGACAGACATGGGAGAAAGTGAAGGATGAAGGCACAATTGGAGGAGCAGGGCGTGAAGGAAGCGGCAGAGGCAGAGGAAAAGGGAGAGGAAGAGGAGGATCGTGCAATGGCCCATCTGTTTGAGGAAACCACACTGACCGGTATACCCATGAAAAACCGCATCATCCGCTCAGCCACCCACGAAGCCATGGCCACGGAACAGGGCGGCCCCCGGGAAGAACTTATCCACCTATACGAAAAACTGGCAGAAGGAGGTGTGGGTTGCCTCATTACCGGGATGGCAGCGGTACAGCTGACAGGGCTGGCCTTTCCCAACATGTTGATGCTGGACAAAGACGAACTCATTGAGGCCTATCAACCCATGCTCCAGTCCATGAAAGAGCGGAACACCCCCATACTGATACAGCTGGCCCATGGAGGCGGAAAAATATCCCCTGCGTCCTCCAACAAGGTGGCGGCGGCCCCTTCCCCCAAGACCTACCCCCCCTGGAGTGTGAAAGCCAGGGAACTGACAGAATCAGAAATCCAGGGGATCATCGATGACTTTGTCAAGGCCATTGCCCGGGCCCAGGAGGCAGGGTTTGACGGGGTGCAGGTCCATGCCGCCCATGGGTACCTCCTCCATCAATTCCTGTCAAAGCATTGCAATCAGAGAACCGATCAGTGGGGAGGCAGCCTGGAAAACCGGTTCCGCATCATTGACGAAATCATGAAAAAAGCCCGCCAGGCCGTTGGCAGCTACCCCATCTGGATGAAAATCAGCGGCCACGACGGCGACCGGAATGGTGTGACCATGGCCGATGCCGTAGAGGCGGCCCGCCTGTTCCAGGAAGTCGGAGGAGATGCGGTGGAAGTCTCCTGCGGCGGCACCAATTTCTTTGATTTAATCCGGGTCCGGGAAATTCCCACAGAGGCCATCCTCCATTATGACCCGGTGTTCAGCCGTAAAGGAGCCTTTACCAAGAAAATCCTCTCCAAGATGCTGCCCTCTGTCATTAAAAAAGAAGCGCCGCTGCACCTGTACAATGTGGAGGCAGCCGCTGCCGTAAAAGAAGCCGTCTCCATCCCTGTGATTTCCGTGGGAGGCTACCGCAAGAGAGAAGACATGGAACGGGTGCTGGAGGAAGGCAAAGCAGATTACATTTCCCTCAGCCGGCCCCTGATCATTGACCCCGCATGGGTGAACAAGCTGCAATCAGGCCAGAAAACCGAATCTGCCTGCATCGACTGCGGTTACTGCGGGGTGGCATTGAACGCGGCCCCTCTGCGCTGTTATTATGGAAAGATAGCGGCCCAATAAGCGAAGGAGAAGTAAAGGGTCAGTCCTTTCACCAAACGCAACGAGGAAGGCGGGATACCAATGAATACCATGTATTGCCGATGCTGCCAGGCCATTTTCCGAAGGATGAGCCGCCTGCTGCCCCTGGGCACCCCGAAGCCGCTGGAGGGAGTTGACAGCTTCCAATAAATCCCCCAACTTATACGTGATGCGCGTTTTTCCAACATACTCATCGTCACGGGCCAGACAGTGATCACACTGCCCTTCATGGAACACCTGTTGCAGGCCTTACCGATTCCTTTGACACAATCCTTGAAGAGGACATACCCCGCATGGTGGACATGGCCTACAAGGAAAGCAACCCTCTCTACCCGGTACCCATGATCTTTACGAAATCGGATTTTACCTCGATCTACCGGCAGATCCGACAATAGTGCTTCCGCATAGTAACCCCAAAGCATGATTTCATTGCGGAATAAAAGAAATATACCAGTTCATGAGGCCGCCTACCCCAAAAGGATAGGTGGTCTTTGCTGTTCAAGGCGAAGGACAAAAACTGCAGTAGATGATATATGGTAGAAAACAACGCCCACTCCCGGCATGTGTCACACCGGAAGCGGGCGTTGTTTTCTGCGATTCATCAGTCATGGCTGCCGGTTCCCCAGCCCCGAAATACTCCGTGCCAGCTCATGCACGCTGTCCGATAGGCCTTCAATTTTGCCCTCCAGCCGCACCAGCAGGTAAATGGACAGTACAATGGGAAACCCCACATTGGCCACCGGCGTTAACAGTTCGTTGATTTTTTTCACCTCCCTTCCGCTATGAATCCAGTCCTTAAAACAGGGCACCCAGTCGGTTTATAGATCATTCAACTACTGTTCACCTTCATTGTTGCGCCCCTGAAGAAACGGGGACAGACGTGGCGTCACTGGGGGACGGCAGGAATCTGTGACCCTGCATTCGGGTCACCGTTCCTCCGTCCCCACTGTGATGCCTATGTCAACTGTTCACTGTGTTGCTGCTGCCTACGCAAAATCATAATCCACCACATCCGTGGTCACGATCCGCGCACCCACCGACTGGGTGAGGTCAAACCCGCCCGGGGCAAACACGCCCAGGGTGATGATCTGATCCATAATTCCCTTGATCTCGGTGCTTTCCAGCGCCTCATTGGCATTGGAAATGGAAATCCGCACCGTCTTGCCGTCGGCGTTGACGAAAATCAGTTCCATGCGTTTTGTCAAAGAGCAATCCTCCTTTCCGTTAGATTCTGAGCCTGCCCATGCAGGGGTGCCTCTACAGGCATTGGCCGCAACCATCAGTCGGCCCGGGTGGTCATCCTCCATGGACGCAGCCTGTTTACACACACATCATCCGTTCAATCCTGGTTTCTGTTGCTTTCCGATCCTTCAATCTTTCAGTCCATCATCCCTAGGATTCCACCAG
>JAWSUV010000152.1:0-5868 GCA_033549305.1 Bacillota bacterium | reverse complement strand
CCCACAGCATCTTGTAGTAAGGAGTGACGAATTTGTCCCTTGCCGGCAGGTTCAGCCAGACCTGGAAGAGCTCCAGGGTGTTTTCCCGGTCATCATGCACCAGGGGGAACATTTCCGCATGCTGCATGCCACTCCCGGCGGTCATCCACTGCACGTCCCCGGCCCCGTACCGGCCGGTCAGTCCGCTGGAATCGGAATGGTCCACAAAGCCCTGCAGGACGATGGTGACGGTTTCAAAACTGCGATGGGGATGTACCGGAAAACCGGGAACCTCCTTCCCGTAATACATTTTCCAGTCGCTGGTGAGGTCAAAATCTTCTCCCACAGACTTATCTTTCAACAACTCCGCAGGAACCCCCTGCTGCCCGTTGCCTTTTGGATAATAATCCACATGGTGCATCCGGGCCAGATAGGGATCGCCCACATCTTCACGAAATTTGAATTCATTGATTCGGAGAATCTTGCTGCTCATCACAACACCTCTTTCCGGTTACTTTCATGATTCAGATGAAATAAGCAGGCATCATCATTGAAGAAACACGTGCTTTGTATACATACCTGTTCTGAGAACACATAAACGCAATCTCCAAAAGCTCGATTGCATGCCAGTAAATCGGGTAAGAAAGAAGCGACGTTGCATGACAGAAATCGTTACGCAATGACACGTTTAGGAGTAAGGAATTTCGCAGTTGTCCGCTTGGGTGAAGACGTGATGATGAAAGGAGCCTGAAAATGAAAGTTGCCATTTTAGGTGCCGGAGGCGGTGGACTGGCTGCGGCGGCTGACTGGTCCCTGGCCGGTCACGAGGTGCGGATTTTTGATTTCAAGGAATTCAGCGAGAATATTGCGGCGATCAATGCTCAGGGAGGGATCACGGCAGAGGGAGACCTGAATGGGTTCGCGCCGGTCCGGTATGCCGGACATTCCATCGAAACAGCAGTGTCTGACGTTGACGTGATTTTGGCTGTCGGCCCGGCGTACAGCACGGCTGCCTTTGCACATGCGGTCAAAGAACACATCGATCCGAAGCAGTATTATGTTGTCTGTCCAGGATCCTGCGGTGGCGCATTGATCACCAAAAAAATCTTCTCCGAAAATGTGAATGCACAGCATGTCTGCATCAGTGAGACATCCACACTGCCCTATGCAGCAAGGCTGACCAGTCCAAATGCTGTTAAAGTGTTTCTGAGACTGAAAGGCGGATTATTATTGGCAACCATTCCCGGCAGCCGGGCGGATCAGTCTCTGGAAATCTTCCGGCAGGTCTATTCCCATGCGGAAAAAGCAGCCAATGTGCTGCAGACGATGCTTCAAAACGCCAACCCGGTTATTCACCCGGTGGTGACCCTGATGAATGCAGCCCTGATTGAACGCACCGGAGGCCAGTTTCTGTTCTATGAGGAAGGGGTCACGCCTGCGGTGGGGAATCTTATCAAAGCAGTGGATGAAGAGCGGATTGCCATCGGCGCCAAACTGGGCGTCACAATCCTGCCCGATCCGGAAATGGGCTGCCTGCAGGGTTATATGACTGAGGCAAACTATAAAACCGGATATGCCCATGCACCCGGGTTTAAGGGCATTATGGCGCAATCCAAACTGGATTACCGCTATTTTAACGAGGATGTAGGGTATGGACTGGTCTTTATGGCTGATCTGGGGAAGCAGGCAGGCGTTGATACCCCAATGATTGACGCTGTCATCAATCTGGCTTCGGCAGCCATGGAGAAGGATTACCGCGCACTGGCCGCCAGAACATTGGATAAAATTGGATATTCCATCGAAGAAATCCTTCATGAAACATTTGACAGTGATTAACCGCAGAAAAAAAGCCGGCGAAGAAGCCGGATGAATGATTTTCTTTATCTCACATGATTACCTTGCCTCCAGGTTTGCCTGGAGGTTTTTCGTTTGACAGCCGTCTATCGCTTCAATCCGCTGACTGATCGGTGGATGGGAGTAGGTCATTTTCACCACCAGCGGATGCGGGGTAAGGTTGGCGAAGTTCTCCCGGGCGAGCACCTTTAATGCGCTGATCATGGCTGCGGGGTCACTGGTCTGGGCGGCAAACTGGTCGGCTCTGTACTCGGCTTTTCGGGACAGAGCCGACAGCGGGATTCCCAGCAAAATTCCAAAAGGTTCCATGAGGATGCTGAAAAGAATCAGGGCAAACCCCAGATGGACCTCCGGAAAACCAAAAGCGTGTGCCATGGAATCTGAGGCCAGAAAGAAGGAGAGAGCGGCCAGGGCAACACTTGTTTGCACCATGGAGATAAAAAAGTTACGCAGCACATCCCGGTGCCTGGCATGACCGATTTCATGGGCCAGCACGCTGATGATTTCATCTGAGCTGCACTTTTCAAGCAGGGTGTCAAAAAGGACAATGTGTTTGAATCTTCCAAAGCCCGAGAAGAAAGCGTTCAGTCGGGCGGACCGTTTGGAAGCGTCAATGACGCTGATTTTCCTGATCTCATACCCGGTCCTCTTCGCGAGGCCGATGATTTTTTCCTGCAGTTCACCTTCCGGCAGCGGGCTCAGTTTATTGAAGATGCGGACAAAAACCTTCGTGTACAGGACATTCACAATCAGGGCCAGCAGCATGGCAAACAGCCAGGCATAGAGAATAAACCGGCTGCCTGTTCGCAGGTAGAGGGTGAGCAGCACATACAGAATGGCACCGCCCAGCACCAGTGACAGGCCGATGGATTTCACCTGGTCCAGCAGGAAAGTCTTAACGGTCGACTGATTAAAGCCGTAGCGCTCTTCGATGTTGAAAGTGCGGTACCAGTCAAAGCCAATGTTCAGCAGATAACTAATCAGGAAAAAGAATCCCATAAACAGGAGCGTCTGGAAGATTTGATCAGACAAATAACCCTCAGCGATTCTGGCCAGAGCCGGAAAGACGCCCAGAAACAAAAACAGCAGCAGGACAGCCGTGTTCAGGATTTTTACCAGGATGGACAGCCGGTATGTCTCCATGGTGTAGTCCAGCCATTTCTGATAACTGGCTTCATCGTAGACATCCGCCACATTCGCTGGAATCGGCTGGTCACGATGTTTGTAGTTCAACATGGAGAGGGTTAAATCAAGTGCAAAGACGGCTATGATGACAGCTATGGTTAGTGAAAACACGGAATTCCGCCTTTCCTTGGTGTGGATGAGCCACTCGAAGGTAAACGGCTGGCTTCATCGTTTCTATCAGATAAGTGCCCATGTGTTTCGACACCGATGAATGAAGACGATCTTTTTCACTGATATCAGGGTTTATTGAGCAGCTGATCCCTGATCCGACAGGCGGTGGGGGTAACGGCGATACCGCCCCGCGTGGTTTCACGCAGGGTTTCAGGCAGGCTGCGGCCAACCTCGCCCATGGCAGTGACCACTTCGTCGAAGGGAATCAGGCTTTTAATGCCTGCCAGTGCCATTTCAGCGCTGATCAGGGCATTGGCGGCTCCGATGCCGTTGCGTTTCTGGCAGGGTGATTCCACCAGACCGGCGACGGGGTCGCAGACCTGGCCCATGACATTTTTCAGGCTGATGGCGGCGGCGTGCAGACAGGTTTCCGGATCTGCATGCATGAGTTCACAGACAGCGGAAGCGGTCATGGCGGCCGCTGAGCCGGTTTCGGCCTGGCAGCCTCCTTCGGCACCGGAAACCGTTGCCTGATGCACAATGATGCTGCTGATGGCAGCGGCATTGAACAGGGCCGTGACAATTTGTTCATCCGTCCAGTCATACGTTTCCTGAAGTGCTTTTAACGTTCCGGGAAGAATGCCGCAGGAACCCGCAGTGGGAGCGGCAACAATAATGCCCATGGAGGCGTTGACTTCCAGCAGGCCCATGGCGTAGGCCATGGCTTTGACCGTTACCGGTCCGGTAATGGAGGTGCCAGTCTCGCAGCGGGACAGGAGTTTGCGTCCCTCGCCGCCGATCAGGCCGCCCATGGAGACCAGGTCCTGCTCCATCGCCTTTTGAATGCCCTGCTGCATAATCATCCACTGCTGGTGCATGCGCCGGCGGATATCAGGTTCGGTCACGTTAAAAAGCAGGCATTCCTGGCGGATCATGGCGGTGGAGATGGAACACTGCTGTTCGCGGCAAATATCAAGCAATTGGCGGCCTTGGTAAAACATGGCTGATTCCTCCTCATGACGCATCAAATGCGATCAGGAAAACGTCGGTGATGGCCGGATGTGATCCGATGGCTTCGATGATCGAAACGGCTACCGGTTCATCCGTTTCCAGAATGGTAAAGGCGGCGTTGCCCTTGTCGTGGCGGTACATGCGCATGGTGCCGATGTTAATCCCGGCGCCTGCCAGCTGGCTGGTGATATGCGCGGCAATTCCCGGCCGATCCTGTTGCTGGATGATTAAGGTGGGGTATTCGCCGGTGAAACAGACTTCAATGCCGTTGATCCGGTTAATGACCACTTCGCCGCCGCCGATGGAGGCTCCCTCCAGCTGCAGTGTCCGCCCGGAGGTGCCAACTGCTTTCAGCGCGACCGTATTGGGGTGCATCTGCGGTTCAAGGGCATGAGTGCTGAAAGAAACCTGGATTCCTTTTTCGGCTGCTTTTTCGAGGGAGCTGCGCACCCCGGGATCATCCGGGGGCAGCCCCATGATGCCGGCAACCAGTGCCCGGTCAGTTCCGTGTCCTTTGTACGTATCAGAAAAAGAACCATATAGCAGGAAATCGACGGAAACCACAGTTTCCTTCAGAATGCGGCTGGCGATCAACGCAATGCGGAGAGCCCCGGCTGTGTGGGAACTCGACGGTCCCGTCATCACCGGTCCGATCATGTCAAAGGCGCTCAGTTTTTTCACACTCAACACTCCCATCCGCTATGTGGCAAGCGTTTCTTGATTGAATCCATTATATCATATCATCTTTTATGAAGCCGTTTCAATGACCGGCTCAAATGAAACAATCATTGAAAAGGCAACAATCACATCGTATAAGGCCTAAGCGGAAGCATCGGACATGCACAGCGCTGAGGATCAGCATCAGATTACGGAAGAGTTTATCGGGTAATAAATTAAAATGATTTCATCTTAGAAAGGATTTCGACATGGATACGGTTCTGGCACTAAACGGCGTGACAAAAAACATAAGGGGTAAAGCCATCATCAAGGGTATCAATTTTACCGTAAAAAAGGGCCAGATTTACGGCTTTCTGGGTCCCAACGGCGCGGGAAAAACCATGACGCTTCGCATGATCGTCGGGCTGATCAGACCCACTGCCGGCGATATTCAGATCTGTGGTCACAGCATCACCAAATCGTTTGTGAAAGCCATGGCCAATGTGGGCTGTATCATTGAAAATCCGGAGCTTTATGAATACATGACGGGGTACAACAACCTGCTGCTCCTCAGCCGGATGGAAGCGGGCATTGATGAAGAACGCATCCGGGAAGTGGTCGCGCTGGTGGGCATGGAAAGACGGATACACGATAAGGTCAGCACCTATTCCCTGGGCATGAAGCAGCGGCTGGGCATCGCCCAGGCGCTGATGAAACAGCCGCAGCTGCTGATTCTTGACGAACCCACTAATGGCCTTGACCCCGCCGGGATCAAGGAATTCCGGCAGCTGGTAAAATCCCTGGCGGCGGATCACGGGATGACTATCCTCATTTCCAGCCATTTGTTGTCTGAAATACAGATGATGTGTGACGAAGTGGCCATTATTTTACACGGCACCATCATCAAGACGGCAAAAGTCGATACCCTGGCCCTTGATCAGAAGGTGATCTGGCAGGCGAATCAGATGAATCAGGCCCCCCGGATACTCCAGCTGCTTCATGATCAGTTCGGTGTCGAGGCAATCGATCACGGCGATGGCACTGTGAGTACCTTTGTCGATGATGAAACCC
>JAWSUV010000151.1:0-5999 GCA_033549305.1 Bacillota bacterium | reverse complement strand
GATGTCATGAAAGAATCTGCCCGCGCCGGGATCAGTTATATTCGCTCGCGCGTCGATGTCTTCGGAATTGATCCGGATTTTTATTCCAGTCTGGATTTACACATTCACATCCCGGAAGGTGGAACGCCTAAGGATGGTCCCTCTGCCGGCATCACAATGGCAACAGCGGTGATTTCCGCTCTGACGAACATACCTGTTCGCAGGGATCTGGCCATGACTGGCGAAATTACCCTGCGAGGGCGCGTGTTACCGATTGGCGGTGTTAAGGAAAAGGTGCTGGCAGCCAAAAGAGCCGGCATTAAGATGGTGTTGCTGCCTAAGGATAATGAAAAAGATATGGACGAAATTCCGGAAAACATACGCAGAAAAATAACATTTGTTTTTGTGGAACACATGGATGAAGTGCTTGAACATGCACTGATACGGGGAGAAAAGGCATGATCATAAAAGAAGCAACCTTTGTAGGAAGCTTTGTCAAACCCGAACAATATCCGGTGCCGGATCTGCCGGAAATTGCTATGGCGGGCCGCTCTAATGTGGGCAAATCATCACTGATTAATACGCTGCTGAATAGAAAAAAACTCGCTAAAACCAGCTCTACTCCAGGGAAAACACGGACCATCAACTTTTATCGGATCAATCAGGAGTTTTATCTGGTCGATCTCCCTGGCTATGGGTATGCCAAGGTATCCAAAAAAGAACGGGAAACCTGGGGCGGGATGATTGGCAACTACCTGAGCCGGCGGACCAGTTTACGGGAAGTCGTTCTCCTGGTGGATTGCCGGCATGATCCATCGGGCGAAGATAAGCATATGTATGAATGGATCCAGCAGCACGGATTTGGTGCCGTGGTGATTGCCACCAAGGCGGATAAACTGTCCCGCTCAAAACTCACCCAGCAGCTTAGACGGATTCGAAATCAGCTGGGGATGAAGAACGAAGCCGTGATCCTGCCGGTTTCCTCTCTTAAAAAAGATGGTGTGGAGGCTGCATGGGAAGCGTTGGCACCTCACCTGGTTCTCCGTGACATTGACCCATCCTTCCTTGTGAAAAATGAATAAAAAATGGCAGATTACCTTTCATACATTGAGGTAAACTGCCGTTTTTTTGTAGATCTGCTTAGTGTCTTATGGAAACATTACTGATACTGGGCAAAACTGAATCAGGATTTGATTGTTTGGATGACCGGAAGATCTTTTTCCATTTAAGTTCGGAAACAACCATGCCGGAAAGGATTAACAGGCAGCCGGCAACAGCTCTTGAAGACAGCATTTCCCCCAGCAGCATGAATGCAAAAAAGGCTGCGAAAACAGGTTCTGTGGTAAAGATCAAGGCCGTATGAGTGGGAGAAGTGTATTTCTGCATGTGATTCATGACTATATAAGCAACAGCAGTGCACAATACAATCAACAGCATCAGGTTGAACCATACCTGAGTACCCCGTGGAATAACGGGCGTTTCCCAGATAAGCGTGACAGGCAGGCTTAAAATTCCCACCACTGAGATCTGAACAACCGCTAAAGCAATAGAGTCTGCTTTAAGGGTAAACTGGCCGATGGTTATGATGTGCAGGGCAAACATAAAAGCAGCTGCCAGTGTAAACAAATCACCTTTTTGAAGTGATGTGCCGCCATCCAGCGACAGCATGGCTAATCCAACAAGTGCCACTAAAGCACCGGCTATGGAAGCAGGTGGCGGGACTTTCTTTAAGATCAGCGCCGACAGCATAGGGACAATGACAACAGCAAATCCAATGATAAACCCTGATTTTGAAGCCGACGTGTCATTCAGTCCGTAAGCCCACAATCCGTAAGCCATAAACAGAACGGTACCGATGATGACGCCGTGAAAAAAAGTTCTTTTTGTCAGTGTGAGCATATTCCTATAAAATAGAATACAACAGATCAAACCGGACAGGATAAAACGAAGTGCCAGGAAATTAAACGTTTCCAAATGGTTTAAAGTATCCTTTGAAAGTACAAAAGAAGATCCCCACACCATGGCTACTCCAAGCAGTGCCAGATTTGCTTTATTTCGTTGTGACATCGTTTCACTTCCTTCACTCAGCATTGATACCATCATAACGGGTTCGCGCGTAAAAAGCAATCAGTGAAAGAAGAATCCAGTGAACAAAAAAAGAGTAGCAAGCCAAGCGGCTTTCTACTCTCGATCTGTCTTGGGATTGTTTTGTATTTATTAGCTTTCCAGCTCAAACATGTCTTTGCTGGCACCACATACAGGACATACCCAGTCTTCTGGCACATCTTCAAAAGCTGTTCCCGGAGCAACGCCGGAGTCTGGGTCGCCTTCTGCCGGATCATAAATGTAACCACATGGCATGCATACATATTTTTCCATTTTCAATCTCCTTCCAAAATAGTTTTATTGTTTCAAATGAGTAAATACCCGAACCCTTTATGGGTAAACAATATTCCGGATGATCGCTAAAATAATTGTGTTATAATGGCGGTAGATCATTCATGGAAAGCGGATAAGGAGTTGATGAGATGGAGCAGCAGGAACGTTCAGATGTCATTAAGCGATTAAGGACAATTCGCGGCCATATTCAGGGTGTGGAGAAGATGATTGACGAGGGAAAACACTGTGATGACGTGATGCAGCAAATCACAGCCATCAAGTCATCTGTGGAAAAGGTTGGATGGATCATCATCCGTGACCATGCGGCAGATTGCCTTATGGCTGAGCCGATGACGAAGAATGAGGTTAATAAGGTGATCCAGCGCATCGCTCAGTTCCTAAAATAATGCTGTTATAATAGAGAAAATAAGAATGGAGGTTGAGCAAAATGGATAAAACCCCCAAAACAATTCTGGTGGTGGATGATGAGGAAAATATCCTGGAATTACTGAAATTCAACCTGGGGAAAGCCGGGTTCAGAGTTATCACATCAGATACAGGAGCGGATACTTTAATGCTTCTGGAAAACGATCCTGTGGATTTACTGGTGCTTGATCTGATGCTTCCAGATGTCGATGGGATAGAAATCTGCAAACGTATCAGAAACTCTGAAAAGTTTTCTGGTCTGCCGATTATTATGCTAACGGCAAAATCGGAAGAGATTGACCGGATTCTGGGACTGGAACTGGGTGCCGATGACTATATAACAAAACCTTTTAGCGTGAAAGAACTTGTTGTTAGAGTAAAGACACTATTGAGGAGAACAGAACAGCATCAATCAGGAACAGCTTCGATCATCACCTGGCATAACCTGACCATGGATCTGAACCGCCATGAAGTAACCTTCAACCATCTCCCGGTGGAATTAACCCTGAAGGAATTTGAGCTGTTGAAATATTTGCTGCAAAACAGGGGGCGCGTAATGTCCCGGAATTTTTTGCTTGATGAAATCTGGGGATATGACTACTTTGGTGAAACCAGGACGGTGGATGTGCATATCCGCAATCTTCGCAAGAAAATTGGTGATACCGGGGCGGAGGAACTTATTGAAACGGTTCGGGGTATCGGCTATAAGATCAGGTAGGAGAGCTGGCCATGAAACGAAAAATCCTTATAGCGTTTGTTTCCATATTGCTTGTCAGCGTTCTTATTATTGGCCTGCTGTCCATTAATCTGGTTAAACAGAGCTATACAAATGAATTGGAACGAAGATTATTGACAAATGCAGGGCTTATTGCATCATTTATTGAAACGCGGCAGATCCAGCCGGAAGATGCAGAATTTATCCGCCTGATAGAAGAACTGGCAGCAACCGGCCAAACGCGGATTACTGTGATTGATCAGCAGGGACGGGTCCTTTATGATACCCGGGCAGACCGAGAACAGATGGAACGGCATGATCAGCGGCCTGAGGTGATCAGTGCTCTGAGGGACGGAGTCGGCCGCGAAATCCGTACCAGCAGTACCACTGGGCAGGATATGATGTATGTGGCCGTTCCGGTGATCATCGATGATTACCCGGTTTACGTGGTTCGACTGTCCATGGATTTAAATGAAATCGATGCCCTGACCCGCCAAATTGTCTGGTACCTTGCCATATCAGCGGCCATCGGGTTATTGATTGCGATAGTCCTGGGATTTCGCCTGATTGACCGGATGATTGATAATATACGGGGTATCGTGACCATGACCCAGCGCATGGCTGACGGCGATTTTGACAAGCACATCTACCTGGAATCAAATGATGAGCTGGCTGAACTGGCAGATCATTTTAATCATATGGCGGATCGATTGAATCAAACAATCCATCAGCTTTCTGAAAGCAACGCACGTTTCGTGGCTTTGTTAACCAGTCTCAGAAACCCAATTATCGCTGTCGATCAACAAAAACGCATCACCCTGGTGAATGCGGCCACCGAGAAACTTTTTAGCGTGTCTGCGGCGGATATGGAAGGAAAACATCTGTTGGAATTAATCCGCCATACCGATCTGGACGACGTCATACAGGATGCAATACAGGAACACACAGACCGTGAAATTGAAGTGGTGCTGCGGGAACCGGCAGAAAAAACCCTCCGAATCAAGACCAGTCAAATCCGGGAGCAGAACGATCCGTCCAGAGTGACGGGCCTTGTCATCTTCATGGATGATGTGACCGAAATCCGGAAACTGGAAAAAATCCGCTCCGATTTTGTGACGAATGTGACTCACGAACTGAAAACTCCATTGACATCCATCAGTGGTTTTGTGGAAACACTGAAATCGGGTGAAATAGAGGATGAAGACACCCGCCAGCGTTTTCTGGACATTATTGACATTGAAACAGAACGCCTGACCCGCTTAATCAATGATATCCTGACTTTGTCAGAGATTGAAAATATCCGGGGGAACGACAGAAAAACACCAGTATCGCCCAGCGAACTGCTGGATGAGGTGGCTTCTATGATGAAAGCGATCAGCCGTGGCAAGGAAGTGACACTTCACTATGAAGTGGCCAGAAACCTGCCTAAGATGCTCATCAACGAAGACAGGTTTAAACAAATGATGATAAACCTCATTGACAATGCGATCAAGTATACGCCGGAAGGCGGTAAAGTTACTGTGAGTGCCTATGAAAAATACCATCATCTGGTGATCAGGGTGAAAGACACCGGCATAGGCATCCCCGACCAGGATCAGTCCCGTCTTTTCGAGCGATTCTATCGGGTGGATAAGGGCCGCTCCAAGAAAATGGGAGGTACCGGTTTAGGCCTGGCAATTGTGAAACACATTGTTCTGTCCATGAATGGTACGATTCGCATCAACAGTGAAGTGGGAAAAGGAACAGAGTTTGTGATTACCCTGCCGATAAATGCTGTTGATCATGGTTAACAGACACTGTAAAAAATGACAGAGGGTGTTGGCAGACAACTGACAGAAGAAGGAAATAAATACCATAAAGACACACGAAAAAAGACCTGCCTGCTCAGGTCTTTTTTTATTGCAGACAACAAAAATCACTTAACCATATCTTTACATACCGTTTACGCCCGCTTAACCATCATCCATTCAGACAGGTCTATAATGTGAACTGTAGCAAACACCAATTCATCACAGAACCGAGAGGAGATTTAACGAATGAAAAAAAGCATGGTAGTGTTTCTTTCTTTGTTTATGATCACATCTTTACTGGCAGGATGCTCTCAGCCAGCACCAGCCCCCGAAGCCTCCGAAGCACCTGCAGAAACTCCGGCAGCCGACCCTTCTTCCGACGTCGACTGGAGCGAAATGATCGAAGTCAAAGGATCCGACACCATGGTTAACCTGGGCCAGGCCTGGGCGGAAGCATTTATGGATGAGAAGCCGGAAGCCTTTATCTCAGTCACCGGCGGCGGCTCCGGAACCGGAATTGCAGCGGTGATTAACGGCACAGCCCATATGGCCCAGTCTTCAAGAGCCATGAAAGAAGCTGAATTTGATCAGGCCAAGGATGCCGGACATGAAGCAACTGAAATTGTGGCAGGAAGAGACGGGATCGCAATTACAGTTCATGTCAGCAACCCGGTTGAATACCTTACCATGGACCAGATCAAGGACATTTA
>JAWSUV010000150.1:0-6094 GCA_033549305.1 Bacillota bacterium | reverse complement strand
CGAAAAAGGCGGCGCCGTATTCTTCCGTGGCGATGGCCATGCCGATGGCGTTTTTCGCCATGGCTATCGGTGAGTAACCCACCAGTCCGTCAAACCCCAGGCCGGGGATGTGGAGCACTTCGCCGGAGCGCAGGGGATACTGAAGCCCTTCTTTCCGGTAGAGGTAGAAGAGTTCGCCCTTGTCCGTCCGGTCGACGGTCATGTTGTCCGGCATCAAGGGGTACAGCGCCACCACCTTTCCCCGGCCGTCCCGGATGATCTGGGCATAGGCGTTTCCCCATAACAAAAGATGACCCATCAGTGTTTCACGGAACACGAAAGATGTCATCTCGGGGTTGGGTTCGCTATGCAGGAGAAAATACAGGGGATGGTCCAGCGCTTTTTCCTTGCCGGTGCTGCTGCGTGTGTAGGTGTGAAGGGGCAGGGAAGCGATGGCTTCCGCCAGTATCCGGACACAGGCGTACACCGCGGTGGTCTGCATGGCGGTGCGTTCGTTCACGGTTTTGCCGCTGGAGGTGGTGCCGAAGAAAAAAGTGTAGGCGCTGCCCCAGAGGCTGTTCGCGGGACTGGCCCGGGACTGGAATAATCTCGTTAAAAAGGGGATTCGCATAGGCATTCCTCCTAATTCTGGGCATGAAAAAAGCACCCGGAGTTGATTGGGTGCTTTTGCTAATCTATTGTTTAGGTAAAGTGACGTTCCTTATTTATCTTTCCATCGATAAAGTTCCAGCTCATATCCTTTTTCCCAGTTTCTGGGGTGCCATGGACTTTCGCTCGAATGAAATCGCATTGCAAAGATGTTCTTCTGCCTGTTTTTAAATACATTTTTCAGATTTTCACTTTGCTGCTTGAAAGATTCGTTTGCTTGTATACCAAGATCAGTGGCTCCCCAGGCAATGATCACATCATCCGTTTCGCCAAGTAATTCTTGAATAACGCGTTCATTCTTGTTCATATGTGCGACAAAAACTGGTGACTGAATGAATTTTTTTAGATCTTGTGGGTCGGGCGATATCAATGGATACACATTTGCCAGGATAACCTTGCTGTATTTTTCATGACAGAATCTCAAAATATTGCTGACGGTTTTATCTGACTGGGTTCGATCAGCTCTGCTTGGATTTTTCATGATCACAAGAACCGGCTTCAGGCTTTCGCTTTTAAGAAAGGGAATCTCCAATGCGTATCTGAAATGCATCCCAGCATCAGAATCTTCCTGTATTGCAATATTGGGGATGTCAATAACATCCTTGCTGTATTGGTACAACGGCTGTTTTCTCAAATAACGCTACTCCTTCGCTTGACTCATTTCAGTATCTAACAGCACTTTTGCTTTTTCAATAATTTCGGGATCAAGGCGACCAGAATTAATAATAATCTTTAGAGCCTCGACTTCCTGATTGTCCCGAAATATACTGCGCGCTTTCGAGGTTCGAGAGTGTCGGGATTTAAGTGTAAAATGTTGTGGCAGTTTGGCAATTGGGTCATCATAGTTCTTGAACACATGATAATACTCAACGAATGTACTTTTGCCGATGGCATTCAGTCTTTTCATGATTTCATCATCTCTATGACCTGTCATTTTTTCTCCCCGCCTTTGTTCAATGTTGGATGGAGGGGACGTTTTATCACTGGCCGATTCTAGTGACATCGAAGGAGACTTTATTGTCGATTTTGACTGAAATCCTTTATGTGAAAAAAAGTTGGCGTTTTCATTTTTGCCATTTAAAATCGCTTTAAGCTCTTGTGTGATATCTTTTGCTTTCGGATGATCTAGCAATTTACTTGATGTTGTAAGTATTAAACCATTTACATGTTCACTTCGTTTGGCAATTTCGCGTGCAGAGTCTGAATCAATTTCAATACCTTTCAGGATATCGCCATCTTTCGCGAAAAGAATCACAACCAATAGATCAAAACCCCAGCTGCGAATCACATTTAAACTTGTGGTTGTTAAATGACTCATTTTTCTGGACTTAACCTGAATCAGTTTGCCGTCTTTTGATAATATATCTGCACTTTTATTGGATGCCGATAATTGCTCTCCTTGGTAGTATGCACAAGCCAATCGTTCTGCAAATTCGCCCACTTCATTGGCTGTACCGCCCATGGCTTTGGTCAATAAAGTGCTGGCGGTGTTATAGTTTTTCCATAACATAATGAGCTGGTCAAAATCCTGAATCAATATTCTCCCTCCCCGAATAGGTTGTCTATCAATAACTCCTTATAGGGGGATTATAGCACAGAAAATGGTGATATGGTTTAGCTGCCAAAAAATTAAGTGAACGTTATTTAGAGTAACATGTTTATAACCGTTACCTCCAACCACTGTGGATGAGCATAATTGATCAAAGACCAGTCAGAATACTAGGAGACCTCTATCATTATAGACCGATTCATCACTTTTCCTATTCCGAACTGCCCTATCCAATGCCATGATCAGTGCCACCGCACCGTCAATCCGCTCGGTCGATTTCTCCTTGTCCGGTTTGATGTTGCCTGCCGGATCCGTCTTCACATAGATGTTGTCCATCATCCACCTCAGCACCGGATGTCCCCCATGGATCAGTTTCTTTTCCAGTGTCAATTTCATCAGTTCTTTTGTGGGCGGCGACATGTCCTTATACCCCTGCCCGAAAGGGATCACGGTGAACCCCATGCCTTCCAGGTTCTGGGACATTTGAACTGCCCCCCAGCGGTCAAAGGCGATCTCCTGGATATTAAACCGGATCCCCAGTTCTTCAATAAAGGCTTCAATGAACCCGTAGTGGATCACATTGCCTTCAGTGGTGTGGATGTAACCCTGGGTATGCCAGGTGTCGTAGGGCACATGATCCCGCCGGACCCTTAAATCCAGAGTGTCTTCCGGCAGCCAGAAATGGGGAAGGACATAATACCGGTCATCCTCTGGTGTAGGGGGAAAGACCAGGACAAAAGCGGTGATGTCTGTTGAGCTGGACAGATCAAGTCCCCCGTAACAAGGCCGGCCTTCCAGGGAACCAGGATCAAAGTCTATTTTGCACCCATCCCAGGTTTCCATGGGCATCCATTTCACCTGCTGTTTGAGCCACATATTCAGCCGAAGCTGTTTAAAGAGGGCTTCCTCTGCCGGGTCCTGCTTGGCCTGTCGGTAATGATCACGGATTCGGTCAATCTGAATGGTATAGCCCAGGCTGGGGTTGGATTTATACCAGTTGGCTTCGTCTTCCCAGTCATCATCTTCTTCCAGTCCGTAGATAATGGGTAGAAAGGTGGGGTCCTCCCGCCTGCAGGCCAGGACATCCTTGGCCCGGTTATGCATTTCCCAGCCGTAGCCTTTCAGATGATTCCCGGCAGTGGTCAGGTATAAAAACAGGGGCTGCTCCCGGGCATCCCCGGAACCGGTGGTGAGCATTTTTGCCAGATCCGGGTTGGGGTAGGTCCAGATTTCATCCAGAATGACACAGGAAACATTGAGCCCCGACTTGGATTTTACATCAGAGCTCAGCACCTGGAAATAGCTGCCAGTGTTGGGGTAGACGATCCGCTTGGTGGACAGGACAGTTTTGGTGAGCCGGGACAGGGTCCGGTTGCCTTCCACAAAGCTGACACTGGTGTTGAAGATGATACTTGCCTGCTGCCGGTCACAGGCAGCCACATACACTTCTGCATTGGATTCACCGTCTGCCATGAGCATGTACAGGGCGATGGCAGCGGCGAGTTCGCTGTTATGGGTAGGCACCATGTTTTTCCCTGCCAGGTAAAGCTTTGACGGGCTGTCCACCTGGATACATTTCACAGGTACAGAAGGAACTGCATTGATTCCTGTGATTGTTCTAAAGGAATTCTTTGTAGGCTTTAAGGGGTCTCCTTTCAGCCTTTCATTTTTTCTGAGCAAAGAAAAAACAGGATTGCTCCTGTATGTGAAAAAGTTGATTCGATATTTTGGCCCGCAATCTTTCCCGTTTAGTCTAGCTCTTCCTTCTTTTATTGAACATTTCAAGCCTAAACTGCGAATAAGTTCTGCCACATCTTCAGCTAATCTTTTACTCACCGTAGTATACTCGCATTCGCCCTCTTTTGATATATAACCATCAGAGTCCATAAGCCCTTTAAGCAGATTTTTTCGTTGTCTGATAGATCCTCTGAGGTATTCTTGTGGGATGTGCTTATTGCAGATCAATCCCATTTTTCGCATTTTCACTTGCCATGATTTATTTCTGGCAGCTTGGCTTCTGTCCCCATCTCCAAAAGCTAAATGAACGCTTCCTGTATTTTTTGATTTCCACTGTCTTACTTCTACACCAGAGCCCACCACTTTATCAGCAATTTCCAAATCATTAATGTTACAGGTAAAGCTGGAATTATAGCTATTCCCATCCGCCAGCCAAACACCTAATACATACGGCGGAAGCGCTAATCTCTTTTCATGAGTGTCCAAGGCTGCAATGACAGGGATTCTATAGCGATAACACCCGTTTTTATGCTTGATATTGCCTTTCATTTCCTCGGTTTTAAGTATCTTCGTTTCATAATAGGGAGCTATAAATGGCTTGTATTCGTTCACCTGCCACAAATGCTCCCCATCGGCCACAATCCTGCCGCCATCAGAAAAGTACATTTCATAGCATTTTCTGTCATACATCACCTCAGTACAGGCAACAACATGACAGGCTGTTCCTTTTTCATCAAACACCTTGTCTCCCGGCTTCAACGCTTCCATTGTGGTCCAACCATCAGGCGTTGGAATGGGTGTATCAATGGCCAGGGCCTTGCCACTTTTCTTTGGAATCTCCACATAGACGGTCCGGTACTGGCGGAGACCATCTTCCCGCAGGGTGCCAAAGGCTTTCTGAATCAGCTCTGTCTCCCAGGGCAGCAGCCGAAACGGCTGCCCCAACCATTTGCCTTTGGTCAGGGTCAGCTGCTGAATGAACTGGATCACATGTTGGGCTTTTTCTGCACTGTAATGCATCTCCATCACCTTATTTCACCTGTCGTAGGATCCGTTCCATGGGGTCATCCTCTACGGATATCCCTGTATCAGCCACAATCCGGCTTCTGGAGGAAGGCGTCAGCCCGAACTGTTCGCAGCACCGGTTCATGATCTTAAGATAGGTCTGGGCGATGGACACCTGCGGCACCTGCTGCCAGTACCCGGAGGGCGTTTTCACAATGGTGCCGTGCCTGGTGATGAATTCCTCCGCTTCCTTCCACCGGGCATAGGCCTGGCAGTAACCGGCAAAAGCCGCCATGTCCACTTCCGTCAGCACACCTAACGCCTCCAGCTGTTTCGCCATCCGCCGCCATTCCTTCTTTGCTTCCGGATCCAGCCAGGCCGGACATTTTGGCGCTTTTCTGTCCGGTTTCGGTTCCCTGTCGTTCAGCGTCCGTTTGCCGGGGTTGCCTTCCAGCGCCTTGACGGCGGTCGGTTTCGGTTTTCTGCCTGGTAGAGCCATCCGGTGTTCCTCCTTACGGCCAACAAAAAAGAGGCCCAAGGCCCCTTTGGGTTTGCTTCTGCTATTTGATTACAGCTTATATATATACCATTTGCAGGTATTCAGTTCATATTTCAGTTCATACACCTTCTCGTGTCCACTAACCACACTCTGGCACCGGTACAGGAACATCCGGTTTCCGGCCAGTTTCTCTTCGGACTGAAAAAGCACCCGCCCGACCCGTATGGTTTGATACCCATCCGGCTGCAGGATCCGGAATTTGATGGGCCGGGGTTTTCCCTCCCGGGTGAACCAGGCAATCATCTCAATGGGTTTCATCAGCACCTTCATCCCCGCAGCCTCCCAGGCTAGTGACATCATTGACAGTCATCGCTGCCAGTGCTGATTCCATTATAATCGAACATATGTTTTTGTTCAAGCGTTTTTGTTAGGTGGCGGTATGACCCGATTCTGTCAGGGGTTTCACCTTCAGCTGTCCATGCCGTAACTCCTGTCCAGGGCGTCTTCCAGCGGCTCCAGTGGCAGCTTCCAGTGCTGGTAGCCCGCCCTGATGGTCAGGTAGTAGGTTTCCTGAGGCGGCTGCTGGCCTTCCCGGTTCAGGAGATACACAAAGGCCCGGTGCTGCTCCCCCTGGTCATCTTCCAGCCAGACGGTTT
>JAWSUV010000149.1:0-6218 GCA_033549305.1 Bacillota bacterium | reverse complement strand
CGTCTTCCCGGGCGGCTGCCAGGGTTTCATCCCCTTCCAGCTGCCGGATCACGGTGCGGATGACCTCACTGGTGAAACCGCGGCTGAAGAGTCTCCGGTTGATCTGGTCCAGGCACTTCTTCCAGGGCTGGTCCAGGGTAGTCATCAGGTGTTTGCGGGCCAGGAGCATGGCTTTTTCTTCGTCCACTGACTCGTCATAATCTTCCATGGTCTGCTGGATGAGCTCCTCCGGAATCCCTTTCCGGCTTAATTTTTGTGGCAGGCTGTTTTTTCCTTTGGCCGGGTGCTGGTGGGTCATTTCAGCCACCCGCCTGGCGAATCCGGCATCATCCACATACCCGTACTCTTTCAGACGGATGATGGCCTGGGCAATTTCGGCAGCCGTGTATTCTTTTTTCTTCAGGTACTGTTCCATCTCCAGGCGGGTTCTGGCCTGGTAGGAAAGGTAAGTCAGGGCGGCGCTCAGGGCACTGGGTTTTTGCTTCATGGCGGCCTTCCTTTCATGTGAGTCAGTCGTGTGATATGAATCAGTCTTGGTCGCTGAGTCTGCACACAGACGCCTTCTCTTTATTGTACCGCAACCCGCCACCTTGTCAATCAGGGCCAAAAAGGGTATGATGATGTCATGTAAAAGGATCCGGAGAAAGGAGCCTGATGAATTGATGCAGGAAAAAACACTGAAGTCAACGCGTCTGTACGAAGGGAAAATTATCAATCTGCGGGTGGATACCGTTGAATTGCCTGACAAGAAGTATTCCAAAAGGGAAATCGTGGAACACTCAGGAGCCGCGGCCGTTGTCCCGATGACGATGAACGGGGATGTGATTCTGGTGAAGCAGTTCCGCAAACCGGTGGAAGAAATCATTTACGAAATTCCGGCCGGCCGCCTGGAACCCAAAGAATCCGCTGAAAAATGCGCGCTGCGGGAACTGGCGGAAGAGACGGGGTATACCGTCGGCAGCCTGGAAAAGCTGGCGAGTTTCTATACCAGTCCCGGTTTCTCCGATGAAATCATTCATGTCTACCTGGCCCGGGACCTGACGGAAGGCGATGCCCGGCCGGATGAGGACGAATACCTGGAAGTGGTCAGGCTGCCGCTGGAAGAAGCCCTGGAAATGATCAGCCGGGGAGACATTAAAGACAGCAAAACGATGATCGGTCTGCTGATGGCTGCCAGAGCCCGCCAGTAGTCCCTGTTTCCCCTGACGGGTGAGATCATCTTCACATACACTCACTTATTGACGACGCATCGTGAAGGAGTCTGCCATGGAAGCCCTGCTGAATCATTACCGATCCTACCTGAAAGATGACCGCAAGTTGTCTGCCAACACCCTGGAATCGTACCATCGGGATCTGCATCAATTCATTGATTACCTGCTGGAACTGGGCATTGACCATCCCCGGGACGCCAACCACACCACCCTGATGAGTTACTGCTCTGTTTTGGAGAGAAGAGGCAGAGCCGCCTCCACCATCGCCCGGAATATCGCGTCGCTGCGCTGTTTTTACCGGTTCCTGTTCCAACAGAAGGAAGTGGAGAAAAACCCGGCAGACGGTCTGGAGGCACCCCTGAATCACAAGAAACTGCCCAGCATTCTTTCCCTGGAGGAAGTGGATAAGCTGCTGCGCCAGCCATCGGGCAAGACACGTAAAGCCGCCCGGGACAGAGCCATGCTGGAATTGCTGTACGCCACCGGCATCCGGGTAACGGAATTGATCTCGCTGCACCTGGCGGATGTGGACCTGTCACTGGGCTTTATCCGCTGTCCGCAGGGGCGGTCCAGAGAACGGATCATTCCCCTGGGTTCCAAAGCCATCGAATCTGTCAGAATCTACCTGGAAAAACACCGGCCGCAAAGTGAACATTCCCGCCTGTTTCTGAACATGCAGGGAAGTCCCCTGACCCGCCAGGGTTTCTGGAAAATTATCAAGTTCTATGCCGCGCAGGCCGGCATTAACAAACCCATTACCCCCCATACCCTGCGCCATTCCTTTGCCACCCACCTGCTTCAAAACGGCGCGGACCTGCAGGCGGTGCAGGAAATGATGGGACATTCGGATATTTCCACCACCCAGGTATATGCCCAGATGATTCGCAGCCGGATCAAGGATGTGTACAATAAAACCCATCCCCGGGCCTGACACGCTGTCAGCTGCGACTGTGAGAGGCATCCTGTCACACGATCCGAGGCAACAGCGGCCGGATCTGTCTGAATGGAAGAATCGTGCTTATACATATTGATTATAGGGGTACCTGCGTCATATCGACATGAAGGAGCGCTGACTATGATAAAACGTGTGATTTTACTGATTCTGGACAGTGTGGGCATCGGCGCCCTGCCGGATGCGGATCAATTTGGCGATACAGGAGCCGACACGCTGGGCAACATCATTAAGGCAACAGGCGGCATCGACCTGCCTCACCTCCAGGCCATGGGGCTGGGAAACATTGAAGGGGTCGACGGCTTGGCGGCTGTGGCGAATCCCGCCGGGGCTTTTGGCCGCTGCGCCGAGATTTCCAGGGGCAAAGACACCACTACCGGCCACTGGGAAATCGCCGGTCTTCATATCCAGGAACCTTTCCGAACATTTCCTGACGGCTTTCCCAAAGAGGTGATGGACCGTTTTGAACAGGAAATCGGCCGGGGGAGCCTGGGAAACTATGCGGCTTCCGGCACACAGATCATTGAAGAACTGGGCAGAGAACACATGGAAACCGGCAAACCCATTGTCTACACCTCCGCCGACAGTGTGTTCCAGATTGCCGCACACGAAGACATTATTTCCATTGAAGAACTCTACCGGATGTGCGAGACCGCCCGGGAAATCATGCGGGGAGAGTACGCCCTGGCCCGGATCATCGCGCGTCCCTTTATCGGTGAACCCGGCAGCTTCACGCGGACCCACCGCCGGAAGGACTATTCCCTGGACCCGGCCGGCAACACCATGCTGGATTATGCCAAAGAGGCCGGTCATGAAGTGGTGGCCGTCGGTAAAATCGAGGATATTTTCAATGGTAATGGCATTACCCATGCGATCCACACCGAAAACAACATGGACGGCATGGACCAGACCCTGAATATGATGCAGCAATTCCCCACCGGTCTGATTTTCATCAACCTGGTGGATTTTGACATGAAATTCGGACACCGGCGCGACCCGGCAGGATATCGGGAAGCCCTGGAACAGGCAGATGCCCGGCTGCCGGAACTGCTGAATCTGATGACGGCGGAAGATCTGCTGATCATCACTGCCGACCACGGCAACGACCCCACATTTGAAGGTTCGGACCATACCCGCGAATACGTGCCGCTGCTGGTGGTGGGCGAACGGGTAAGAGCCGGCACCCCCCTGGGCACCCGCCGCACCTTTGCGGACATCGCCAGCACCATTGCCAGTTTACTGAAAACGGATGATACCGGCGTCGGTGCCAGTTTTGCCGAAGAGATCCTGTCATCCTGACAGACATATCTTAACGAAAACAGGATAAAGGAAGTGATTGTGATGATTACCCTTGAAATGATTCGTGAAGCCGCCATGGCCATTCACCAGCAAAGCGCGGTTAAGCCGGAAATCGGGATGATTCTGGGATCCGGGCTGGGCGTCATGGCTGATGAGGTGGAAAACCCCACCGTGATCCGTTATGAAACCATCCCCCATTTTCCTGTTTCCACCGTTGAAGGACATGCCGGGGAACTGGTCATCGGCACCCTCAGCGGCAAAGGCGTTGTCATGATGAAAGGCCGGTTCCATCTTTATGAGGGATATGAGCCATCCGTGATCGCCTTTCCCATCCGTGTGCTGACAGCACTGGGCATCAGCCGGCTGATTGTCACCAATGCCGCCGGCGGTGTCAATGAGTCCTTCCTGCCCGGGGATCTGATGCTCATCACCGACCATCTGAACCTGGCGGGCGCCAATCCGCTGATCGGGAAAAACGACGACCGCCTCGGACCCCGGTTCCCGGATATGTCGAGCGCCTACAACAAAGACATGATGCGTGTGGCGGAAAGAGCCGCAGCGGCACAGGGCGTGACGCTGCGAAAAGGGGTCTATGCCTGGTTCACCGGCCCCAACTATGAAACGCCGGCGGAAGTCCGCATGAGCCGCGTGCTGGGCGCTGACGCCGTGGGAATGTCCACCGTACCCGAAGTGCTGGTGGCGGTTCACGGCGGGGTTAACGTCCTTGGCATCTCATGCATCACCAATATGGCGGCGGGCATGCTGGACCAGCCACTAAGCCACCAGGAAGTCATGGAAACCGCACAAAAGGTGGAGCAGTCCTTTAAGCAGCTGGTGCGGGATATCCTGGCCGGTTTGTAACGCAAGTGACAGACTCGGCCTGTCCGTCCCTTAGGCTTTCGCCTGGTCGTCAACACCTCCGGATTTTCCCAGTCAGTTGAAACAGCTGCATTTCAGGGTTTTTCATTTTGTAACATACGTTACAAAATGAGCGTTCATCTTTATTTGTTAACATCCATCACAAAAGAACGGTAAGGAGGTTCACCCATGCTGACTCCCGTACAAATGGTGGCAGAGACTGCCGCTTTCCTGCAGTCAAAGATCAAGGAAGCTCCGTCCATCGGCTGCATTCTGGGTTCCGGACTCGGCGATCTGGCGGAGGAAGTGGAAAACGCTGTCGTCATTCCCTATGAAACCATTCCCCATTTTCCTGTTTCCACTGTGGAAGGACATGCCGGCGAGCTGGTTTTCGGCCGGCTGGGCCGTCAGTCCGTGGTGATGATGAAGGGCCGCTTCCATTATTATGAAGGCTATTCCATGAAGCAGGTGACCTATCCTGTCAGGGTGATGAAAGCCCTTGGCGTGACGCACCTGATTGTGACCAATGCCTGCGGCGGCCTGAACCGGAGCTATTACGCCGGCGGGCTGATGCTGATTAAAGATCATCTGAACATGACCGGCGATAATCCTTTGATCGGCCCCAATGTGGATGAATGGGGACCCCGTTTCCCGGATTTATCCAATGCCTATGATCCTGCGCTGCGTGAAATGGCAAAGAACATGGCGCAGAAACTGGATATTGAACTTTTCGAGGGAGTGTATGCCTCCATCAGCGGCCCCAATTTCATGGCCAAGGCGGAGCTGTCCATGCTCACCCATCTGGGAGCCGATGTGCTGGGCATGTCCACCGCCCCGGAAGTGATCGTGGCCAATCATGCGGGTCTGAAGGTGCTGGGCATTTCCTGCATCACCGACATGGCAGTGCCGGACGCCCTGGAATCCATCAGCCACGCGGAAGTCATGGCCATGGCGGAAAAAACAAAGCCCCGGTTTATCAGGCTGGTGAAAGCCATCATTTCGGAAGGTCTTTAAGAAGAGGTGCTGAATCCATGAGAATGCTGGACCTGATTCATAAAAAACGACGCGGAATCACGCTCTCCCGGGAAGAAATTCAGTATTTTGTCCAGGGAGTGACTCATGAGACGATTCCCGATTATCAGACAGCCGCTTTCCTGATGGCCGTGTGCTTCCAGGGCATGAACGCACAGGAGACCGCCCAGCTGACGGAAGCCATGATGCATTCAGGTGACACCATTGATCTGTCGGTGATTGAAGGAATCAAGGTGGACAAGCACAGCACCGGCGGCGTGGGAGATAAAACCACCATCGCCCTGGGCCCCATGGTGGCTTCCTGCGGCATTCCCGTGGCCAAAATGTCCGGCCGCGGCCTTGGTCACACCGGCGGCACCATCGACAAGCTGGAATCCTTCCCCGGCTTCCAGACCGCGCTGCCCATTGACCGGTTCATGAAACAGGTGAATGACATTAAACTGGCGGTGGCGGGCCAGACAGCCAACCTGGCGCCTGCGGACAAGAAACTCTACGCACTCCGGGATGTGACGGATACCGTCGAAAACATTTCGCTCATCGCCAGCAGTGTCATGTCCAAAAAACTGGCGTCCGGCGCCGACGCCATTGTGCTTGACGTAAAAACCGGCAGCGGCGCTTTTATGAAAACCCGGCAGGAGGCGGTGGAACTGGCCAGAGCCATGGTGGAGATCGGCGAGCATATGGGCCGGGAAACCGTCGCGCTGGTGACCGATATGGACCAGCCGCTGGGCCGGGCCGTGGGCAATGTGCTGGAAGTGAAGGAAGCCGTTGATGTGCTCAAGGGCCAGGGGCCGGAGGACATTACCGAACTCTGCGTGCAACTGGGCGCCTGGATGATGGTGCTGGGAAAAAAGGCGGCCTCCCTG
>JAWSUV010000148.1:0-6307 GCA_033549305.1 Bacillota bacterium | reverse complement strand
AAGTTGTTCAATGAGTATCCATTGGTGTGAAAATTACTTTTGACACCTAAACCAAATATCTTTAATGCACTCAATCAGAGTGGTCTCGGTGGTTGTGCCGCTTTTGAACCGGATCCGGCAACACCCTGTGAAAAGACTGCCGAAACCATTATGCAGTTAAAAACGCCTGCATGACATTATTTGTACTGCAGCACTGGGTGGTTATTCAGGGACTGCATGGACTCTCATCGTATCCCACATGTCCGGCGGCACCAGGCCCAGCCGCCACAGCGCGACTCCCTTTAAGCTGTACCGCTTCGCGATACCCATTTTGGCGACCACACTTTCCGCAGTTTCGTAGGGAGCAGATATGCCCAACAACACCTTTTCTGATGAAACCTGTTCAAGCGCCATTTCAACCGCCTGCATCACTTGACTGATTGGTTCGGGCTTTGGCCCGTAGTCATAGGCCATGATGATCATTTTGTCCGAAGCTTTCCCCAAAGCCTCATAATCATATCCCCGGTAGGCACTGTTAGGAGCGTGAACGGTCAGGGTCAGGGTCTTGTGATGGCTTTTCAGTTCTGTAGAAAGAAGCTGGACAAAGTGGGTGAAATTTTCCTGAACAGCGATCAGGGCCTCGCCGCTTTCCGAAAGCCCAAGCCCTTCAAAATTAAGATTAACCCCATCATACAGTCCGGCTTCTTCACTCATCGCGCTGACAGCCGTTCCCATCGCCTGATCACTTGCGAGAATGGAAGTAATGGCGCCTGTCCCATCCGTAAGATGGACGACCATCTCGGTTGACAAATCATACTGATGCGCAGCTTCCAGCATGGTCTCCCATCCGGAGGGTCTCTGCCAGCCGGTTCCGCTGTTAAGCAGCAGGTTGCCGTCAGCGTCCATGCTGTACCAGCCGAAGGCCAGTTCATCGACCACATCCGTATTCCCCGGTGCCGTTTCCGGATACTGCACACCAAAAAGATTGGTCCAGCTGCTGGTTCGGCTGTCACCAAGCGCATAAAAGCCTGTCACATGGAGATCAGACGGTGGGGATATGATCCTGACTTCCCTTGCAGCGGCAACCCATTCCACCTGGCAATGAAACGCCTCACTGAAAAAACGCAGGGGGATGAGCGTCCTGCCGTTGATAATTTGCGGCGGGACATCCAGGGTGACAGGCATGCCATTGACAGAAGCCAGGCTGCTGCCTATCTGCAGTTGAACGGTTGTCCCCAACCCTCCGGCATGGATGGACCGCGTCGTTCCATCCCAGTCGACAGTGACGTTCAGCGCTTCGGCAATGGCTCGAAAGGGTACCAGCGTCCGGCCCTGGTCCGTGACCGGTGCCACCTCAAAAAACACGGGCAGACTGTCAACCGATATAGAAATGCGCTCTTCCTCAGCCAGCACCGGCTGTGTCGCAGACAGGAACAATGTCGTACAGATAAGTACCATCATGAATACTCTTTTCAATTCATCAATCCTCCCCTATTGTCAATGCTAAGAATGCTGTCAGCGTTTTTGGTGGTGTAAGAATGCCCGGCTTCAGAGTCGATTAAAACCTTTGCCATCACCATTTCGGTGTCTTTTGTCAACGGAATCTTTATTTTGCATGTAACGTGATACACATTATATCATGGTTTTAAACAGGCGCGGCACTGTTTGATAATACAGGGGGGTTGCGCAAGGACAGGAGGCCGTAATTCCCGTCCTGTTTAAAGGAAGAACCAGCAGGACAAGGGGAACCAAGATAAGGAGATGGTTCTCTTGTCCTGTATTGTTGATGATGGGGTGTCTGGTGAACGGATCTGGGTTTCATGCAAAGGAAAACCACAGTACATGTTTGGCAGATAACAACGCCCGCTCCCGGCATGAACCCTGGAAGCGGGCGCTGTTCGTCTGCGATGCATGAGGCAGGCTCCTGCAGGATCTCTTTGAGAGTGTTACACAAGCTTCTGCAGGGCGCTTTCGACATCAAAAAGATGTTCTCCGTACAGCTCTTTTGCAGTTTCGTAATCCTTTTCCTCGATGCATTTAATGATTTTTTTGAAAATGATAAGTGTTTGATGCCGGGTTTCAAGACTGGTTGAAAGAAAGTACTCTTTGTTTTGGTTAATCCGTTTGAAAATGCCCCGCATGATCTCAATCAGCACTTCATTGTGCGTGGCCTCAACAATGGCAAAATGAAAAGCGATATCGGACTTTAAAAATACATCCAGTGTATCATGGTTCGATATTCGTTCAACAGCCGCCCGCATGCGATCCAGATCCGCCGTTGTTGCTCTCTCAACGGCATATTCAATCATATTTTTTTCAAGGATTAACCGGACTTCCATGAGGTTAAGGACCGGAGCTTTTTCGAAAACCTGCTTGATTGGGCTATCGCCATAGCTGTTGGAGAGATGCGTTGATGAAACAAAAGATCCGACATTTCTTTTCGTTTCCACATAGCCCATTGTCGACAACTGCCGCACACCTTCCCGGACAGAAGCGCGTGACAATCCGTACACTTTTGAAAGTTCCCTTTCGGGCGGCAGTTTATCACCGACTTTTAGGACACCGCTCTCGATATCCGACCGAATGGCGTCGGCAAGAATACTTGCGTTTGTTCTATAGGTTCTGTCCATAAAATCATTCCTCTAAGAATAATTGAGATTATCTGAATTGGAATCACTCCATTTCAACTAATCTATGCTTCATTATATATCAATTTCATAAATGATGAGTATTTTTTTGCAAAAAAAAATTAATTTGCTGATGAGGCGGGCAGAATTTTTGCTTTTATGGATTTTGCGCATCTTTGCGGCAAAGCTATTATGTTATGGTAAGACCAAAAGGGTTGACATTGGTCAGACCATATCATATAATTGTCATACCACAGCAGCAAAAAAGTGCAAATAATGCTTTCGAAACCGTTTACGCATTCATCTGCAGGCTCTTATAATCATAGTCTTAAGATCTTTAGGCAAATCATTTCATGACAGTATGGATAGGGTGAGAAACCAGGAATTTTAAAGGAGAATCTGCCAAAGTATGAATGAAATCTGTCTCCTGAATAGGAGTGGATTATTAAAAAGGGGGAATGCAAATGGATGTGCTGAAAGGGACTTACACCGTGATGGTCACACCAATGACAGCGTCACAGGAAGTTGACCTCGAGGGACTGAAGGCGAACATCGATTGGTATGTGGAGGAGGGCATACCGGGAATTTGTGTCTGTGGCGGAACAGGTGAATTTCTAAGCCTGTCCAAAGAAGAACGGCTGACAGTTGCGGAAACTGCTGTCAAACATGCTGCCGGACGGATTAAATGTCTGGTCGGAACGGCCTCTGAATCGACTGAAGACACCATTTTTTACACAAAACACGCCGCGGACATCGGTGCAGACGGCGTCATGATCATTAACCCGTACTATTGCAGACCTTCAGCAGAAGAAGTATACGCCCACTTCAAAGCGATTGCAGAAGCTGTAGACATTCCGATTATGGCTTACAACAATCCGGCACATTCAGGTGTCGACTTAACACCAGACATCTTGGCCAAACTCGCGACCATAAAAAACGTCGACTATGTGAAGGATGCATCCGGCGACCTGAGGCGTGTATCGGATATTAGCAGGTTATCTGAAGGAAATATGAGCGTTTTTTGCGGGGCAGAGGATTTAGTCTTTGACACATATTATCTTGGCGCCATCGGGTGGATATGTGTCTGTGGGAATATTATTCCAAAAGAGGCGCAGATGATTTTCGACCTGATTCAGGAGAACAGGACAAAGGAAGCAAAAGATCTTTATCTGAAGTATTTTCCACTGCTGGACACCCTTGAAAACAAACCAAAGGCTATTCAAAAATTGAAAAAAGCGTTGGACTGGATGGGTAGATCCGGAGGGGCATCAAGACTTCCACGATTGCCACTGACAGATGTTGAGGAAATAGAATGGAAGGCACTGTTGAAAGAGCTGGGAATCATATAGCCACATTTTTTATGCTGCTGTTTTTTTATTACAAGGCTATTACTTCAATTTAAAAAAAAGTATTGGAGGGTCTAAAATGGAATCCGAAAAAAAGAACAGTATAACTAAACCAGAAAAAAGAAGGAAAAAAATATTTGGCTGGTATTTTGGTGTTCCACTCGTCTGGAGGATTTTAACAGCACTCGTTCTGGGTTCTATAACTGGTCTTGTGGTTGGACCATCAATCGCAGTAATTGCACCATTAGGTGATTTGATGCTTCGATTGTTAAGAATGATTATACTCCCCTTAATATTTTTTGCGATTGTAATGGGTGTTGGCAGCATGCCAGCATCAAAAATTGGAAGGGTTGCAGGGAAAATTCTGTTGTATTATTTTGGCACAACGTTATTTGCGGCTGGAACCGGACTGTTATTGGCAAATATATTTAAGCCGGGCTTAAATCTAAGCTTTTCCGGAACAACAGCTGTTGAAAGTGCAACAGTGAGTACTCCTTCAATTGGATCAGTGCTTTTGAACATGGTACCAGAAAATATTGCAGCTTCTTTTACAAATGGAGCTTATCTGCAGGTTTTAGTGTTTGCCCTCTTTGTTGGTCTTGCGGTATCAATTCTTCGGGATCATAAAGATATTCGAATCAGTGATGCTGTAGTAACCGTCTACAAATTATGTGAGGGTGGCGCGGAAATAATGTTTGCTATCACAAATGCCGTCCTTCAGTATTCGCCAATTGGTGTTTTTGCATTGATTTCGATCGTATTTGCTGAAGAAGGGACGATGTTAATAACTTCTGCTGCAATGATAATTGCACTTTGTTATCTGGGCTATGCAATTCAACTATTCTTAGTATATAACATCTTCTTGAAAGCGAATAAACTGAGTTTCTGGAAATTTATATCAAGAGCAAAAGAAGCAACATTAATGGCATTTGCCACCAGAAGTAGTGGCGCTACACTTCCACTGACATTAAGAGTTTCAGAAGAAAAATTAGGAATACCCAGAAGTATCGGTGGTTTTACGTTGCCGCTTGGATCACAAGTCAATCTGGATGGTGAAGCGTATTATCAGATAATCGCTGTATTTACAGCTGCTTTTGCAGCAGGAATTCACCTTTCATTTGCTCAACAATTAGTCGTTATTTTCGTTGTTACGGTTGGAACAATGGGCACCGCTGGAATATCTGGTTCAGGACCAGTAATATTATTAGCAGTTATGGGTATGGTAGGATTAAATGTAGAGTCTGGAACTGTTGTGGGTGCTGTCTTTGCCTTAGTACTTGGAATTGATGTCATTCTTGATATGGGAAGAACTGCAGTAAATGTTACAGGAGATTTGGTTGGATCCACCATAGTTGCAAAAAGTGAAGGGGTACTTGATCTGGAGAAATGGGATAATGTTACAGGAGATTTAGCTGGATCTACTATCGTTGCGAAAAGTGACGAGGTTCTTGAATAAAATAATTAAAAAGAATTGAACTTAGTATTTACATGGGTAAACTGCGTGATGTTTATATGTTTTATTGAGATTTGTTCTGTAAGACCATAGAAGGCTTCTTGAAGATAAATCAAATACAAAGGAACGTGAGTAAGCGGAATAAATGATAAATATGAACCAGGAGGACATTATGCAAAAACGACCAGCCAGTATCTTTAATGACGTGATCGGCCCAATCATGAGAGGTCCGTCCAGTTCGCATGTGGCCGGTGCGGCACGGATCGGCTCCCTCATCCGGCAGTCCTTACAGGGAGAACCCAAAAGAATTGTGGTGGAATTCGATGTCAACGGGTCACTGGCCGAGTCGTATCACGGCCACGGCACGGATATCGGCTTTGCCTGCGGGATCCTGGGGATGGAGCTGACGGACCCCTCGGTCCAGCATGCCTGCGAAATGGCCCGGCATCAGGGAATCGACATCCAGTATGTCATTTCAGATTACGGAGCCGCCCATCCAAACAACTACCGCATGGAAGTCCATGACCAGGCGGGAAAGATGCATGTCTGGGAAGCCATTTCCGTGGGCGGCGGCATGATTGAGATGGTCAAGTTCGACGGGTTCGACCTGTCTGTCTGCGGCGACTTCCATGAAGTGTTGCTGGTCACGGATGCCGGCGGGCCGGCACTGGAAAAGACAGTAGAAACCGTCAGAAACATCATGGGGCAGTATGAGGATCTGGTCAGTGTCAGCGGGCCTTCCCAAAGCCTCATCAATGTCAAAACAACGCATCCGCCGGATCCGTCGCTGCTGGAAAAACTGCGCAGCCTCCCGGAGACTGTGGAGGTGATCTCGCTGCAGCCCATCCTGCCCACCCTGTCACGTGCCAACTGCCAGGTTCCTTTCTCCACCGCGGCCGAAC
>JAWSUV010000147.1:0-6341 GCA_033549305.1 Bacillota bacterium | reverse complement strand
CTCTTTCGCAGATTTGCCAATAACCTCGTTCTTCTTGAGGCCCGTAATCTTCTCAAAAGCACGATTAACCATGATCGTTTTTCCGGTTCCATCAGTAATTAAGATCTCATCGAATGAATTGTCAATCATTCTTTGCATTCCATTGTCAAAGTGTTGTATATATTCCGAAATCTCATCGGCAACTTCTGAAAAGACGGCTGCTTTGTAGATCCCTTCGCCCTGGTACATTTCAATGATTTGAATTAAAAAAGATTGACATTGTTTCGTATGATCAAAACACTTCATGAAAAACGAACTGCCGTCGTCCAGATCAAATTCCTCTCTCGAGGATAAAAGCTCGTGACAATGATCCCTTAACAACTGAGAAAAATCCCTTCCAAGCATGTCATCCTCATGGATATTTAAAACGGTGGCACTGCGATGATTCACCCATCTAACTAAATTATCTTTATCAATAATAACAATCCCAACAGGAAGTTTATCAATAAAATAACAAAACTGAGCCCATTCCAATTGTTTCATCATAAACCTCCTTTGTTTGCTGCCTGATTGCGAAAGCATTCCTTCCCCTGAAAGAGTCAGTAAAAGTATACCCACAGATACTATGAAAAATATCACTCAAATTATTTTTTATCCATCATCAGACTCAGAAGATAGTTTTATTGTAACAAATTTGATGTGAATACGCATGCGTATTCTTAAATCATCTTCGTTAAATCAATTGAATTAAAAAAACGTCGCCTCTTTCCTGGGAGGCAACGCATATCCTCATCAATTTACTTGTTTGGCCAAATTTTTACATCCTGATCGAAAAGCCATTTGTAACGATCATCCTCAATTTTCGATGTAAATGGATTGTCTTCCAAATGTCTCATCATCCAGCAATAATACATCGCATATCCTGGCGCAGAAGTTTGAGGATGAGGCATACCGCTCCGAATACACGTCGCACTGTTATGACGGGTTTTAAAGACATCATCTCCGACAAAGCCGGCACCAAACCCATTTTCCCTGTCAAATCGATAGAAATAAACTTCAGGATGATCATGTGTGTGAGGAATAAAGGTTGACCATCTTCCAGGGTAGTTGATTACCTCACCCATCACCAGATTTGAGTAAGGAGATGACTTGTATTCGATGATAAATCGGACATTTCTTTTGGCGGTTTCATCCCAGATTCCTTCTCCCCAAACATCATATCGAATGTCCGTGCCCGATAAATGCCTCACAGGAAAAGATCTGTCATTTGTTGTTTTTTGTATTAATACTTCAGAATCTGCGATGGCTTCCATGACTACTTCAGTCATGCAGGGAAAATGCAGCACTGAAGGACCTTCATCAAATACAGACCGGCGAATACTATCAGCCGATTTACTCTGCCATTCGAATGTCACATGTCCGTTCAGAATATTGATTGCTGTTTCCTTAATCTCTTCGAAGAAAGTGACAGAACGTCCTTTCTGAATCTTATGAACGCCAATATCCATCATCATATCCTGACATTTTGATTGCATATTTGTTATTTCATTATATCCTTCTTTTAGTCCTCCAAGAGTAATCAACATATTATTCAGCCCCCATTTCTGCTCCATTTAGTGGTTTGCTTACCCGGTTTCTGTGGACATTGCTTGTCACGTTAATTATCTTTCGCGTTAATTAAACAGTAGTGCGAACTGGTTGAAGACAATCAATCCCACAGTTGGTTCGAAAAGATTCAGATCATCGGTAACACCTCCACATATTTCAGACATTCATTCTACCCATTCAGTCTCAGCGAATTGAAATGGGTTGAAGTCAATGATGACTTGCTCTTCCAGATGCTCAGGATTCAAACAGGATCTTTGCTGAATCATGCGCCGCGTTAATAGGCTAAGCTGTTTCCACAATTAATCCAAATGCAATAATTGTGCCATCAGATTAGGATTCACTCATTTATAAGAATTTCATAAAAAAGAGCGGCCTCATTAGACCGCTCCACATCCCTTCACTCATTAATTGCAGGATCTCATTGTGCGTTCCTGCTGATAAATCGACGTCTCCACATAAGTCATCTTATGACGTGTCAAATCTTCGTTACAGGAATCACTGTACCAGCTCACGTTTGGCGACGGAAGATTTTCGACGATTCGTAAGCCGGCGCTGTGACTCCCGCCATTCATCCATCATCAATAAGGACGATCAAAGCGTTTTTCATAGGCACCGTTTTCCTTCATCTGCTGGTCCCAGAATGCGTTTATGAATCGCTCCCCGAGCAGATTAAAGAGAAGCTGCACACCCTTTCCAAAGCGCACCGGTCTGGCCAGCTGGCGAATGTCCGCCGTGTGGAAGTGTCCTTCCCGCACCAGGTGCCCGATGGTCTTTACCATTGGTTCCATCATTTTGTCCTGGGCCTTGGCCGGCCTCATATGCGGGCTTTCCACGCCACCCCTGATGGCTGTGCCAAGATAGGTTCGATTCAATCTGCGGGACAGCTGTTCCAGATATGCTTCCAGGTAGTGGGACTGACTGCTTTCGGGAAAACCGGACTGGACAAAAAAGCTGAGGCTCCCTTCAGAAGCCTGGAGTTTCTCGATAAATGCCATGACATGGGAGGGCATGGCATGGACATAAAGGGGCATAAAAAACATCACATGCTTCTCCCTGGGAAAAGCCGCTGCCCATTCCTCCCATTGACCGGTTTTCTTCAAATCACGGATGGCCACCCGGTCACCCAGTGCCGCCTTCACTTTTTTCAGAATCAGTGCCGAATTGCTGCCTCTCTTTCTGGGAGAACCGTTGTAAATCACCAGTTGATCCATGGATTCCGCTGCCCCAAAGACCGCGGCCCGCTTTTTGGCTTTTCCGGATGCCAGCTGGCGCAGTTGAAGACCGTCGCTCTTGACAATGCGGCAGGCTTTCGATTTGAAATGAAAGGCTGTCCGCCACAAATAATCCTCCACCACCGCTTCCTCCGGATCGGTTAACCCTTCCGCATCCACGTAAAAGACCGTGTCGGGATAGCGTTCATATCTGGCGACATGATGGCATTCTCCATTCACCAGTTCGATATAGGGATGATAGAGGGGAATGGTCCTGTCCAAAAAAGCTTTCGCCTGATGGTTGATGAACCCCTGGGCGGTGTCCATGAGTACAATAAACGTGTCACTGTTGACATAGGCCGGATAGGATGCGGCCATTGGATCCTTGATGGCACATCTGCCGGGGGTTTTCAGCCAGCAGCTCCAGCAGCCAGTGCATGCCCTGATGTCTCCCTCTCCCAGTCGGATCACCTCCAACGGCTCCGCATAGATTTTTGCGATGGCTTCAATGATTTCGTTTTCCTGATTCTCTCGGAGATCAAATAGCGTTTTCATGGTCTTTCTCATTGTGCCTCCTTCAGTCATCCCGTGGTATCGTGAAGTTTTTATCCTTCCAGCCGATCGCTTACGGGCTATCTCTTTCTTTTAAAAACAGCCACTGCATCCCTGCTTGATCCATGACCTTCGTTCACGGTAAAACAGTTCACCAGTTCCCATCCCAGGTTGCCTAAGCGGTTTAGTTCCACATCAAACTGTTCTTCGTCCAGTTTTCCGCCGCCCAGCCCCTTGAGCTTGAATTTCATGGTTGTATACTCCCACCGCTCCATTGTTTTCCTCCTCTCCGGCTGGCACATGCCAACGGCTGTGAAAGTTGATTTATCCGGTTATGCATTCGTCAGACTGCGTATCATTACACTATACGAAGTTAGAACCTATTTGTTTCTCACTGAATGCCAACCGCTACCAGATTATGCAACTCCTCTGCTTACGGGAACTAACTGTCCGCCATCATCTTAATTAATGTTCCATGTACTTGGCTCCCTGAATTGGATTGTGCACATAGGGCTCGATGTCATAAATGCCATAGAAAAAAAAGACCCGGACCGACAAGCGGGTCTTTGGATCCCCTCCCATGGTAAGAGACAAGGAGACGTGAGACCGTGTGGCAATGCAATGATGCCTTCTCACGTCCCCTTGACCTTCGAATCTCGCGGCAGGACTGATTACAGCTGCCAGGCAGGTAATCCTGTTAATTCGTCATACCCTCTATGAAGTGCCGGGCCTTCCAGTTCCTGAATGAAAATTTCTGCAAAGAAAACAATGGTGCCGGGCCGCAAATGTCCCCCCATGGTATGGCCGTGTTCATCCCCAAACAATGCATGCAAATGGGCAATGGGTTTGCCGTCCTTGAGGGAGATGTTTCCGATACATGCCAGTACTTCCAGTTTTTGATCAAAGGTCTCGTCGAAATACGCTTTTTTCTGCTGATCATAATAAGAAACCACAGCCTTTTTGACAGCACCGATCACACGCACCTGACCGGTTGAAACGCCTTTTTCCGCAGCAAATGTTTCAATGGAAACAAGCAGGTCTGAATCGTAGTCAAAACATCCCATGAACAATCTGCCCTGTGTGTATTCATTTGTCCTCATTTTATCGCCTCCTCCCATTCATTTTGTCACTTTTGCACATCCCCTCTGGTTGCAGCCTTTTCCGGAACGATCGTGGGAATTATTTCAGATGTCCATATGGCCGTCGATGCGCTTTTCCAGATCCTCCAGTTTAATGCCGTATTCAGGGGGGAGCGTCAATCAGAAAGCTTCCAAAATCACCGGTATTATGGGAATCCGGCATCGGAATGATTTAGTGTGTTCCATTTTATTCTACGCTGTCCATCGGTATTTGTCTAATCCCTCAAAAATAAAACTGCCTTCCCTTATTCCGGAAGACAGTTTCATCAATGCCATTTTTCTTATGGGTAATCCACCCAGACAGCGCCGTTATCGGCAGACTGGACACAGCTTTCCACAAACCGAACGCCGTTGATCCCGTCTTCTATCCCGGGGAACCAATAATCCGGCTCCAGCACACCCTGGTCTTTCAGGTGCATGGCGGTGCAAAAACGATGGTAGAGGTTAGACCAGGCTTCAAAAAGCCCTTCCACGTGACCGGCACCAATCCGGTTGTCGGCCACCGCTTCATCTTCGTTATACAGGTAGCCCATCCCCCGCTCCATGGTTTGGGACGGCTGCCCCTGGATTTCATACAACAGCTGGTTGGGTCGTTCATCCCACCATTCCACACTGGCTTTCGACCCCACTACGCGGATTTTCTGCTGGTGCATGGATCCCGCATTGACCGCACTGGCCCAGAGGGTTCCCACAATTCCTTTATTAAACTGCAACAGGACGGTGGCATTGTCCTCCAGCGGAGCGCGGCTTTTCACAAAGCTTTGCCTCGTGCAGAGGAGCCGCTGAATGCGAAGCTCCGGCACCATGGTTTCCGCTATAAACAGGATATGGGTGCCTATATCGCCCAGCACATAGCTGGGCCCTGCCGTCGCCGGATTCACCCGCCATTTTGTCCCCGGATCACTGGCTTCCACTTCTGACGAATGATAGCCATGGGCGAACTGCATCTGGATGATCCGAATGTCTCCCAGATCCCCCCGCTTGATCATGTTCCGTGCCTGGTGAATCATCTGAGCGCCGGCATACCCATAGGTGACGCCCACCACCCGCTGCTTGCTTTCAGCCAGGCGTGCCAGCTCTTCTCCCTGCTCCGAGGTAAAGCAAAGAGGTTTTTCGCACACCACATGCAGCCCGGCCTGGAGGGCTGCCTTGCAGATTTCGTAATGGGTATGGTTGGGGGTGGCGATGGTGACGGCTTTGATGCCGTCCTCCCGGTTCCCTTCTGCCGCAAACATTTCCTCATAGGATTCATAGCAGCGATCGGCTGCCACCCCGATATTCACTCCAAACTCCCGGCCGCGTGCCCCGTCAATGTCAAAAGCGCCGGCCACCAGGCTGAAATGATTGTCCCTCAAGGCAGCCGAACGGTGAATATAGCCGATCTGGCTTCCACGCCCGCCGCCCACCATTCCCCATGGAATGGGTTCGCCAAACCGCTTTTCTTCATTGAACATGCTCATCCGCTCCCTTCGTGTTCATCTCACACGATTCTACTGGCCCAGTTTTTCCCGCAAAAAGGTGCGGGCCATGATGGCGTATTCCAGCGGATCCGCTTTCGCCGGGTCCTGTTCCGCCTCCACCACAATCCAGCCCTCATAGGAACTGTTTTTAATGAGGCTGAAAATCCCGTCCCAGTCAACCATGTCCCCATCGCCGGGAACGGTGAACATTCCGTTTTTAACCCCCCAGAGAAAGCTCCTGTCCTGTTCTTTCACAGCCTCATATACCGGCCGGCGCACGTCCTTCACGTGAATATGAGCAATTCGGTCCAGGTGCTGCTCCAGCACCGCCACCGGATTCTCCCCTGCCAGGGTCAGATGTCCGGTATCAAAAAGGAGAAACACCGTGTCCT
>JAWSUV010000146.1:0-6533 GCA_033549305.1 Bacillota bacterium | reverse complement strand
GGTGCGGCAAAACTATGGCCGCACCAAAGGGTACTGGCTGCTTCCCGGTGGGCATCTGGAAAAAGGTGAACCGCCTGAACAGGGTGCTGCCCGGGAAATCCTGGAGGAAACAGGCGTCAGCACACGTGCCGTGGAACTGCTGGCGGTACGGAACCTGCGTCACAACGGCGTGGTGGACAGTTACCAGGTGTACCTGATGGAGGACCTGGGCGGAGAAGCTGCCCCGGACGGATTCGAGAACACGGAGGCTGCCTTTCTGACCCCTCAGGAAATCTTTCACCAGAAACCGGTTACCCACCTGGCAAAAGCCATCGTCACTAAATATGTCAGTGGTGAAAAAAACGGCTTAGTGCTGCAGACTGATTTTGTCAAGCACAGCCAGGATTATCAGCTTTACCTGTAACCCCCGATACGGATAAACGGGGGAAGCGGCATGCCTATGCATTATCCTGGAGATCATTGAACTGTTCAATCAGCTGATCCAGCTCCGGCCCCATCCGGTGTAATCTGTCCCAATAGTTCTCATAGTCATACCACTGCTCGTTCAATTCATCCACCTCATACATCTGTTGCTCAATCCATGTGTAGTACTTCAGATTGTGGATGCGTTTTCGGCTCTGGTACGTCAGTTCCTCCACATGATCCGTTCTCAGCCCCATCGCCGATACGCCATGGTCAAGCGCCGCGTCACTCATGGTGTACGCCCTGCCGCGTTTCTCCTCCATCTCAACAAGTCTGGATTGATACATTTCTGCGGAGTCGGTGAGGATTGTGAACACCATATCATTTTCCGTCAGCTCATAGTATTTGGCAAATTTAATGCAGGCAATAATATTGGCCGCGCCTGAAATGCCGATCCACGAGAGTCTTTCAATAACATCACCGGAAATTCCCAGGTTTTTCAGATATTCCTGGCCTTCCGGTTCGTTGACAAGACGGAACATTCCCAGGCTGTCATTGTCGTCGATGCCGATAATCATATCGGTGTTTTTGACGTTGTGAATCCAGGGTACATGCTTATCTCCGATCCCTTCAATGCGGTGGTCGCCAAATCCATTGTTCAGAAGTGTCGGACACTGCAGTGCCTCTCCGACCGCCAGCTTTGCATGAGGATACTGATCTTTGATGAAGTCGCCGCAGCCCAGCGTACCGGCAGATCCTGAGGTCAGACAAACCCCCGCCACTTTTCCCTTTTCTCCTGCTTCTGCCTTAATGATATCGTCCAGTGCATGGCCGGTTACCTCATAATGCCAGAGATGATTCCCCAATTCTCCGAATTGATTAAAAATCACAACATTATCACGCGTCTTCCTTAATTCCCAGGTTTTATCATAGATTTCTTTCACGTTGCTCTCACAACCAGGAGTGGCAATTACTTCTCCGGCTACCTTGCTTAACCACTGAAAACGTTCCCTGCTCATATTTTCCGGCAGAATGGCGATGGATTTACATCCTAACAGCTTGGAATTATATGCACCGCCTCTGCAGTAATTCCCCGTGGAAGGCCATACGGCTTCATGAAAGGAGGGATCAAACTGTCCGGTAATCAATCGCGGCACCAAACAGGCAAAACTCGCCCCCACCTTATGTGCTCCCGTCGGGAAGTACTTGCCTGTCATTGCAAATATGCGCGCTTTCACACCTGTTAATTCCTCTGGAATTTCGATATAGCTGGGAAGGGATTGATACAACCCGCCGTGCTCCACCGGTTCATTCTTCCAGGATATCCTGAACAGGTTGATCGGATCAAAGTCCCACAATCCTGTTTCTTTCAATTTATCCCGGACTTCTGCCGGAACTTTCTCCGGATTTTTCATTTGCGCAAACGTAGGGATCCGAATTTTTCGGTCTTTTGCAATCAGGGCATTTTTTTTCTGCTGTTTTTTATTGATTTCTAAATCAATCAGTTTTCGCATCATTTTACCTCCCGGTGGGTTATCTTACGCATTTTTCATTCTTCTTTGCATTCCCAGACAATATTCTTGTACCGTTCCGGATCCGTATCTCCCTCGGTCGAGAAGAGAAGCACTTTTGAATCACTGTCAAGCCCAATCGCATCCCTTAAATCCCGATAAGAATCGTCCTTCATAATCGTCGCCAGCAGCCCCAAACCCACAGCGCCAGATTCGCCGGATACGATTGGCAAATCCCCTTTTAACGGTGCTGCTGAGATACGCATTCCTCTTGTGGTTACCCAGTCTGGACAGGAGACAAAAACAGCTGTGTGATTCATTAGAATGTCCCAGGCCAGAATATTAGGTTCACCACAAGCCAGGCCTGCCATGATGGTTTGCATCTCACCTTCCACACACCGGATTTTCCCGTCTTTTTCAACAGCTGACTTGTAAAGGCAATCAGCTGCGTTCGCTTCCACAGTGACTACCACGGGTGGATTTCCAGGATATTTATTGACAAAATATCCTTGAACCGTCCCTGCCAGGGAGCCTACACCTGCCTGAATAAAGACATGTGTTGGACGATCAATGCCAGCCTGATGCATCTGAGCATCCGCTTCCAAAACCATGGTGCTGTAACCCTGCATAATCCATGCCGGAATGTCTTCATAGCCATTCCAGGCTGTGTCCTGCACCACGATGCCCTGGGTGGTTTTAGCTGATTCAGCAACGGCCAACCGGACACACTCATCAAAATTCAACTCCTCAATGGTAACGATTGCCTTTTCCTTTTGAATATTTTCAAGTCGCGCCTTAGTCGTTCCTTTTGGCATATACACAACTGCCTTTTGACCAAGTTTGTTGGCAGCCCACGCCACACCCCGCCCATGATTCCCGTCAGTTGCCGTAAAAAAAGTAGCCTGACCGAATTCTTTATTCAATTCTTCCGAAGTCAGTGTGGCATAATCTAATTCAGACACATCTTTGCCGGTCTCTCTGGCAATGTACCGGGCAATAGCATAAGAACCGCCTAAAACTTTAAAGGCGTTTAGGCCGAATCGATATGATTCGTCTTTTACAAAAATGTCACTGATTCCCAAGTAAGCGGCCAGATTCTCAAGGTGAGCCAGAGGCGTCTCACAATACTGGGGAAAGCTTTCATGAAATGATTTTGCTTTTTTCACTTCATCCAGTGCCAAAATGGACAAATGCTTATCGTCTGATTTTGGCATCTGGTTCTTAATCCACTTGATCCTTTCCATACGATTCTTGTTCCCCCCTGCCTAATATGAGTTGTCCTATCGAAACGCCGATATGCAAATGGAGCAAAAAAGAAACCCTGCTGGTCATACACCAGTGCCAGGGTTGCTAAGGTAAGGCCAGGCCATGCTATAGGCATTTATTTTCCCTGGCCTGGAGTTTCCTGCCGGTACATTCGGACTGGTGTTGCTTCCATTACGAAGAAACCGTCACCCGGTGGTACACTTTCTTCCCTTTTTTAAGAATCATCTGGCCGTCGATCAGGTCATCCGCTGTGATCTGGCGATCGATGGCGGTGATTTTTTCATCGGCCAGCGTAATCCCCCCCTGCTGCACCAGGCGTCTGGCTTCGGAACGACTGGCGGCAAGGCCGGTCTCCGTCAGGAGCGTCAGGATGTCCATCCCGGCGGCCAGCGTTTCCTGTGGAAATGCGGTAGTCGGCATCTCTTCAGACACACCACCGCTGAAAGCTGCCCGTGCAGCTTCCCGGGCATGATCAGCCGCTGCCTCTCCATGGACGATTTTAGTGGCTTCAAAGGCCAGGACTTCCTTGGCATGATTCAGCGCGGCCCCTTCCGCACTGCACAGTTCTCTGATCTCCTCGATGGGAACAAACGTCAGCAGCTTTAGAGTTTTTTCAACGTCCCGGTCATCCACATTCCGCAGGTACTGGTAGAATTCATAAGGCGAGGTCTTATCCGGATCCAGCCAGAGAGCGCCGGATTCCGTTTTACCCATCTTCTTGCCTTCGCTGGTGGTCAGCAGCTGGAAAGTCAGGGCGAAGGCGCTGCCGTTGTCCACTTTTCGAATCAGCTCATACCCGGCGAGTATATTGGACCACTGGTCGTCGCCGCCCATTTGCAGCTGGCAGCCGTAACGGCGGTACAGTTCCAGAAAATCGTAGGCCTGCATGATCATGTAGTTAAACTCCAAAAAGGTGAGGCCCTGATCCAGCCGGGATTTGTAACACTCCGCCGCCAGCATTCGGTTAATATTGAAGTGACTGCCGATGGCGCGAAGAAACTCGATGTAATTCAGTTCCAGCAGCCATTCTGCGTTATCCACCATCTGTCCCTTGCCTTCTCCGAATTCCAGAAAACGCTCAAACTGCGCTTTGAAACGCAGGGCATTGTGCTTGATCTGGTCCCGGGTAAGCATTTTACGCATATCGGTTTTTCCGGAAGGATCGCCTACCATGGTGGTTCCGCCTCCCAGCAGCACCAGGGGTTTATGCCCCGCCTGCTGCAGATGCATCATCACCATGATTTGGACATAATGGCCCAGATGCAGACTTTCCGCCGTCGCGTCAAAGCCGATGTAAAAAGTCACCGGCTTCTCACCCAGAAGCTGGCGCAGCTCATCCTCATGAGTCACCTGGGCAATGTAACCTCTTTCCTTAAGCACGTCAAACACATTTTGCATGGTGTCTCTCCTCCTACTGTCCAAACGGATTCTGCCGTTCCTGCTGCTGTTTTTTCTGCAGTTCCGCCACTTTCATCTGATTGTCAAACAACTGCTCCTGCAGGTCTCTGATGACCTGCTGGGCTTTTAACAGTTCCTGGTCTTTTCCGCTGAGTAGTCTGACCGTTTCCTGGTGGGTCTCCCGCAGTTTTTCCTGTTCCTGTTTGATATTATTCAGTCTTTTTTGCAGGTTTCGTGTATAGTCTTTTTCCTGTTGCAGGGAATTTGTCTTTTGTTCCAGCTCTTTTTTCAGGGCTGCCACATTTTCATCGGTCGGTGGCGCTGTTTTTTGCAGATCATTATAAGCGTCCTGGAGTTTCAATACCTCGTCTGCCATATTGATCGAGGTCAGCATCGCTACCTGTGACAGACTCAGCTGCCGGTTGTTTCGGCTGATTTCCTGCATTTTTTCATCCACATAAACGCCCACCCGGAGCAGGTATTCCTTTGGCTCCATGCCGGCAATGGGATATTCCTGTCCATTAATCCGCATCAGCAAACGATTCTTTTTTTCTGTCACAGCCTCTCACCCCTCAACCCAATTTAATGCCCTCATTATAACATACCTTTAAACCTGTGAAAAGGAAGGAACCAATGGGGTTTACGCCCGCAGAATGGCATTCAGTTTTTCTTTCAGCGTTCGGACAACGGCATCGTAGCGCTGGTTTACCTCTCTGTCCTTCAGGGTGCGCTCTGGATGGCGGAAGGTAACCGTATAGGCAACGCTCTTTTTCCCTTCACCCACCTGTGTTCCCTGGTAGACATCAAAGAGCTTGCAGTCTTCCACCAGATCGCCGCCCTGTTCCCGGATGATGGTTTCAATGGCTTTTACTGGAGTATCCCTGTTGATGACCACTGCCAGATCCCGGACGATGGCCGGGTAGCGCGGCAGGGATTTATACAGAGGCTCAATCCTGGCCAGTCCCAGCAGGATGTCGCCGTTGACCTCTGCCAGCACTGCGCGTTCACTGCCTAAATCATATTTCTGTGCCACCAGAGGATGGACTTCTCCCAGAGTTCCCAGCAGGACATCTCCCACATATACCGTGGCGCAGCGCCCCGGATGAAAAGTGGGATGATTGGATTCCCGCTGGAACTCCAGAGCCGGCAGTCCCAGTTTATGGCACAGGTGGGTCAGGATTCCTTTCAGGGTGAAAAAATCATTGCCTTCACCGTACAGGCCAATGACCATTTCCGTCACCTCCAGCGGCAGTACTGCCTGTTCCGCATCCAACTGGCCGTAAAAGACATGGCCTATTTCGTAAAAACGTCCGGCGGGTACTGAACGGTTCACGTTTCGCCGCAGCACGTCCATCATATTGGGCAGCATGGTGGTGCGCATGACACTGGTTTCATCTCCCAGGGGATTCAGGAGACGCACGAAATCCCTTTTAAAACTGTCTTCCGGCAGACAGATGCTGTCCACTCCGGAAGGGCTGACAAAGGAATAGGTGGCCGCTTCGTAGCATCCCATAGCGCCCATGGCCTTCTTGAGTTCTTCTTCCATTTTCTGGCGGTGTGACAAGCCGCCCACCATGATATCTCCGGTCATCAGAGTGGATTTTATTTTGTCGAATCCATAGATCCGGCCGATCTCTTCAATGTAGTCCGCTTCCTGTTCCAGATCTGCCCGGAAAGTGGGGATGGTGAGGTGAATCAGCCCTTCTTTTTCTTCCGCGCCAATTTCCAGCCGCTGAAGATAATCCACCATTTCCGCCGTTTCCAGTTCCGTTCCCAGCAGTTCATTCACCCGGTGGGGACGCAGGGTATCGGTGCGGGAGCAGACAGGAGACGGATACACATCAATCACCCCTGGACACACTTCCCCGGCTTCCAGCGCTTCCAATAGCTGGCAGGCACGGTTGACCGCCAGCAGCGACAGCTCCGGATCCTGCCCTTTTTCAAAACGGGAGGAGG
>JAWSUV010000145.1:0-6588 GCA_033549305.1 Bacillota bacterium | reverse complement strand
ACATTTCATAAGATTATGTGCTTGAAAAACGTCTATTTTGACACTACAACCAATATTGATTCTGCAGTGTTTTTTGGCTGTAAATGGGCATATATATAAATGTAAGTTATATCCACCTGCAAAATGGTTGTATTAACTGTGTAAGGAAGGTCTTATTCGCTCTTCGGTTCATTGAAAAGCTGACTGTATCGGAAAGGTGCCGGTCTTCTCCTGTTATTACATAGGCAGTCAGCATTTATTAGGGGGTATCATGATGCGTTACGACTACCGGCAGTCTCATGCAGCGAGCTATTCAGAGGACTACGATTTTAACCTGATTCCCACCAACGTAAGCGAGGTGCGGATCCCTAACGATAAAAGCTCTTCTCACCAGAACCGGACGATTCAAACACAGCTTCCCGGAAAAGGCAAACATGCCCTGAGCTGGTTTTTTCGGATGGTTTTGATTATTTTCTTGTTCATTCTGATTGCCGGACTCACCACTGGCATTATGTTTATGGGTTGGGTTTTTTCGGTGCTTCAGGACACTCCCCCACTTTCCGCAGATAATATTTACCAATACATGGAACAATCATCATTGGTATACGACGGTACCAACAACTACCTGGTTACTGTCGAGACACCGATTCACCGAAAAATTGTCGCCTATCAGGAGATTCCAGAAGCAGTTAGAAACGCATTTATCGCCATTGAAGATGAACGCTACTGGCAGCATCCCGGTGTCGACTTCAAGCGGCTTCTTGGTGTGATCTGGATCAATTTCCGGGATGGATCACGCCAGGGTGGCAGCACGCTGAACCAGCAGTTGGTTAAGAACCTTTTCTTATCTCCGGAACAGACCTATGAACGAAAACTAAAGGATATCTATTATGGCATAGAACTGCAGCGCCAGCTGACCAAGGAGCAGATTCTGGAAGCCTACCTGAACCATATTTATTTGGGACGGGGCGCTTACGGTATCCAGGCCGCAGCGGAAGTCTATTTTGGGAAAAACGCCCAAGACTTAACCTTGACAGAGGCTGCGTACCTGGCTTCCATACCCCGCAACCCCACCCGCTACGCCCTGACGGTTGAAAAGCCTGCCAGTGCACTGTCCAGCGATGAGCTTGTCATAAAGGACCTGGATAATGAACGGGTGCTGGTACCCAATCAGAATGCTTTTTTTCGCCAGGGACTGGTGCTGAATGCCATGTTGCGCAATAAACTCATCACAGATCCGGGATACCGGGAGGCCCGTCAAACGCCCCTGGAATCTCTGCTGATGGGTACTCACATTTTCGAATACGATTATTCATGGTTCTTCATGGACATGGTCCAGAAAGAAGCCGTGGAAGCCATCAGGTCGCACTATCAGATAACCGATCCGGAAGCGCTGGATTTGTTGATGTATGGCGGATTTAAAATATATACCACGCTGCAGCCGGAACAGCAGCGAATCATTGAAGCCTTCTATAAAGATGACCGCCACTTTCCGGGATATAACCCGGAGATCAACCAGCCGCAGAGCGCTTTTGTGCTATATGATCACCCCACCGGTGAAATCGCCGCCATCATTGGCGGGCGACACATTGATGAAGGCCGGCAGCTGTTCAACCGTGCCGCTGAGCCGCGGCAGCCCGGTTCAGCCATGAAAGTGCTGGCCGCGTATTTTCCGGCATTGGAAAATGGTTTCAGCCCTGATGTATACATTAATGACGCCCCCATTAAATATGATCTGGACGACCCTGACCGCATCTGGCCGCGGAACTGGTATGACGGCTACCGGGGACGCATGACGATTACCGAGGCAGTGGCGCAGTCCAGCAATGTGGCCGGTGTTGCCATGTTGGGTAAACTGACCGGTGAACACGAACAAAACTTGGCGATTATGCGGGACAGCCTAATCCGTCTCGGAATAACCACCTTCGTTCCAAAATCGTCCCCTGTCCGGCTGGGTACCGAGCTGCTGCATGATGAAGTGTATTCCACAGTACTGGGTGGTATGACGTATGGGGTCTCACCGCTGGAAATGGCTGTGGCTTTCGGTACCTTTGCCAACGGCGGTGTCCGTGCACATCCCACTGTCATCCGCCGGATTGAAGATAACTCAGGAGATATTATTTATCAGGGTGTCGACCACATGCGTGTCACATCACCCGGCATCGCCTACCTGATGACAGATATGCTGAAAGCGGTTGTCTCTGAAGGAACCGGCCGCCGTGCGGCCATCACGCCAAATAACCAGGCCATTCCAGTGGCCGGCAAAACAGGCACCACCACCTCTCAGCGAGACGCCTGGTTTGTGGGCTATACGCCTTATTACACTGCAACGGTCTGGGTTGGCAATGACCTCAATGAAGACCTTGTACAGGGCAGCGCCATGGCCGCGCAAATCTGGTCTGACTTGATGAAGGAAATTCATGCGGAATATGAACCACGACAATTTAGAGAAGCAACTGATATTGTTCAGGTGGTGGTTAACCCCCATGACAGTAAACTGGCCGGCCGCTCCTCTTCGGGAATCACTGCACGATATGCTTCAGGCTACCAGCCTGTTGAAATCAGTGACTGGTCATGGGTAAATGAGGCCGTCCCCTCTGATCCGGATGCAACAGACTGGTTTGAACCGCCAGTCAGCACGGATAACAACTGGTACAACGATCCCTGGCGATAAATAACGATTGATGAATGAACAAATGAATTTCTGTCACAATCTGATGCCTGCTTTTCTCCTGCATTAGATATCTAGTCAAGTTGATGCATTTCCCTGGATTCCATCATGTGGAGCAGATCTTCTTTGTGGGATTCAAATGATGCCAATGGCTGTGAGAACTCGACACTCGTCATTTATTATGTCATCAGAACGGCCGGATCGTCAGATCATCCGGCCGCTTAATTTTGTAATCTTCGTTCTTGATTAAATCACTACCAACTGTCCTGTCATACTGCCGTGACCAGGGCCGCAGGGTACTGTGCAGACAATAGTAAACTCTCCGACGGTATGAGCGGTGAAAGTAACCACAGTAGTTTCTCCCGCCGGTATTCGTGCATTGATTCCAAACTGACTGAGTCCAATCCCGTGAGCCACATCAGCGGTCGTCAGCAGCAGCCGTACTTCTTCTCCCTGGCGAACGACAATGTCTCCAGGGATAAAGTCAAACTGCGAGGATAAAACCTGGATTTCCCGAACACCGTTCACCAGGCTGCCGGAAAGAGCCACTTGCGGCTCAGGCTCGGGCTCGGGGGTTGGTGCTGGTGACGGTTCTGGAACAGGAGCCGGCTCAACTGGGGTTTCCGGTGTCGTTAGAGCAGGTTCATCTGCACCAGGAGCTTCTTCAGCCGGTTCGACGGATACGGGTTCCTCCAGATCAGCTTCGTCTGGATCCAGTGTTTCCATATCTGATTGATCCCTATCCGGCTCATCAGCATCCGGTGCTTCCATCGCCACTTCTTCCCTGTCACTTGTCACAGCCTCTTCAATGGAGGCCTCATCATCAGTGCTCGGGCTGCACCCGGCCAGTATTACCATCAGGACCAGGATTGCCGCGAATGCCAGTCGTTTGTTGTTTCGGCTCTTCATGGTATTTCCTCCTAGATTCCTCTCTTCCATGGGCATCTGCGTTCAAATGATATTTATTCTCATTCTACCCCTTCGCTTGCAGGATAAACGTTGACTAGCAAAACCCTTACAAAAACACACTCGCTTTGTTGAATGGTGATTGTTTGGTATTCTGTGGATAGAAGACTGTCCTCTACTTGCGGCTTTATTTGCCTTTTTTAGTTTCAAATGCAAAAGAAGCCTCCTGTTTCTCCATCGTTCTGATAAAATAGAGATAATAAGGAGGTGCTGTTTGTGTTAACCAGAACGCGCATGTCAGACCCGGAAGTCTATTCCATTGTCGCCGCCGAGTTGCAGCGGCAGAGCCACACCATTGAAATGATCGCTTCGGAAAGTATTGCTCCGGCGGAAGTGATGGAACTGAGCGGCAGCATTTTTACCAATAAAACCGAGGAAGGTTATCCCGGCGCCCGTTTCCAGGCGGGCTCTGAGGAAGCTGACAAACTGGAAAGGCTGGCCATCGAACGGGCAAAAACCCTCTATGGTGCCGAGCACGCCAACATGCAGCCCTATTCCGGCACCACAGCCAACTACTGCGTTTATGGCGCTGTTCTAGAGCCGGGAGACCGCATTTTAAGCATGCGTTTGGATCAGGGTGGCCATCTGACGCATGGGAGCCCCGCCAATTTCCTGAGCAAGGTATATGATTATGATTTCTATGGTGTGGACGTTGAAAAAGAACGGATTGACTACGAAGAAATGGAAAAGAAAGCCTTGGCATTAAGGCCAAAGCTGATCATCGGCGGCGGCAGTTCTTATCCCAGGCTCATTGATTACGAACGCATGGAACAGATTGCCCGAAAAAGCGTTGCCATGTTGATGATTGACATGGCCCATGTGGCAGGGCTGGTAGCAGCAAAAGTAATTCCCAGCCCGGTGCCCCATGCCGATTTTGTCACATCGTCCACGACAAAAACCTTTTGCGGTCCGAGGAGCGGTATGATTCTCTGTAAAGCGGCGCATGCCAAAGCGCTTGACAAGGGTGTATTCCCCGGCGTACTGGGATCTCTCCATATTCATACCATGGCAGCCAAGGCTTTTTCGCTTCAATATGCCGGCACAGAATCCTTCCGTGTATTGATGAGACAGATCCTCCTTAACGCCAAGGCACTGGCGAAAGCGCTGGAAGAGCATGGGTTCCGCATCGTCAGCGGCGGCACCGACAACCATCTGGTGATGGTGGACCTGAGACCGAAAAAACTCACCGGTAAGGTCTTTGATGAAGCGCTTGAGTCCATCGGCATCACTGTCAATAAAAACATGATCCCTTTTGACCCTGAAGGTCCCCGAATCACCAGCGGTGTCCGTATTGGTCTCACCAATGTTACCCAGCGGGGAATGCAGGAAAAAGAGGTCTGCACCATCGCTTCGATCATGAACCAGGTGGCGGAAAACCCGGCAGACGATGCCAACCTGGCTTCCTGCCGAAACCAGGCCCATGAGTTGAGCCGCCGTTTCTGCCTTTACCCGCCGGAAATCTTTGATAACCTGCTTTGATCAACATAAAAGGATGGAGGAACTGGCGCGATGACACCTCCTGTGAAATCAAAAATAACCCCCCATAAAGCAACTCAACAGCCTTCTCATCGCGTTCTCTCCATCGATGCCCTGCGGGGGTTTATTATGATCCTCATGGCCCTGGACCACGCTAACATGCTGCTATCCAAAGGATCTTCCAGCGAATTCTGGGGAGGTCCGCTGCCCCGAAGTGAAGATTCCCTCGCCTTTTTCACCCGCTTTGTAACCCATCTCTGTGCTCCAGGGTTTTTCTTTCTGATGGGTATCGGCATGGTATATTTCTGGCATTCCCGATCAGAGCGGGGATGGTCGCTGCAGCAGATCCGTCACTACTTTGCAAAACGCGGGGCTCTCATCGTTGCTATCCATTTTGCCATGAGCATTCTGTTCGCTATACCTTCGTTGATAGCCGGGCGATTCGGAATTGTCTATAACGTTCTGTATATCCTGGGATTCTCCATGATTGCTGCCGCATGGTTTCTTCAAATGCCGATATCTTTGTTGACATTCCTTTGTACCGGTGCTCTGCTGCTTCCTGAATTTGTCCTGGGTGAACCGTCAACCTTTGGTACTCCTGTTCATCCACTGATGCGCCTGCTGACTGTTCCCGGATATATGGGCAACAGCGTTGTCCTGTACACCTTTTTCCCCTGGTTCGGCCTTACCCTGCTGGGAATCATTTCAGGGCGGCTGATGATGAAAAATCACCAGGCCTTTTTCCGCCGGCTTCCCCTCATAAGTGCGTCCGCACTGGGATTATTCATGGCACTGAGACTGCTGAACGTTTTTGGAAATCTGCGCCCCATGGAAGGCACCGGCTGGATGGCTTTTCTCCAACTCACCAAATACCCGCCCAGCCTCACCTTTATGCTGATGATGATCGGAGTGAATCTGGGGTTGCTTTACGTCCTTGATAAAATGCCGGCCGATATGCTGAAACCTCAGCACCCGCTATTGGTGTTTGGCCGCAGTGCCCTCTTTTTCTATGTCATACATCATTTTGTCTTTATTGCCATGATGTATGCCGGCCTTCGCAACCTTCCACTCCGGGCCATGTATCCTTTTTGGATTCTCGGAGTCCTGATCACTTATCCGCTTTGCCGGCGCTATGCTGCTTTTAAGCATAAAAAACCCGCTGAATCACTCTGGCATTTTTTTTGATTGCTTAGGAAGCTCTTAGGTACGCTTTTCTATTTTTTACCACAGCACCTATTCAAATCAATCAAAACCACGAAAAGTATTACGCCAAACAACAATGTTATATCTAATGATTCGGATCAGACAGAGTTATAAACTTCTTTCTTATAATAATTAACTTGACTATCAATTTAACTCAGGAATAGACATAGGATGACCCCAATGTGCTTGTTACAATAAAAGAAAGCACATGATTGGAGGTCTATTCCAATGGCAAAAAAGATACCAACAACACTGTTTGAATTTCAGAACCAATTCAACGCTGAGGAAGCCTG
>JAWSUV010000144.1:0-6632 GCA_033549305.1 Bacillota bacterium | reverse complement strand
AGCGTGAACAGGAAACGGTCATGAATCACCTCTCCCGGTTTGAAGCCATCGAACAGCAGGTCATTGACCGGGATACGCTTCAACTAAAGCAGGCTTCCCTGGAAAAAGATTACCAGCAGCTGCTGGATGTCAATAGAATCTGGCCGGTGAAAGAAGCAGAATCCATTCATCTGCTTAACACCATCCCCGCCCTGAATGAGCGGGTGGGAAAACTGAAGGAAGAATGGGCGAAGACACAACAGGCACAGCTTCTTGAACAGGACAGAACGCTGTTAAAACAACTGGAATCGCTGCAGAAAGATATTCAGGAAGCAGAAACCGAGGTGGAATGCCTGGATCATGTGGTGGAGGAAGATTTCCAGAATCTGGAAAAACAGGAAAGCCTACTGAATCAAACCCAGGCGGCCATGGAGGCGGCCACCCTTCTGGGAACCCTGGAGAAAGCGCAGGGAGCTGTCACCATCACCGACGGATTTGGCCGTCCTCAGGCTTTAATGCCTGGACAGCAGGTGACAGCCAGCGGTTCCCTGAGGCTGGAAATGGGAGAAGGCGGGGAAAGCCTTGCCTTCCAGATCAGTGCCGGCCAGATCGATTTTGCCACGCTGAAGGAGACCCACGAAAAGGCAGCGGCAGAGAAAACAAAGCTCTTGGGCATGATGAAAGTCGCTGCGGTGGAGGAGGCAAGGAGTCAGCTGCAGATTGCCCGGGATCAACGAACAGCCCTGGCCAATCTGAACCAGGCACTTGCCAAACTGACCGGGGACAAAGATGTGGCAGCGATTCGAAGAGCCCTGAAAAATGCTGGAGAAGAACACCTGCGCCCCCTTGAGGTGGTGGAAGAGGAAAAAGAGGCAGCCATGGAGCAGCACAATGAACAACTGCGCCAGCAATCCATTCTCCAAAACCAGCTGCTCCAGTGGGAAAAGGCTTACGGCAGTCATGACATGCTGATGGAGAATCTGGTTGAAATCAAGGGAGCGATGAAAGCAAATGAGACCGCCCTCAGCTGCCTGGCGAAGCTTCCGGAAGAATTCGAAACCACTACCGCCTTTCGGGAACATTTGCAGCGCTTGCGTCAGGAAAAAACGGATCTGGCGGATGATGTATACGACCTCAAGCATCAACTGACGGAACTTCAGCACAGCCTGCCTGTGGACAGTGCTGAAGAAATGGCACGTGCGCTGCAGGAAGTAGAGAAGGTTTTCAATAGGCGGCTCCTGCGGCTCAGACGTCTCACCGCCATTCAGGAAATCCTGGAAAAAGTCCTGGAGCAGCTGGACCAGCACTCGGCCAGACCTCTTGAAGAGGCCTTCAGCCACTACCTGGAGCAGATCACCAGCAGTCGTTATCAGGCAGTTCAGCTGGAAGATTCTCTGCAGGTGGCAATAAAACAGCACGCCCGGGCAGTGCCCGTAAAACCCTTTCTTTTTTCTGCCGGTACCTATGATACCGTCGCCCTGTCTCTTCGCTTTGCCCTCATTGATCAGCTGTTCGCCGACGGTTTCGCTCTGCTGGTCATTGACGACAGCCTGGTGAACCTGGATCCTGACCGCAAAGCCCGCACCATTTCGCTGATCCGGGAACAGGCGCAGCGCCACCAGCTGATTTTTACCACCTGCCAGCCGGAAACCGCCCGCCAGCTGGGCGGCCATTTGATTCAGCTGCAACAGTAGACAGTGATCACGACACGTTGGGAGGAACTGCCATGAAAGAACCCATCCTGCTTGATTCATTCGGTGAAGTCGTTGTGAAAGGATATCACTGGTTTGATGAAGATATCACCCCTCAGGCCAAACTGGTGATTTCCCACGGCATGATGGAAACCATCGACCGTTATCATGACTTTGCCGTTTTTTTGGTGGCACAGGGCATATCTGTCTATGGCCACTCCCACAGGGGCCATGGGCAGACTGCCGGAAGTCCGGACGCCCTGGGGGATTTGGGAAAAGATGGCTGGATGAAAGCCCGTAATGACCTCCGGCAGACCCTGATGCGGGCACAGGCGGATGATCCGGATACGCCGGTGTTTCTGCTGGGCCACAGCATGGGATCATTCCTGGTGCGGGACCTGATGGCGCAGCTCCATCAGGAAAGAGCAGCCATGAAAGACGGGCGAACACCATCACAGGAGAATGGATCCCAGTTAAAGGGTATCATCCTGTCCGGTACGGGGTTATACAACGCCTGGATTCTTCGCCTGGGCAAATGGCTGGCCGGAATGGAAATGAAAAGGCATGGACCCCTGCACCGGTCGAAACGGCTGCACCGGATGTCCATGGGAAGCTACAATAATAAAATTCAGCATCCCCAGTCTTTTTTTGACTGGCTCTCCCGGGACAGAGAGATGGTTCGTCGGTACGATGAAGATCCGTACTGTGGCCAGGTCCATACCAGCCGCTATTACCATGATTTCTTCCACAATCTTCACCGCATTCTACATGAAGATGACCTCCCTGAACCTGCATCAGTAAAGGAAACAGATGAACGGCAGCAGAAAGAGTCTGCTCCTCCCCTTTTCCTGATCGGCGGAGAAGAGGATCCGGTGGGGGACTACGGCGTGGGTGTCGAGAAAACCGAGCATTACTACCGGAAAAGGGGGTACCCCACCACCTGCAAGCTTTATCCCGGTGCACGTCATGAACTCCTGAATGAAATCAACAGGCAGGAGGTCTACCGGGATATCGCTGACTGGATCATAAACCACACGGATCATTGAAAACCCGCGAAACGAGATCATCACACAGTCGCGTGACACACAACAAGTTTTTTGCGGCAATATTTCTGTCCGTGAATCAGGTCAACATCTCCTGATTATTTCATTGAAAAACGGGCATAGGAGGGATAACAGCAATTTCACGTCCGGGAAAAGCATGTAAACCTATGGACCAGGAAAGTAGAGGATAGCGATGAAAAAATGGATTGTCAATCAAAAAAAACCGGTTTGGTTCCTTGCTCTTTTATTAGTCCTGACCGTTTTCCTCTGGGGCTGCGGCGGCGGAGATCCGGCCCCAACACCGGAAGAACCGGCACCTGCAGAAACGCCGGAAGCGCCTGCTTCACCGGCAGAATCCACTGAAGGCTCACCGGCGGAACCTGGTGAAGAAATGGACGAATCAGAGCTGGCCGCGCTTTTTGGCAGCGGGCAGGATTTGGATGAACTCTATTACGAAATGACCATGACGGGAATACAAATGGATGGCGTCACCAGTCGGATCTGGCTGAAGGGCGAAAGGATGCGCGCTGAAACGGAAATGACGGGCCAGCAGTTCATCATGATCTATGACACGGACGCTGTTTATACGCTGGATACCCAGGAAAAGACAGCCATTAAAATGCCCACGGATGAAGGGATGGGCATGGATCTTTCCATGGAACCGGTGACTGCGGATGATTTTACCACCGATGTGGATGACCAGAACTTCCAGTACCTGGGACAGGAAACCATCAACGGGGTCAACTGTCATGTGGTGCAGAGTGTTGACCGTGAAACCGGCGAAGGCGTCAAGATGTGGCTGCATGCCGATTACGGGTTCCCCATGCGGGTGGAAAGCCTCTCCGATGATCCGGAGGAGCAATATGTGATGGAAGTGACGGATTTCAGAGTGGGTGGAGTCTCCAATGACCAGTTTGTTGTTCCCTCCGACTATGAAATCATTGATTTCAGCGAAATGTTTCAAAATATGCCCGGCATGCCCGTCGTTCCGGGATCCTGAAAAATTAACCGGCGGACCGCCCCGGACCGATCTGATGCTTCGTCTCCTCACAGCCATTTTCGGGTGGCTGTGTTTTTGTCTGTTACTCGGGGGACAAAACAGTGTATGCATGGAATAAAGAGAAAAGCAGCATGGATGATCCTGTGAGGAAAAATCCCTGGCAGAAACTTTTTGTGGGTCGTATTAGGAGGCTGCATAATGACAAAAGAGATGATGCATATTTTTTTCAACTCATTGGAGCACGTGCCTTTCCAAGTGCGGTACTGGGACGGTGAAACACACCGTTACAATGAAGGTAAGGCATCTGTGATGATCATTTTCAATCAGGAACTGCCCCCTGATACAAACTGGACCAGCCCGTCGATTGTGCTGGGAGAAGCCTACATGGATGATATGATCGATCTGGAAGGCAGCATGGAGGAACTGCTCCGTCTGCTTGCGATGAACCGGGAAAAATTCAATCGCCAGGCTGCCAGTCTTCTTGCAAAAACCGCCCGTCTGTTGAGTCGTGTGTTGGAGCCAGGCAATAATGATTCGGAGAAAAACATTCAACACCATTATGATGTGGGCAACGATTTCTATGCCCTTTGGCTGGATCCCACCATGAGCTATTCCTGTGCCTACTTTGCGCAGCCGGACGATTCCCTGGAAGAGGCACAGCGGAACAAAATCAGCCACACACTGAAAAAACTTCAGTTGAAACCAGGTGAAAAGATCCTGGATATTGGCAGCGGCTGGGGCTGGCTGTTGATTGAGGCAGCAGAGAAGTACGGTGTTACAGCCACGGGTGTAACCCTCAGCGAAGAGCAATATCTGGCCACGCAGGAACGGATCAGCGGTCATGGATTGCAAAATCAGGTGGAAGTCCTTCTTGCGGACTACCGGACACTTGACCAATCGGAATATTACGATAAAATTGTCAGTGTGGGCATGTTCGAACATGTGGGAGAAGGCAATCATGGGAGTTATTTCCAGAAAGTAAACCAGCTGTTGAAGCCGGGAGGCATTTCACTACTCCACAGCATCATGGGCCATAAGGAAGCCACCACGAACTTGTGGATGACACGGCATATCTTTCCCGGCGGCCATATTCCTTCTCTGAGAGAGACCATTCACTATCTTCCGGAATATGATTTTCATTTACTGCATACCGAAAGCCTGCGGCTGCACTACGCTAAAACCCTGGACCACTGGCTGAATAATTACCTGCGCCACTGGGATACCGTGGTGGATACTTACGGCCGACGGTTCGCCCGCATGTGGAAACTCTACCTTATGGGATGTGCCGCCAACTTCCGCGTCAGCGGGCTCAATGTCTACCAGCTGGTATTTTCCAAAGGGCTCAACAACCAATTGGAGACCACCTTGCAGCATGTCTACCGATGAAGTATGGATCAGTCCCTTCATCATCAGAGGCCATTCGTTGATATGAACGAAGCAGGCAGAAGGAGCGATGCAGATGAGCGAGCATTCCCTGAAAATCTATACGACTGGTGAAGGGCCGACGCTGCTCTTTATTCACGGGCTGGGGTCATCACGCCGCTGCTGGGATCTGGCAGTGAATGCACTCCGGCGGGAGTTTCACTGTTGTACCCTGGATCTGTATGGTCACGGCAGCAACCGTACCATTCCGGACAGTATCACCATTCAGCAGACGTCGGCGGAGCTGGGAGATGTCTTGCGCACCGTCAAATGGAAGCCCGCCCTGATGGTGGGGCACAGCCTGGGTGGATTGGTGGCGGTTCAGCTGGCATTGCAGCAGCCGGATTGTGCAGATCAACTGGTGTTGGTGGATACTCCCACCCAACAGGTACAGCTGAGGTTCCTGAAAAAGATGGTGCTGTCCACCCTGCGGAAAAACTTTCAGAAGGCAGTAACGAAACAATATTCCCGGATGACCCGGGACAAGGATCTCCGGAAGGAACTCATTGCATCAGCACTGACCACGGAGCACACCGCATATCTGAAATACATGCAAAGCCTCCTGAATACAGATCTCAGCGACTGCATCGGGGATATCCACCAGCCGGTGCATGCCTGGATGACCCGCAGCCTGGCGCCGGACATGCCGACACTGGAAAAAGTACTAAAGCAATATGGGTACGGGCATTTGCCGGAAGAATACCGGCATCACACACCGGATGCCGGACATTTCGTCATGCTGGAACAACCGGAGGCCTTTGTCCAGGGGCTAAAAGAGATTGCACATCAGCATAATAACAGCCCATCAGGAGCAGCCGGATCGGACTGATCGGTCATCATGAAATCATAAAGGTATTTTGGTAGTGTTTAAAATCACCAACCGCTGCGGATCAAGCAAAGATCCGCAGCATTTTTATATATAGGCGCTCATCAGAATTGTGATAATGAATGATAATAAAGGGTATCTTTGACTTAGAGCTGAACACAGTTGAAACGTATGATCAGCCAATAATCACAAACAGGTATGATTCACTTTTTATGGACAGCAGTTTGTAGGAAACGGGACAACTGCTGTCGTTTTTGGTGCATATATATGAAAATTCCGACAAAAATAATCACTGTAGTTCAACTTTCTTTCAAGATCAAGCTGTGATTAAAAGCCATGGGAGGAACGATTATGAAACCGAAAATGCTTCAAACGGGAGACACCATCGGCGTGATTTCCCCTGCAAGTCCTTCTTTTCGCAGCAGTGATGTGATTCGAGGGGTTGAAACCCTTAAGAAATGGGGGTATAAAGTTCAGTTGTCGAAGAATCTCAACAAACGCAAAGGATTTGTGGCCGGGACTGATCTGGAGCGTGCTGAGGATTTCAATGAGATGTTTGCCCGAAAGGACATAGATGCCATTTTTGTCACCCAGGGAGGATATGGATCTGCCAGGATTCTGAAATACATTGATTTTGAAGTTGTGCGCCGGAACCCTAAAATTTTTATCGG
>JAWSUV010000143.1:0-6634 GCA_033549305.1 Bacillota bacterium | reverse complement strand
CGCGTAGTTGATGCCTCCCTTGAGAAAGCACATATCCCCGTAAAACTCCACCCCTTCCTGGGTCAGGTGTTCCGATCCCAGATTGAACCATTCCCGCAGCATCTGTCGTGGAAAACAACCTTTGTCTTTCATCTGCCGGATGGTAAACACGGTTTTCATGTGCTGGTAGTAAGGCATCCGCTGATAGACGATTTTATGCAGTGCCGGGACCATGCCGGTCTGCCAGTCGATGCTGTGAATCACATCCGGCCGGAAATTGAAGTAGGGCAGCATCTCAAATACTCCCCGGTTAAAAAAGGCATATCCTTCAGCATTTTCTGCCAGAAAATCACGGTCCGTCTTCAAAAAGTAATCCTTGTTGTCCAGAAAATAGACGGGAATGTGCTGATGCATGACCTGTTCAAGACCGCAGAACTTATTATCCCACCCAACAGGGACAAAGATACTGTCATTCCACTGAATCTGTTGCTGGATCGCACCGGGAATATCCCTGGTGCGGGGCATCACCATGCGCACATCCACGTTCTTCTTTTTTAAGGCGACCGCCAATCCAAAAATAGACCGGCAGGCCTCGTCTGCCAGTAAAAGCGGGGTTTCACAGGCGGTTGCGATTAAAACCTTTAGTACCATAATCATTTCCCCCTCAAAATTCAAAATCAGCCGAATTTGGCCGGATACTTTGAGCCACAAGTCTTTTTTGTCTGGTTAGTATCTATATACCCTCTTATGATCACTTACCCATAGAATCGGTAAATGATTCCAGCAAAAACACCGGAATTCCATCGGGTGATATTCGGTCGTTTAAATGGGGGCTGTTTATTTAAGGGCGAAGTGCGCAGCTATTTTACCTGACAGGGTTTGGTACCAGCGTGGAGACTGATTCTCGAGATAGAAGGTTTTCTCTGTGTTCAGCCAGCCTTGTTGATGAGTCGGTGAGCGGATAACAGCATCGCACCTTCACACCATCATATGGTGTCATCAAGTGCGCAGCAATCATGTTAAAAATCCTCACCTGATACTACGGTTCATCGCAGAAATAGTTTCACATGAAGCCAACCCGCCTTCAATGGCTGTGCTCCGGTTGAAGGACGGGCTGTCTGTCTTCCATTGTTTTCGTCCCCTTATGCTCTTCTAAGCAGTAAACCCTTCCCCCTAATAGAGATTTGGTATCTGCTGAACACCCAAAAGGGTGATGAAAAAGAAAAATCTTTTCACATGACCGCCTGAATGATGCAAATATTTTCATTCTTTTTTTCCCTGAGTTGTTATGATAGAAATCAGAAAACAAACAGGGAGGAATTGTCAATGGATTACATGGAAATAGCCAACAGTCTACCCATGTGGCTGGCAGCCGGGCTAGCCATCTCCGTGGTGGTGTTTCAGGGGATTCTGTTCGCGGTAAAATCCTACAACACAGGCAAAGCCATCGGCCTGACAGAAATGCAGATGAAAGATGCTATGAAAAGCAGCATGATCACTTCCATCGGGCCTTCCATTGTGATCCTCACAGGACTGCTGGCCCTCCTGGTGACCGTGGGCGGCCCCATGGCCTGGATGCGGCTTTCCCTGATCGGCTCAGTCATGTTTGAGATGATGGCCGCCGGGTTTGGCACCGCAGCGACGGGTGTTCAAATGGGGACGGATCCCATGACCCACACGGCCTTCGCCAATGCGGTCTGGACCATGATTCTGGGATCCATCGGCTGGGTTATTTTTGCCACCCTGACAGCGGACAAGATGGGCAAGGTGCAGGAAAAGGCGGCGAAGGGGGACAAGGGAACCCTGTTGATCATTTCCACCTCCGCCATGCTGGGGGCTTTCGGCGCGCTGGTCTCCCCCCACCTGATGGCCATGAATAAGAACACCACCGCCGCTCTGGCCGGTGCGGCCATCATGCTGGTGATCACCCCTCTTGCCAAGAAGAAGGATATCAAATGGCTCAAGGAATGGAGCCTGGCCATTGCCCTGTTCGGCGGCATGATCATCGCCGTGTTGCTGTAAGATCTCGTGAGACGTGAGGAGGATTATCATGGATAAAAAACAGGTATACGAAGGACAATACTTGCCGGATATCATCAGGTGGGGCCGGATCACCAACGTGCTGGGCCTGCTGCTCTCCTTTGGCCCGGCCCTGGTGCTGGCCGTCTACTTTCGGATTGTGCCGCCCGTGAGCGCCATCATCACCGGATTCATTTCCATCGCCAGTGCAGTCGGGGTGCTGTGGTTCCTGGAACCCATCTCCTACTTCCCCATTGTCGGGGTGGCCGGCACTTACATGGCGTTTCTCACCGGCAACATTTCCAACCTGCGCATTCCCAGCGCCGCCATTGCCCAAAGCGTGGCCAAGGTGGATCCGGGAACGGAGGAAGGCAGCATCATCGCCACCCTGGGCATGGCAGTTTCAGTGATTGTCAACATTGTGATCCTGGCCCTCGGCGTGTTGGCGGGAACCACTCTGCTGGCCAATCTTCCCCCTGCCGCGTTACAGGCGCTGAATTATCTGCTGCCCGCTCTCTTTGGGGCGCTGTTCATCCAGTTTACCCTGAACAAGCCAAAACTGGCACCCATTGCCATCACCATTGCCCTCTTTGCCACCCTGATGGTGCGGCGCGGGATCTTCCCTTTCTACCTGCCTACACTGGTTTCCGTGTTTGGGACCATGTTTATCGGGATTGCCCTGTATAAGAAGAAATTATTGTAAGCCATGAACCCTCAGAACCCAAAGGAGCGAACGGCATGAACAAAGAGCAAGTGCTGGAATCGCTGGATTCCATGGAAACGCTGATCAACGATATCAACCTGAGCATTTGGGCCAACCCGGAAGTGGCGGGAAAAGAGCAGAAATCCGCCGATTTATACCGGAAAGCCCTGCAGGATCACGGTTTTACCCTTGTGGAGGTCGAAGGCATGCCCCATGCCTTTTACGGAGAATACGGAACAGGCTCCCCGGTCATCGCGGTGCTGGGGGAATATGACGCCCTGCCGGGACTTTCCCAGGCGCTGGATGTGACCTTCAACCCGGTGACTCCGGACGGCCCGGGACACGGCTGCGGCCATAATTTGCTGGGAGCGGCCCCCTTCGGCGCGGCGCTGGCTGTCAAAAAATACCTGGAAGCCACGGGACAGCCGGGCACCATCCGGTATTACGGGTGTCCTGAAGAGGAGACGCTGGTGGGAAAGGTGAAAATGATCAGGGCAGGCGCCTTTGACGGGTGTGACCTGGCCCTGAGCTGGCACCCCATGACGGTGAACGCTCCCATGCACAGTGCTTTTCTGGCCCTGGACTCTATGAAGTTCCGCTTCAAGGGAATCTCGGCCCATGCGGGCCAGTCGCCGGAGTCGGGCCGGTCTGCCCTGGATGCGGTGGAGCTGATGAACGTGGGGGCCAACTACCTGCGTGAGCATGTGATTGAAAAAGCGCGGATCCACTATACCATCACCAACGCAGGGGGCGCGCCCAACATTATTCCCAAGGATGCGGAATCCTGGTACTTTGTCCGGGCACCCCACCGGAAGGATGTGGCGGACATTTCCGCCAGGCTCATGAACATTGCCCGGGGGGCTGCCCTCATGACGGATACCCAGGTGGAAATGGACGTGCTGGGCGGCTGCTACGAATACCTGCCCAACCAGGTGCTGCTGGACCTGACTCAACGGAACATGACGGAAGCGGCCCTGCCGGCATACACGGAGGCGGAACGGGAACTGGCCGCCAGCCTGCAGAAAACCGTGGACGCGAAGCAGGTAGCCCTGGAACGGCGTAAGTACCTGGGGGAAACCGAGGGCGATACTGCCATGTTTGAAGGGGTCATGACCATCGAGGAAGGCAAAAAAGTAGCTGTGAGCGGCTCCTCTGACAGCGGTGATGTTTCCTGGATCATGCCCATGAACCTGTTCCTGGCGTCTACATGGCCGCTGGGGATCACGAACCACAGCTGGCAGGCGACTGCCGCCGCCGGTTCTACCCTGGGCACCAAGGGAATGATGTACGCCGCCCGGGTGTTTGCCGGGATGATGGTTGATTTATTCAATAACACGTTGCTGGTGGATGCTGCCGTCAGTGAATTTAAGGATCGGACCAAAGACCATCCCTATGTCAGCCCGCTGGGCTGATGACACTCCTCCCTAAAAGGACAGGCGAAAACCGCCTGTCTTTTCTGTTTTATGGTACAATGGGCTTAGGATTCCGGGGGAGGTGATCGTATGGGCCTTACCGTAAGAGAAATGTTAGCGTCAACTCCATTCAGTGAATACAGGCTGCTGGCCGGCGGCAATGGACTGGACAACCAGATCCAGGGCGTTGCAATTCTCGATGCTCCGGACGGATATACCTGGACCAGCGGACGTGAATTTGTCATCAGTTCGGGTTATCTGTTCCATCAACACCCTGATCTGTTGGAGGAAATGGTCCACTCAGATCAATTTAAGATGATGTCAGGGGTCGGTATAAAAGACCGGTTTATCAAGAAAATACCCGGCGAAATCCTGCAGGCTTTTGACAGGCAAAACATTCCGCTGATTTTAATTCCTCCCGATGCCGCCTGGATGGATATCATGAATCATTTGAACGTGATGGTGATGAACAAAAACATCCGCCAGTTCAAGATCGGCCGCATCAACCCTGCCAACTACACAGACCTCACCTACCAGTCACGGAAAATTGAACGGATCCTTTCCCAGATCGAAAAGGAAATGGGTTTTCCAGGAATGCTTTATGATGTAACCACTGACAAAGCCTACTACAGCTCAGGAGAATTCCTAAAACTGGCAGATCAGCTGGACATCCATGATTTTTGGAACCCGGCGTTTCCAGTCATGAAGGAAGTGCTTTGCGACAACCTGACCATGATTCGCTACCGCTACATGGATGAAAGATATGAAATTCCGTACAGCTGGATCACGGTGCCGATCACTGTCATGGGAAAGATCCGGGCTTATTTTGTGCTCGTGGAGGCGACGGGTCTGATCGACTTTTTCGACCAGTTTGCCATCAGGATCGGCTTTTTGCTCCTCCAGTCCCTATTCGAGCAGTTTCTTTTTCTCGAAAGCATCGGAGACTTTGGCTTCGAAAAGTTTGTCAACGATATCCTGCATGACACGCTTGCCAGCCATGACAGAATCAGCCACCGGGCAGCGGATATCAACATTGATGTTTCAAATAAATTTTATGTTGTCCTGATGAACCAGTTTAATCCTGAAGTCACAGCATCCGCTTTTAAAGACGAGATTAACCGGGCATTCAACAGCGCCTTTCCCTTTGAAGGCATTCGGGTGTGCTTTGTCAGTGAAAACAGTGTTCTGCTGATGGTACCAAAAGATGAGACGGATCTGGATAACCTGCAGCCGGCATCCATCGAACGAAACTCCCTTCAGATCAGGGATAGACTGACATCCGCCATCATCGGTTCAACGTTCGTTGTTGGCATTGCAGATACCCCGGCCCTTGTCTTCGATCTCAAGAAATCCTATGAACAGGCACAGCAGACCATTAAAATCGGAAGCCTCGTTTTTCCAGAAAAAGGGTGCATCACCTATTCGCAGCTGGGCGTTCTCGCCTGGATTCACACAGAGGAAAGCGAGCTGCGAAAGATGATGGAGGACATGGAGAATCTTCTTTGCCTGAATGACAGCGATGAGCTTATTCAGACGCTAAAAATGTATCTTCGCTGCAGGATGAATTACAGCCTAACCGCCAAAAACATGTTCATCCATATCAACACCGTCAGGAAACGGATCGAACAGATCAATGAAATGCTTGGCATCGACTTGGACGACCCCATCAGCAGGTTAAAGCTGGAGCTTTTCCTGATGCTGACATGATGCTTCTTCGCCACCGGCTTCTCAAGCGACAGCTCTCCGGAAAAAATTCCCGGAGAGCTTTTTTCTTTTTCGCCAGCTCTCCCGGAAATAAAAGGTCCACTCCGCTCAATCAAGTCTTGATCGAATACCGTATTTCTTGCGTTATAATATCATCTATTTTGAAAAAATTGTTTGAAGAAAGTAATCTGTGGTATCTATTAAATATATTTATTTCGAGATATTCGAAAACGAGATATTTTTTGGGAGGGGATGGTGATGGACTCAACACCGACACAAGAACACATCAACGAATCCCTAAAACTCTTTGTGGTTTTATCCAGAGCAGCCAAGGCAGTTAGTGACAGAATCGAAGAAAACATTCGTTCATATGGGTTAAACTCCACGGAGTTTGCTGTGCTGGAGCTTCTGTACCATAAGGGAAGCCAATCCATACAAATAATCGGCAAAAAAGTGCTTATCGCCAGCTCCAGCATCACCTATGTGGTGGATAAAATGGTAAGCAGGGGGTATGTTTCGCGTACGGCGAGTCCTTATGACCGGCGGGTCATATTTGCAGAGCTCACACCCGAAGGCAAGGATCTGATGGATAGAATTTTCCCTGGCCATGCGCTGGCCATCCACAGAATTCTGGAAGGGGTTCCCAGTCATGAAAAACCAGACATGATTGAGCAGCTTAAGAAAATTGGTTTCTATGCTCAGCAAATGAAAGGGAAATAATGCACACGTGGTGATCCAGTGACCACATAAACAAATACAACAATTTTAAGCATTCCTGTAAAACGTGAAAATGACCTTTGAAAAAACAATAACCTCC
>JAWSUV010000142.1:0-6634 GCA_033549305.1 Bacillota bacterium | reverse complement strand
CTGCACTTTTCCGTCACTGACAGAAGCCAGGAGAATGGCGGCTGAGCCGGCCTGATCTTTGATCCGGTCGCCCAGGTCACGCAGTTCGTCCATGGACTGGTCTTCCAAGCTGGTGACCACCAATGCGGTGCCGCCGATTTTTTCGGCCAGCTGCAGCAGGCCGCCCTGCTGGTCTTTCATCTGTTCTTTTTTCAGTTTCTGGATCTGCTGGTCCTTCTCCCGGTTCTCAGCCAGGATCTCTTCCAGCCGCGGCAGGAGCCTGTCCTGACGTGTTTTCAGCAGAGCGGCCGCTTCGGCCAGGGTTTCGTGGTACTGTTTGGCCAGGCGGTAGGCGCCGGCGCCGGTGACGGCTTCAATGCGCCGCACGCCGGAGGCGATGCCGTTTTCACTGACGATCAGCAGCATGCCGATTTCGCCGCTGTTGTTCACGTGGGTGCCGCCGCAGAGTTCCAGGCTGAAATCGCCGGTTTTCACGACCCGCACCTTTTCGCCGTACTTGGCTTCAAAGATGGCTTCCGCGCCCTGCTGCCGTGCTTCCTCCACGGTGCTTTCGGAGACATCCACCTTCAGGGAGCGCTGGATCTGCTGATTAACGATCCCTTCGACGCGTTCGATCTGTTCCGGGGTCATGGGCTCAAAATGGCTGAAATCGAACCGGAGACGGTCGGGAGTGACCAGCGAACCGGCCTGTTGCACGTGGTCGCCCAGCACCTGTTTGAGGGCTTTGTGCAGCAGGTGGGTGGCGGTATGGTTGCGGGCGGTGTTGGCCCGTTTTTCAGTGGTGACGACAGCTTTCACGGTGTCTCCTTTGGACAGGAGTCCCTCTTCGACCTCCACCACGTGGAAGATGACGTCATCGGCGTTTTTCCTCGTGTCAACGACCCGGCCGGTGAAGGAGTCGCCTTTCAGGATTCCCTGGTCGCCCACCTGTCCGCCGCTCTCGCCGTAGAAAGGCGTTTCGGACAGGATGATCAGCAGGGGTTCCTCCTGGTCGCTGCCGACGAATACTTCTTCCCCTTCCTGGATAATGGCGGCCACGGTGGCGGTCATTTCCAGGGTTTCGTATCCCTTAAAGACGGTGGCGGGCACTTCCATCAGGACGGCCAGCGGGTCGTCCTTCCAGCCGACGGTGCCGGATTCGCTGCGGGCGGTGCGGGCCCGCTGCTTCTGCTGTTCCATTTCGGCCTTGAAACCGGGCTCATCCACTTCCATGCCTTCTTCTTCCAGAATTTCCCTGGTGAGGTCCAGGGGGAAGCCGAAGGTGTCGTAGAGGCGGAAGGCCTGTTTTCCGGATAATACATACGGTGTAATACCCGATGTAGATGCAGTTGCAGGTGGTACATTAATATTTGCAGATTTGATTTCTTTAATGTAATGACTCAGAATCTCGGAACCCTGGTGGATGGTTTCCTGGAAACGCTCTTCCTCCACCAGAATGACCTTGCGGATCATTTCCTTTTTTTCTTCCAGTTCCGGATAGCCGGCTTTGAACTTGTCCACCACCTGTTCCATGAGCAGATGCAGGAAGGCTTCGTTGAGGCCGAGGAGCTTGCCGTGACGGGCGGCCCGGCGCAGGAGGCGGCGGAGGACATAGCCGCGGCCTTCGTTGCTGGGCAGGATGCCGTCGCTGATCATGAAAGTGATGGACCGCAGGTGGTCGGTGATGATGCGGATCGAAATGTCGTTGTCGGGGTTTTCCCCGTAGGTGACGCCGGAGAGGGCACAGATTTTATCCAGAATGACCCGGAGGCCGTCGATCTCGAAGATGCTGTTCACGTTCTGCAGGATACAGGCCACCCGTTCCAGGCCCATGCCGGTGTCGATGTTGGGCTTGGGCAGGGGGGTGTAGCTGCCGTCTTCCTCCCGGTTAAACTGGGTGAACACCAGGTTCCAGTATTCCACATAGCGGTCACAGTCGCAGCCGGGCTTGCAGTCGGGATCGTCGCAGCCGTAGCCGGGGCCGCGGTCAAAATACAGCTCGGAGCAGGGGCCGCAGGGGCCCAGGCCGATTTCCCAGAAATTGTCTTCCTTGCCGAGGCGGACGATCTTCTCCTCCGGGACGCCCACTTCCTGGCGCCAGAGGTCAAAGGCTTCGTCATCTTCTTCGTAGATGGACACCCAGATCTTCTCTTGCGGCAGTTTCAGGTATTCGGTGGAAAACTCCCAGCTCCAGCGGATAGCTTCCTTTTTGAAGTAGTCGCCGAAGGAGAAATTTCCCATCATTTCAAAAAAGGTGGCGTGGCGGGCGGTTTTGCCCACGTTTTCGATGTCACCGGTGCGGATGCATTTCTGGCTGGTGGCCATGCGCTTGTTGGGCGGCACACGGGTACCTGCGAAATAGGGCTTTAATGGCGCCATGCCGGAGTTGATCAGGAGCAGGCTGTTGTCATCCTTGGGGATGAGGGAAAAACTGGGCCGTACCAAATGATCTTTTGACTCGAAAAAATCAAGAAAGGCTTGTCTGATTGCGTTGATCCCATTATTCTCCATGTTGATCCTCCTTTTGTGGCTCCATTATATCACGGGGCGGGGGGTTCCTGCATTACATCAGGCAATATTTTATCGAATCCGCTCCTGAATCACGCCGCCGCCGACGACGAGGTCACCGTCATAGAGAACGACGGACTGGCCGGGGGTGACGGCTTTCTGAGGCGCGTCGAACAGCACCTGCAGGCGGCCGTCTTCGGTGAGCGCGCCCGTGCCGGGCACGGCGGTGGCGTTGTACCTTATTTTAACGGTGACGCGTGTTGTTGCCGGCAGTGTGTTGTAGGGAATAAAGTTCAGGTCGCCGGCGAAAAGGCCTGAGGCCATCAGGTCTTCCTGGCTGCCGATGCGCACTTCATTCCTGTCCGGCAGAATGTCGGTGACGTACACGGGCGTTCCCATGGCCAGGCCGAGGCCTTTTCGCTGGCCAACGGTGTAATGGATGACGCCTTTGTGGGTGCCGACGGGGGTACCGGTCTGGTCTTTAAAGAGACCTTTTTCGGCGATGGTTCCGTCATATTCCTCGATGAACCGTCCGTAGTTGTTGTCGGGGACAAAGCAGATTTCCTGGCTCTCGGCTTTGTCGGCCACGGGCAGTTTCAGCCCGGCGGCGATGAGGCGGATGTCCTCCTTGTGGTAGCGTCCCAGCGGCATCAGCGTATGCCGCAGCTGCTCCTGGGTCATCTGGTACAGGGCGTAGGTCTGGTCCTTCCGGTCGGTGACGGACTTTTTCAGCAGGGTTCTGCCGGTCGCCGGATCGGCTTCAATGAGGGCATAATGGCCGGTGGCCACATACTCACAGCCCATCAGCCTGGCGCGCCGCATCAGCTCTTCAAACTTCACGTACCGGTTGCAGGCGATGCAGGGGTTGGGGGTGCGGCCGGCCCGGTACTCCCGGACAAAGTAGTCGATGACGGTTTCCCGAAAGTAATCCTTGAAATTCATGACATAAAAAGGAATGTCCAGGGTCTGGGCCACCCGGCGGGCGTCTTCCACGGCGCTGAGGGAGCAGCAGCTGCTCTCCGGAGTGTGTTCGTCCTCCCGTTCATCCTGCCAGATCTGCATGGTGACGCCGATGACGTCATACCCCTGCTCTTTGAGGAGATACGCCGCCACGGCGCTGTCCACGCCGCCGCTCATGCCCACCAGCACACGCGGGGGCCGGGAAGCTGTCATCGGTGGTGACGAAGCGGCTGTCTTGTTTTGGGACGTGTTTTTTTCGTGCTGAGAGGCGGATTTGCTCATATTGAATCCTCGCTTTGCCAGCATGGGTTGAGATCAACCGTTTCGTTTGCCTGCCTGTGGGTACTTAAATAATAGAACTGTACTATCACACAGGCAGCCTGTGAATTCCGGTCGTCTGTCGTAGTTGTTTTTCCTGTGAACGACTCTGTGAGGTGAAAAAAATGTTTCGGATCATCGGTATTATTGTTGTCGTGATTATTCTCTATACCCTGATCACACGCGTTTTATAAATATACCTGATGCGGCAGTTCACCGGCTCTGTTCTGTTACAGGAACCTGGGCCGGTATTTTTATGCCATTTTTCCTGACACAGAAGATGCGTGGACATTGGATTTGTGACATTTTGAGTCATTTTATTTTTGTGCTGTGATGCGTACATACTCATAATAGTTTCTCGCTTTGCCTGCATGGAATGATGTTAATTGTTTCATCTTCCTGTCAGGGGGTATGTATAAATAACAGCCATAACCCATAAACATCGTGGTAAATAGTGACATCCGGGCGATGATTTTTGTTCCGTTAATGGCTTGATGAGGTGAAAAAAATGTTTTATATCATCGGTGTCATCGTTGTCGTGATTTTTCTCTTTAGCTTTATATCAGGTGCCCTGTAAAGATACCTGAAACGACTGTTCACCGGCTTTGTTCTGTTACAGGAACACGGGCCGGTATTTTTATGCCCTTTTTTCTGACACAAACGCAAAGCGGAGAAAGGGTTCTCCGCTCCGCCTGCGCATGCTGGAATCGTTTTTGGACTGTGTTTAATGGTCTTCCCCATGACCGTGAAGATCGTCTTCACCGGTATCGGGGTTGTAGTTTTTCAACCCTTCAAAGGTACGGTTGTTGCGCTTTGAATAATCATAGATGGCGCTTTTGACTGCCTGCTCGGCCAGCACGGAACAGTGCATTTTCACCGGCGGAAGGCCGTCGAGGGCTTCCGCCACGGCCAGATTGGTCAGGGCGAGGGCTTCGTCAATGGTTTTGCCCTTGATCATTTCCGTGGCCATGCTGGAGGTGGCGATGGCGCTGCCACATCCGAAGGTCTTGAACTTCACGTCAATGATGACGTCGTTCTCAATCTTAAAATACATCTTCATGATGTCGCCGCACTTGGGGTTTCCCACCTGGCCGACGGCGTCGGCATCGGTGATTTCGCCCACATTGCGGGGGTTTGTAAAGTGCTCCATGACTTTTTCGCTGTACATGATTAGCGGGTTCCCTCCTTCACCTTTTCGTATAATGGTGACATGTCGCGGAGGCGCTGGATAATGGCAGGCAGCTTTTCCACTACATAGTCTACTTCTTCCTGTGTGGTCATGTCTCCCAGGGAAAGCCGGAGAGATCCGTGGGCAATTTCGTGGCTCAGGCCGATGCCCAGCAGGACATGGGACGGGTCCAGGGAGCCGGAGGTGCAGGCGGAGCCGCTGGAGGCGCTGATACCGGCCATGTCAAGGCTCAGCAGAATGCCTTCGCCTTCGACAAATTCAAAGCTGAGGTTGACGTTGTTGCACAGCCGTTTTTCAGGGTGGCCGTTGAGGCGTGTGTAGGGAATGGCTTCCATGAGCCGTTTTCGCAGATCATCCCGCAACTCTGTCAGGCGCCGGTTGTGGGCTTCAATGTCCTGATAGGCCAGTTCGGCCGCTTTGCCGAAACCGACGATGCCGGCGATGTTTTCGGTGCCGGCGCGTTTCTTCTTCTCCTGGCCGCCGCCGTGAATCAGGTTGTGGATCTTCACGCCGCGGCGGATATACAGGGCGCCCATGCCTTTGGGGCCGTAGAGTTTATGGGCGGAAACGGAAATCAGGTCCACAGGCAGCGTCTGGGTGTCCAGCACGATGTGGCCGTAAGCCTGCACCGCGTCGGTGTGGAACAGGATGCCCTTTTCCCTGGCGATGGCGCCGATTTCCGCGATGGGCTGAATGGTGCCGATTTCGTTGTTCGCATACATCACACTGATGAGTATGGTATCATCTTTAATGGCGTTTATCAAGTCTTCCAGCCGGACCAGGCCCTGATCGTCCACCGGAAGATAGGTGATTTCAAAGCCCTGCTTTTCCAGGTATTCGCAGGTGTGCAGCACGGCGTGGTGCTCGATGACACTGGTGATGATGTGCCGGCCTTTGTCCTTCAGGGCGTAGGCGGCGCCTTTAATGGCCCAGTTGTCGGATTCGGAACCGCCGCCGGTGAAATAGATCTCGTCCTGACGGGCGTTAAAGGTTTTGGCGACAGCGTCCCGTGCGCTGTCAATGGCCTTTTTGCTGGCCTGGGCTATTTTGTAGATGCTGGACGGGTTGCCGTACACTTCGGTGAAATAGGGGATCATGGCGTCAAGTACTTCTTTTTTAACCGGTGTGGTGGCGCTGTAGTCCATATACACGTTCATGAGATCACTCCTTCTCGTTGAGGGGTTGCTGTTCGTCAATCATGTGCTGCAGGGTGATGTTGTCGATGACGGTGTTGATGCTCTCGCTGATTTTTTCCCAGACGCCGCGGGTGACGCAGCTTTCCGACAGCCGGCATTTGGGTGAATGGGGATCCCCCACGCACTCTGCTGCCGCCAGGGGGCCTTCCAGGGCCAGGATCACCTGACCGACGGTCACTTCATCCGGCGGCCGGAGCATGAGATAACCGCCCTGGGCGCCGCGCACGCTTTTAACCAGACCGGCTTTTCGGAGAATGGCGATGAGCTGTTCCAGGTAGTTTTCCGGAATGCGCTGCCGTTCAGCGATGACTTTCAGCGGGATGGGCCCCTTGCCGTAATGGAGTCCCAGTTCATACATGGCCTTGAGTCCATAACGACCCTTGGTCGATAAAATCATGGGGTTGCCTCCGTTCTCTTTATTACAATAACTGATTCTACTGCAAAAATTAGTAATTTTTCCCTCACAACCCCTGTGATATGAAAA
>JAWSUV010000141.1:0-6666 GCA_033549305.1 Bacillota bacterium | reverse complement strand
ATCCCTGCCGCCTGTTTCCTGCGGCTGCCGCTGGAACCCTACTACCACCGGCCGACAGACACCATTGAAATGAACCTCTCGCCGGCCATGCTGAAGCAATCCGTCCAAATTGTGGGCGCCGCCGCCTACGAACTGATCCGCCGGGGCAGCCCCAGCCTGGAAAACAGCAAAATCGGCGAAGTGATCCGGGATGTGGAAGCCAATTTGGATCTGCTCATCGAGCAGCACATGGAAGCCTATGAAGGCGTTTATGTGCCCGTTCTGTAAGAGGCTCAACGTCAGGCAGCACAAAATCAGGATGAGTATCTGATGCGTTTCAGTACTCATCCTGATCAGAATAGAGATTTTTTCGGACCATGCCTGCATGGCCCGGTAACCCTTAATAAACTCATGCCGCATCTTTAAGGAACAGGCTTGCTGCTAAAGAAACCTTATTGTCAGGGGAATAGCGAAGGAGGAACAAATCAATGTTGAAGAAAAAAAAGTTTCTGTGTAGTTTGCTGGTTGGTCTGCTTCTATTGTCAAGCATTCTCGTATCTTCAGCCCTGCCCGCAGGGTGGTCGGCGGAACGAATTCACTTTAATGCCACCGTCGTCGATGGTCATAACGACACCATGATGCGTGTCGTCAACAGCACTTCCTGGCTGCCTGAGCTTGATCTGTATGATTTAAACCGACAGCTCAACCTGCAGAAGGCTAAAGAGGGCGGTCTTGACGTCGCCTTCTATGCCGCCTATACAGGGTACCAGGGAACCAATGCATTCTTCATTGACACCTATGGTTATGAGGGCCGCACGGCGCGAACCAACAGCCGCATGCTGGCACTCATAAACGCGCTGTACTGGAACGCTGAGAAAAATTCGGATCTCATGGTGATTGCCACCTCGCTGAATGACATCGAAAAAGAGGTTCGCGACGGCAAACATGTGGCCGTTCCCACCCTGGAAGGCATGTACTCCTTTGAAGAGGATAACGCCTTTGAACTGCTGCAGCAGTATTATGACCTGGGCGCCCGCGCAGCTGCCATCGTCTGGAACCCGGCCAACTCCCTCGGCGCAGGCACAAGCGTGGCCAACGACGCACCAAATGCCGGTCTCACAGATCTGGGCAAAGAAATCATGCGGGAAATGAACCGCCTGGGCATCATCATCGACGTCTCCCACATGAACGAGACCACCTTCTTTGACACCATCGCAGTCTCCAAAGTACCCATCATCGCCTCCCACTCCGGCGTCGATGCCATCAGAACCCACGCCAGAAACCTGTCCGATGACCAGCTCCTGGCCCTGAAAGACAACGGGGGTGTTGCCAAGGTCAATTTCTGGAATACCGTGGTCGCTCCTCCGGGAGAAACCGCCACCATCGCTTACCTGGTTGACCACATTGACCACGTGGTGAACCTGATCGGCATCGATCACGTGGGCATTGGCTCAGACTTTGACGGCGCCTCCATGCCGGTGGACCTGCCGGATGCGTCCTACCTGCCGGCCCTCACCGAAGAACTGGTGGCCAGAGGCTACACACGCCAGGACATCGAAAAAATCCTCGGCGGCAACACCCTGCGCGTCTTGAAGGAAGTCGAAAAGTACGCCGAGAAATATGCTTCCCAGGTAGGCCAGGGCCTCACCATCGTTCCCGAACTGAAGATGGGAGACATCATCAATGACACCATGCCACTCCTGACCGCCACCGTCACTCCTGACCGCGGCAGCAAAATCGACGACTCCGGCTTCCGGGTCATTGTGGACGGCATCGCCTACGAACCCGAGTTTGACGCCGAAACCGGTCTCCTGACCCTGCAGATGGAAGTGGAGTTGTTGGGCAGCGGACCGCTGAACGAAGCCGGCACCCAGCAAATGGCCGGCAACTTCCATGTGGTCACGTTCGAAGGCCGCAACAACTCCAACAAAATCACCCGGGAAACCGTCATCTTCTACGTGCAGTAAAAACAGGCGGCTGAAGTTTAAAGCTATGAAACACACCGCTTTCCGGGGTGCACCGCTGTTCCGGCGAAACGTACCCCGGAAAGAGGGTGAAGGCGATCGGGTACTGAGAGAGAAGGAATCAGGACGTCTCGCTGTACCTGAAAATGAAGTGAACAATACTAATTGAAATGAGGGAAAACCATGCGCAAACAAATGAAGCTGATGAGTGTACTGCTGGTGATCATGCTATTGGCAATGGCCGTGCCGGTCCATGCCGCCGGGCTGCCTGCCCAGGCCAGGGCCGCGCATCTTCAAGTGCCTTCCAGTTATACGGGTGAGGCAGCCTACGAACATGTTCGCTATCTGTCAAAAGAAATCGGCCCGCGGGTCGCCTCCACCGATGCTGAGTTGGAAGCGACAGCGTATGTGTTTGACCAGTTTGAGGCAATGGGCTACGATCCAATCGTCCAGCCTTTTACGTATGTTCGGCAGGGTCAGACGCGCAGCTCTCAAAACATCATCGCGGTGAAACCCGGGCGCAGCGACGCCACGGTTGTTGTCGGGGCCCATTATGATTCGGTAAACCGTGGAGAAGGCGCCACAGACAACGCTTCCGGCGTGGGAGTCATGCTGGAGGTCGCCTCTGTGCTGAAGGATTACCCCACCCATGCGAATGTCGTGTTCATCGCGTTTGGGGCCGAAGAAGTGGGACTTCACGGTTCAAGATATTATGTCAACTCACTGAGCGATAACGAAATCGCTCAAACAGTGGCGATGATCAATATGGATATGGTCAGCGGATACGGCGACAATTTGTATGCCTATTCAGCTCTGAACGGCGCGACCTGGGTGCGGGATATGGCCCTGGATATTGGCTGGAACCAGGGAATCGAGATCCATTCCACTGTCGGGCTTTATTACGACGGCGCCACAGGCGACTGGAGCGACCACAGGTACTTCAGGGATGCGGGCATCCCGATCGTCTATTTCGAGCACTGGAACTGGCATTTTGATCCAACCGACTCCTGGGGCATCGAAAATGCAGAACGGTTTGAAGAATTCGGAGACCACTACCATACCGTGAACGACACGCTGGAATGGGTCGACAAAGAAAGAATGGCTGACGTGGGCAGAATCGTTGCTCCGCTGGTCTACGAACTGGCCAGGACACCGCTTCCCAACATGAACTCCAGAGGAGTGGGAAAAAGGACTCAGAAATTCAATGCAGTGGGAGCTTCAGAAAGAATTAAGTAACAACAACACCTCCAGCACTTCCGGAAATAATCCGGACAGTCTGGAGGTGTTTTCCGTCACCCCTGCCCCTTCCCCAATCCCGTAATACTCTTCGCCAGTTCATGCACACTGTCCGACAGGCCCTCAATCTTGCCCTCCAGCCGCACCAATAGATAAATCGACAGCACAATGGGAAACCCCACATTCGCCACCGGCGTTAACAGCTCGTTGATTTTCTTCACCTCCCTTCCGCTATGAATCCTGTCCTATAAACAGGGCGCCCAGTCGGTTTATTGATTATTCAACTACTGTTCACCTTCATGGTTGCGCCACTGAAGCAACGGGGACAGAACTCCTGGCTCATATTTTTCGAGACAGGAGACCTGTCCCCTTGCTTCAGCCTTAAAAAGCGAGCAGGCACAACGCCCGCCCGCATGTCTGAATCAGGCGTCACTGGGGGACGGCAGGAAGCTGTGACCCTGTTTTCGGGTCACTGATCCTCCGTCCCCACTGTGATGCCAATATATGTCAACTGTTCACTGTGATGCCTTACTCATTCACTACTCTACGCAAAATCATAATCCACCACATCCGTGGTCACGATCCGCGCACCCACCGCCTGCGTCAGATCAAACCCGCCCGGCGCAAACACACCCAGGGTGATGATCTCATCCATAACGCCCTTGATCTCCGTGCTTTCCAGCGCCTCATTGGCATTCGGCAGGGAAATCCGCACCGTCTTGCCGTCGGCGTTCATGAAAATCAGTTCCATCCGCTTCGTCACTCAGCTAACCTCCTTTCCTTCGATTTGTTTTTCACCCCTACGCCTCCACCAGCTCCGCCCGGTCCACCCGGTTCACATGCTTCAGCGTCTTGATCTGAAGCATCGCCAGCTGGTACGCCGCCAGCAGCAGGTTATCGTCCGTGGCCGTCAGCTTCACGCCGCTGAAAGTCCGCGACACCAGCTGCTCCCGGCCGTCCACGATGGCGTTGATAAACCGCAGCTGCATCTGGCAGGTCTCGTTCATCCGTTCCGTCATTTGTTCACCCCCCTTCATGTTTTCTTTTTTAAGTACTGCCTGCACACATTTTTACCTGCTAACGAAACTGTCCGTTTCAGTGACACTTTATAGTGCATTTGCTTCATTTCAATTTATCCCTGTCACCGCGCCGTACCATGCTGCCTCCGCCGTTCTAAAACGTATAACTCTTCACAATGCTCGCCGGGTCCACATCATCCTCACCCTCCTCAAACACCGTCACCTCAATGGGGCTGCCCTCACAGACCACCGGTGCCGAGAGATCATAATCCGCCGCAGCATCTTCCGCCTTCCCGGCATTTCCCATCCCGTTCTGCTCCAGGCCGGCTCCTGGCGTCTTTCCCGGACAAAATTCCCTGCCCTGCCCCGTCCGGTCCTCCGGCGCCGGCGTCACATCCGTGTCCCGCTCCAGAAACACCCCTTTCTGCTCCGCCGGCAGATCTCCCAGGGACAGCTGCAGACTCTTCAGGTTCACCAGCACCTCCTCGTTGGGCCGAAACTGGCGGATGGCAATCAGGTTCTCGTTCTTCAGCTCAATCTCCCCGAGCGTCAGGGTGATGGTCTGTTTCCAGTCCTCCCCCAGCACCCGGTTGGCAATGTCAATTTTCTTCACCTTCGCAATGATGTTGGTCATGGGCATGTGTGATCAGCCTCCTGTTCAAGTGTTTTTGTTCACGTGAGACTCGTCGTGCAGCACGGTGAAATTGTGGAGAGGGGCGAAACTGCGGGGACGGAACCCCGGCCTCAAGAGGGAGCCGGCGAAACTGCGGGGACTGTCCCCTTGACTCAGCCTCCCATGAGTCCAGGGGCCTGTCCCCCTGTTTCGCCCTTTATGGCGCGTCACCCCCGCCACCGTGCCGGCACCGGGCGCACATCCACGTGGGTGAAGCCGGCGTAGATCCCGATGCCGGTGAACCCCGCCGCCACCGCCAGCTGGGCCACCTCGTCCGGGTGGAGGCCGGGAATCCGGATGTCCGCCGCCTCGCCGCTAAGGTGCCGGCTGGTGGGGCTGCCGCCCACCCGGGCATTGTGGCTGGCATTCCGGTAGCCGGAGGTCACCACCACCGGCGCCTCCGCCAGCTCCCGCAGCCGCTGCAGCTTCTCCAGCAGCGCCTTCGTCAGCGCCACCTGGTGGCTACCGTCGTTGCATTCAAATTCTTTCAGCCGGAAGTTGCTGCTGATCCAAATATCGTTCAAGCGCTCACGCTCCCTTCAGGGGTGTATTCTGTTAAGGTCTCTCCCTTTCAGTTTTTAATTGCATCTTACGATGCTCATCCCCCCGCCGCCGTCCACCCCACCCGCACGAACCTTTGTTCACCTTCCTGCCAACAGCATAAACCCCGTTTGCCCGATCCACAAATATTTTGCCGAATTATTTCCACGAAGCACCTTTTTTTACCGAATTTCTTTTGCGGAAATTTGATCGGTTATGGCCATACCCTTTGGTACAATATTCATGAGACAACTCTTCCATTCCATCGCTCAAGGAGGTCATCCCTTTTCATGATTCCCCCGCGCACCACTCCCGGCAACATTCTGCTGCCTCACTCGCCCGCCGCGGACAAGGCGTCCCGGTCAGAACGCTACCGCCTTCGGGTGATGCACGATACCAAGCGTGCCACCCTTCATCACTGCCTCATCATCATACTGGATGATCTCGATTTCGGATGGACTCACGATGAGATCCGCCGTTTCATATGCCTCTGGAATCAGGGCATCCCCCTGCCGGACATTGCCGCACGGCTGCGGCCCATGCTTTCTTCATGCGACGCTCGCGACGAAACCGCCCTCCTGGCCATGCACCTCATGCGAAAAGGCCGCATAAACCTCGTAAAATAATCACGTTAGGGAATCAAAACCACCGTTCTTTCGTAGACAACTTTGTCAATAAAATCACAAAAAGGAGCGAAACCATGAAAAAACCGATTAATGAAGCACTCTTAAGAGAACTGGAGCACCAAAAAAAAGAAATGGAAACAATCCGCCACGAGGCATTCACCACATGGCTTGAAGACCTCGTGGCCAACTCCCGGCTGCAGCCCAGGGATCAATGGCTCTATTTCAACCAGATCGCCGGCATGATCAACCTGAGCCCATCGAGCTTCAGCAAGCGGATGCACCACAATATCCTTTTCAACGATCTCCAAATGACACACCTGGCCGCCCGATTCGGCAAAAATCTCGAAGACATAATCACACACTACCTGCATGAAGATTCCATCGATACCATTCATCACAGGCTTCACTTCGTTACCGCCCACACTAACTCGCCCACCCCCTAAAGGAGCGTCCGCCATGACCTGGGGCTACATCAAACTTCACCGCCCCCTCCGGCAGCACTGGCTGTGGGAGGAAAAACCCTTCAGCCCCGCCCAGGCCTGGATCGATCTCCTCCTGCGGGCCAACCACGAAGACAACACCCTCCCCATGAACAACCGCACCGTCACCGTCCGCCGCGGCCAGCTCAT
>JAWSUV010000140.1:0-6889 GCA_033549305.1 Bacillota bacterium | reverse complement strand
CCATTCTCTGTGTGGGAAAAAAAGATGGAACAGTAAAGGGGCTGGTGGATCATCCCCAGGTCGAAACCACCAATAAAGCCCCGGGTAAAATGGATGTGGGGGCAGCTGTCGGGATTGATGGCGAAGTCACAGTCATCAAAGATCTGGGTCTAAAAAATCCTTATATTGGGAACTGCGCACTGACCACCGGTGAGATTGCAGAAGATCTGACTGCTTATTTCATGCATTCAGAACAGCAGCCTTCATCTGTAGGCCTCAGCGTTCTGGTGGATGTCAACTATCAGATAAAAACTGCCGGGGGCTTTATTCTCCAGGTCATGCCGGAGATTAGCGAAGAGACACTGCATGTGCTGGAACAGCGGCTGTTACAATTGCCGCCGCTCAGCAGGATGCTGGAGGAGATGCCGGATGCGGAAGCATTGATGAGTTCCATCATGGGAGGGTTGGATCCCATCATCACGGATCGGATGGAACCACGTTTCCAATGTGACTGCAGTCGTAACCGCATGGAGCAGGCTCTGATCAGTTTGGGTGAAAAGGAGTTGCGGGAAATCATTCACGAAGATGGCAATGCTGAAATTACCTGTCATTTTTGCCTGTCGGCATACCATTTCGGCCGGCAAGAGATGGAGCGGCTGCTTCATGAAGCGTTGAAGAAATAGTATCAGAAGATTGGGGACCTCGTGTGAAGAGAGTTGTTTTACCGGGAAAACGATTTCTTGACAGCAGACAAGCCGCGCATGATGAAATATTAAAAATATTATCAATTTCGCGGTTGACAAGAACGATTTTCCCTGTTACAATTCTTTTTAAATTAGTCATAACGAAATGTGAAGACGGAGACAGTCAGGTGACGTTAAGCAGTTTCAGAGAATCGGTGGTCGCTGCGAACCGATACTGCAGTCAGATGAGAATCCCTCCCGAACAGATGCCCCCAAAAACTGGTCCTGAACCGGCAAGTAGGGGCAGACGGCAAGCCCCGTTACAGGCTAAAGGTTTGATGGAACCTGATCAAAAAGTAGATGCGTTGATGGAATTAGTGTCCAACCAACAGGCAGTCTCAGAGAGCCGGTGGCAGCTGTGAACCGGTACTGCGGAAAAGACACGACTCACTCCGGAGCATTGACTCTGAAGATCGCCAGTAGGAGTCAACGGGTAGTCCCGTTACAGGCATAGGGTTTGATTGAACCTGAACTGAGTGGTTTTTGTGCGGATGCACAGAAACAATGAGGGTGGTAACGCGTGGTGTAAGCCTCGTCCCTGCTATAATGCAGAGGCGGGGCTTTTTTGATGAAAAAAGGAGGCACGGGCATGAATAAACATGTGTTGTCATTGCAGGTCGAAGACCAGCCGGGTGTTACCAGCAGAATTTCCGGGCTTTTCACACGGAGGGGTTATAACATCGAAAGTTTTTCTTCCGGCCCGACGGAAATTCCAGGCATGACACGCATCACCCTGGTGGTGAAGGGAGACGAGGAGGTTTTGGAACAGATCCAGAAACAGCTGAATAAGCTCATTGACGTGGTTAGCATCAAGGAACTTAAACCGAAGGATTCTGTTTACCGGGAACTGGCGCTCATCAAGGTCAGCAGCAACGACGACAACAGGGCATCGGTACTGGAAGTGGTGAATATTTTTCGGGGCAAGGTCATTGATGTCGCTACCGACTGCATGATTGTGGAAGTGACCGGGGAACATCGGAAACTGGAAGCTTTTATCGACCTGATGAAACCCCACGGAATACGTGAAATTGTTCGCACCGGTCTCACGGCTCTGGGACGCCGGGACCAGTAATAACCAATCGAGATTACTAAATCAGAGGAGGAACCAACAATGGCAAAAATGTACTATGGAGATGATTGTCAGCTGGAAAAACTGCAGGGAAAAACCGTTGCTGTGATTGGCTACGGCAGCCAGGGACATGCCCATGCGCTTAATTTGCAGGAATCGGGTGTAAAGGTCGTGGTGGGACTTTATGAAGGCAGCCCATCCTGGAAACTGGCTGAAGAGGCCGGACTCACAGTGACTGTGGCGGAAGAGGCAGCCAAACAGGCGGATATTGTGATGATCCTCATCAATGATGAAAAACAGCCGAAGCTGTATCAGGAAAAAATAAAACCTAATCTGCAGCCAGGCAATTACCTGGTTTTCGCTCATGGGTTCAACATTCACTATGGGCAGGTGATTCCGCCGGAAGATGTGAATGTCTTTATGGTAGCGCCGAAAGGGCCTGGGCATACGGTGCGCAGCCAGTACCAGGAAGGCAAAGGCGTTCCATGTCTGGTGGCCGTCCACCAGGATGTTACCGGGGATACCCTTGATGTCGGCTTAGCTTACGCTGCCGGAATCGGCGGTGCCAGGGCAGGGGTTCTGGAAACGACGTTCAAAGAAGAAACAGAAACGGATCTGTTTGGTGAACAGGCTGTTCTCTGCGGGGGAGTGACCGCTTTGATGAAGGCCGGATTCGAAGTGTTGGTGGAAGGCGGATACCAGCCGGAAAGCGCGTATTTTGAATGTGTCCATGAATTGAAGCTGATTGTGGACCTGATCAATCAGGGTGGCTTCAGTTATATGCGTTATTCCGTTAGCGATACGGCTGAATACGGCGATTACAGTGTGGGCGAGCGCATTATCACAGAGGAAACCAAGAATGAAATGCGAAAAGTGTTAAAAGAAGTACAGGATGGAACCTTTGCCAAGAACTGGATTCTTGAAAATCAGGCCAATCGACCCAGTTTCAATGCCCGGCGAAAAATAGAGCAGGAGCATCAGGTGGAAGTAGTCGGCAAAGATCTGCGAAAAATGATGAGCTGGCTGAAGAAAAAGAGCTAGTGCTAGGATCAACCAAAGAAATTTGTTGCGTGTCTGTTCGCAAGATTAATTCAAAAAAAGGAGTTGAAAAAGATGGAGCGCAAGCAACTGATGGTTTTTGATACGACGCTGCGAGACGGCGAACAATCACCGGGATGCAGCATGAACCTGAAAGAAAAACTGGAGGTGGCACGTCAACTCGAAAAGCTTCGGGTGGACGTCATAGAAGCGGGATTTGCCATTGCGTCTCCCGGCGATTTTGAAGCCGTGCGCGCTGTGGCCCAGACCATCAGAAATGCCAGCGTTGCCAGTCTTTCACGGGCCGTACCCGCGGATATTGACAGGTCTTATGAAGCGGTGAAAGAAGCCCAGGCACCCCGAATCCATACCTTTATCGCTACCTCCGACATCCACATTCAATACAAACTGAAATCCACGAAGGAGGAAGTGCTGGAGCGGGCAGTCGCCATGGTTAAATATGCGAAAAACTACCTGAATGATGTCCAGTTTTCAGCTGAAGATGCCACCCGCACCGACCTGACCTACCTCTACCAGATCTTTGAAGCGGTCATTAAGGCTGGTGCCACTGTGATCAATGTCCCGGACACTGTCGGTTACACCACTCCGGATGAGTTTTACAACATCATCACCGGTATCCGGGAAAATGTCCCCAATATTGATAAAGCAATCATTGCCGTTCACTGTCACAATGATCTTGGAATGGCAGTGGCCAACTCCCTGGCGGCTGTGAAGGCGGGAGCGACCCAGGTTGAGTGTACCGTCAACGGAATTGGAGAACGGGCAGGAAATGCCGCCATGGAAGAGATTGTCATGGCCCTGAACACACGTGCAGACCAGTTTAACGGCTCATATACCAATATCGAAACCACCCAGTTATATCCCGCCAGCCGCCTGTTGAGCCAAGTCACCGGCATGCGGGTTCAGCGTAATAAAGCCGTCGTGGGAGAAAATGCCTTTGCCCATGAGGCAGGCATTCACCAACATGGGGTGTTGGCCAATAAAAGCACTTATGAAATTATGACGCCGGAATCTGTGGGTGTGCCCACCAATCAGCTGGTGCTGGGTAAACACTCCGGTCGACACGCTTTTGAAGACCGGTTGAAAGACCTGGGCTACACACTGGGAAAAGAAGTGCTGGATACCGTATTCATGGCATTTAAAGTCTTGGCGGACAAGAAAAAAGTGGTGTATGATCGGGATCTGGAAGCGTTGGTACAGGATAAAACCATGAAAATGGAAGAGCATTACCGGCTGAAGCAGTTTGTTATCAACTGTGGCAATCAGATGACCGCCACCGCCACCGTGCGGCTGGTCAATGGCAAAGGGGAGATGGAAGAAGTCTCCACCGGATCCGGCCCGATTTACGCCTCCTTCGGAGCCATTGACAAGATGGTGGGAATGGAATTTACTCTCGAGGATTACTCGCTTCAGGCACTGACAGAAGGAGAAGACGCCCAGGGAGAGGCATTTGTTCAGATCCGGCAGAATGGAAACAGGTACCATGGCAGCGGTCTCAGTACGGACGTCATTGAAGCCAGCATAAGAGCCTATCTAAATGCCATCAACCGAATGGTGAGTGATGTAAAGGGAAAAAAGAGTATCACTTTTTAATGAAATGTGATCTCAGCTTACTTTATTATGACCGCAGAGCATGAATCAAATAAGGAGGAAGTAAGATGGCAATGACAATGACTCAAAAAATTTTAGCAGCCCATTCAAAAAAAAACACTGTCGTTCCTGGAGAATTAATTGAGGTTAACCTGGATTTGGTACTCGGCAACGATATTACAACACCGGTAGCAATTAAGGAATTCAATAAAATGGGAGTTACACAGGTGTTTGACAACGATAAGGTTGTGGTTGTACTGGATCATTTTACGCCCAACAAAGATATCCTGTCTGCCGAACAATGCAGACAGTGCAGGGAATTTGCAACTGAACAGAATCTGACTCACTTTTACGAGATAGGTGAAATGGGTATAGAACATTGTTTGCTGCCGGAAAAAGGGCTGGTTGTGCCAGGTGATGTCGTCATTGGTGCGGACTCCCACACATGCACCTACGGAGCTCTGGGCGCATTCTCCACCGGCATTGGTTCCACTGATATGGCTGGGGGTATGGCTCTTGGGAAAACCTGGTTTCGCGTTCCAGATGCTCTGCGCTTTAATCTCTCCGGAAGAATGAATCCATGGATAAGCGGGAAAGACGTGATCTTGCACATTATTGGTATGATCGGTGTGGACGGAGCGCGTTACAAGTCTATGGAATTTACTGGAGATGGAGTGGCCAACCTTACCATGGATGATCGGTTTACTATTGCTAATATGGCTACGGAAGCAGGTGCTAAAAACGGAATTTTTCCCGTTGATGATAAAACAATAGCTTATCTGAAGGAGAACTCTTCCAAAACCTATGAGATCTATACAGCCGATTCGGATGCAGTGTACGAAGATACTTATCAGATTGATCTAAGTACGATCCCATTAACCGTAGCTTTTCCTCACCTGCCAGACAACACGAGGCCTGTCTCGGAAGCCGGAATAATCAAAATCGATCAGGTGGTTATCGGATCCTGCACCAATGGCCGATTAGACGACTTAAGAATGGCTGCGAAAATTCTTAAGGGGAAGAAAGTGGCTAAAAATGTAAGATGCATTATTATTCCAGGTACCCAGAAGATTTATCTTCAGGCTGTACGTGAGGGTTTGGTCGAAATCTTTGTGGAAGCAGGTGCCGTTTTCAGCACCTCTACATGCGGCCCCTGTCTAGGAGGTCATATGGGTATCTTAGCTAAAGGCGAACGGGCAGTTTCTACCACAAATCGAAATTTTGTTGGCCGAATGGGTCACCAGGAATCAGAAGTATATCTGGCCAGTCCTGCAGTGGCAGCAGCATCCGCAATAACTGGAAGAATCAGTAGTCCGGAAGATCTGTAGATGGAGGGATAACAATTACATTTTGAGAGGAAGTGGATCATGATTGCAAAAGGTAAAGTCTTTGTGTATGGTAACAATGTAGATACAGACGTCATTATTCCTGCGCGGTATCTTAACGACTCTGATCCGGCCATCCTGGCCAGTCATTGCATGGAAGACATTGATGCCCATTTTGTGAAAGAAGTGGCCCGTGGAGATGTCATTGTGGCGGGTAAAAATTTCGGCTGCGGCTCTTCGCGCGAACATGCTCCCATGGCCATTAAAACCGCCGGTGTATCCTGTGTTATTGCTCAAACATTTTCGCGTATTTTCTATCGAAATGCTATCAATATCGGTCTTCCAATATTAGAAAGTCAGGATCTTGTAAATGATGTAGAAAAAGGAGACCAGCTGGAAGTTGACTTTACATCTGGAACCATTATTAACCGAACCCAGAACAAAACGTATCAAACCCAGCCATTTCCTCCATTCATTCAAGCCCTAATTGAAGCCAATGGACTGGTCGGATGGGTCAAACAAGAGATAGAAGAAGCAAATAAAGAGTTATGATACTGGAGGGAAATTGATGAAATTCACTATCGCCACTATTCCTGGAGACGGGATTGGGCCAGAAGTGGTTCAGGAATGTGTTAAAGTCTTGGAAAGTATAGCTGCAATAAGCGGCCACACTTTCTCCACCACTTTTCTTCTGGGGGGCGGAGCTGCTTTGGATGCCGTCGGAGTTCCTCTGCCTGAAGACACACTTGCAGTTGCTCAGGAATCTGATGCAGTACTTCTGGGAGCATTGGGTGGATCTAAGTGGGATCACGTAGATGGACATTTAAGACCTGAAAGAGGGTTATTGGATCTTCGAAAAAGCTTAGGCCTCTTTGCAAATTTACGACCAGCCTTATTGTTTCCATCGTTAAGTTTAGCCTGCCCGCTGCATCCTGATATCGCAGCTGAAGGGATAAACATGATGGTGGTTAGGGAGCTAACAGGTGGCATCTACTTTGGAAAACAGGAACTTTTAACTGATGAAAATGGGAAGAAGTATGCATATGATACCTTAATGTACCATGAAAATGAAATTAGACGGATCGCAAAAGTTGCTTTAGATCTGGCAAAGAGACGAAAAGGCA
>JAWSUV010000139.1:0-7026 GCA_033549305.1 Bacillota bacterium | reverse complement strand
GAAACACAGAATCACCGCCCTTTTTAAAGAATTACTATCTTCTTTATTATACCATGAAATGGGCTTTGATTCAGTATTATCAATGCTTTCAAAGTATTATATTTCGAAGAAATGTTGTTCAGTGTGTGTTTGCCTTAGTGACTTTTTGCAGTAGAATCAACATTTCATTTGCCCCAAAGATTCATTATTAAGGTTATTTATTTACTTCCTCTTCTTCCATGCTCAATGGATCATTATTTGGGCTAATAATATACTTTTTTTAATGCTTTATCAACAACTATCTTAACTTCTTCAGTCCCAAATACATAGCACAGCAACCCATACAATAAGGCTCCCAACCCTGCAGCCACAGCAAATGAAATGAGACTGTTTACCTTCCCATAACCCAAGGCATTATAAAGGCCATAATACGAAAAATATGAAAAAGCCCCCATAATCATAGCGGCAAATGTTGCTTTCAACCCGCATATAACAGAAGATTTTAAACCAAGCGTTCCTATCTTTTTTCTGAGCCCAATAAACATCAGGAAAGTGGCAATTGTTGTAGCAATACTCGTTGCCAAGGCGAGACCTGCATATGCCATAAACCTGACCAAGATCAAGTTCAACACAATGTTGAATGCCACCGCAATAGCACTATTGATAGTTGGCGTTTTTGTATCTTGCAGAGAATAATAGACGCGTGTAATCAACAATCTGAGCGCCATGGAAACAAGGCCAAGAGAGTAGAATATTAACGCAGCAGATGTCATAATCGTAGCACTTGCATCAAACTGCCCCCGCTGGAATGCAATTTCAACAATAGGCTTTGCTAATAGTATTAACCCAACTGCTGCGGGGATAGAAATAAGGAGGATCAGGTTAATTCCATAACCCATAATTCGCTTAAGTCCATCAGTATTACCTGTGTTTGACTCCTTCGATAAGATTGGAAATATGACAGTAGTGATTGCTGTTATGAAAACACCCAGAATTAGATTGTTAAGTTTACTTGCATAAGTTAATGATGAAATGCTCCCCGAAACAAGTGATGAAGCGATTGTTCGATCAACAATAATGTTAATTTCATTAATAGCCGTTCCGAGCAATACCGGAAAAACCAAATAGCCTAGCTTATGTATGTATTTGTCTTTTATGTCAAGAACAAACTGATACTTATACTTGGATTTTATTGCTTCCGGCAACAAAACAGGGAGCTGGACTGCTACTGCAAAAAGGCTCGCAACCATTAGCCCAAGAATTCCAAACTTTGCTGAAAAGAATAATAAATAAGTGATCGTAACAAGACTTGAGAAAATATAAATTGATGATGCTGATTTAAACTTCCCTTCGCTGTGTAAGAAAGCTGATAATACACCTATTGCACCTGTAAAAAGTAATTTAGGAAAACCAATACGAGTCATGGCAACAGCTAATTCAAACTGCTGCCCTTCAAAGCCTATAGCAATCAGTCTAACTAATAAGGGAGCGGCAATCCAGCCCACGAGCGTGATTATGGCAGAAATAATCAGAATTACGTTAATCATATTGTTTGCATGGAATATCTTTTTATCTTCGCCTTCTTTATGTTCAACTTCTGAGAATATCGGCACTAATGTTGTATTAATTGCTGTCCAAAGTAACATTGTTGCAATGCCAGTAGCTGTTAGTGCAATAAAATAGGCATCTGTTTCGATCCCCGAACCAAACTTTGAAGCAATAAGAACTTCCCGGATGAAACCAAGAAGTTTTCCACCCAATGAAAAAAGAACGATGAAGAATGTTGAAGCTCCTACTTTCGCAAATCTACTCATAATCATCTCCAGGTCCTTTTCATGAATCTTATCAACAGAATTATCACGTTGTAATAACTCGTTTTTGTGTTTTCATTTTCAACGCAAATGTTATTCTATTAGCAATTTAATTTGGTTGATCATAGTATTTGTTTCCTCATCTAGGGTAATGGACGACTGTTTACCCTTACGAATAAACGAGGTGGAGATGAAACGATTAGAGCAATTAATATCCATAACATACTATTTCTTATCCCGTTATGGGTTAATCCATATGCCAAAATAAATGCGATGATATACCAGCTTTGAAATCCATCTTTTTTCAATGCCAGATACATATATCGCAAAAATAAAACCAATCCAATAATTCCATATGACACTTGAATATTTCCAAGAGTTGAATGAAATTCTCCTGATGCTCTAAATCTCTCTACGTTTGCTCCTTCACCAGCACCCAGTATCCAATATTCTGGATATTCTATGATCCGATAATATCCTCTTTCAAAGGAGAAGCTAGTAAGTTTTCCTTCAGATGCCATAACTCTATTCTGCAATCCTCGTATTATTGGGCTGTCTAGTGTAATTAGCATATTTTGATAAATGAATGTCATAACAAGAAATAAAGCAATTATAATCAAATTTACATTTCGTTTAAACTTCTTGTTTGGTAATTTGGATACCAAGAAGAAAATAACTAAACCAGCGAAAGATACTATTGCAGTAGAAGATAATGATGCCAGTACCAGCAAAGCTGCAGAAAAAATCCCTAGAACGAACCAGCCTGCTTTTATTCTTATTCTTGAACTGGCAAAGATCATGATCGATGCCACCATGATAGCATAGTAGCCCAACTGATTCGGGTTGTTAAAGCCCCCGGTCATTCTGCCTCCCGTATAACCGCCTCCCGCGATAAACAGGGCTGCCTGAATCAATACCGATACCAATGTGGCTTTGTATGTCACTTCAATGATCTTTTCTTTGTATTCTGAATACAGCCCTACCACCATCACCGCGACCAGAAAATTGTAGATGTAGAAAGCGGATGTTCGTATAAAGCTTATGGAACCATTCAGGATCATCATCCAAGTCAAATTTGCGGCAAGAACATACCCGACAAAGAATAAGCCCGTTAACAAAAATTGCCTGGATTCTGTGGGAATTCCAAAGCGGAACTGTTTTTTGATGGCATAGACAAAGACCAGAAAAATGATGATGAAATCGGCCACCTGAGGCAGACCACTGCTCCAGAAGTAGAACGGTGACAGGATAAAATACAGAGAAAATAAAAGGAATATGAAATTATCCATTACAGAATACCGAATGGCTTTATGCATTGGCCGTTTGATAGCATTTGCCTGAAGCATCACAGATTCCCCTTGTACCACTCAATCGCTTCTTTGATTCCCCGTTCAAAACTCCACTCCGGTTCATACCCCAGCAATTCTTTTGCCCTGGTGATCTCCGCATGGCTGTGCTTGATGTCCCCTTTGCGTTCCGGACCATAGATCGGTTCAATGTCTTTCTCCAGGGCCTTGCACAATACCTCGTAGATTTTCAGCAGGGATTCCCTGCCGCCATAGGCGATGTTGAACACCTGCCCGGCTGCCTCACTGGGTGCCTGGCAGGCTTTCAGGTTGGCTTCGATCACATTCTCGATATAGGTGAAATCCCGGCTCTGTTTCCCGTCACCGTGGATGGTGGGGCGCTCGTCATGCAGCAGCTGCTTGATGAACCGGGGGATCACGGCGGCGTAAGCGCCGCTGGGGTTCTGCCGCCTGCCGAATACGTTAAAATAACGGAGACCGTAGGTGTCGAGGCCGTAGAGTTCATGATACAGCCGGCCGTATTCCTCGTTCACTTTTTTGGTGAGGGCATAGGGGGAGAGCAGTTTCCCTTCCCGGCCTTCCTTTTTGGGCAGGGTGGGTTCGTCGCCATAGACGGAGGAACTGGAGGCATAGACGCATTTTTTCACCCCTGCCTGCCGGGCGGCCTCCATCATGTGGAGAGTGCCCTTGATGTTGATTTCTTCATAGAGCAGCGGCATCTCGATACTGCGGGGCACGCTGCCCCAGGCCGCCTGGTGGAGCACATACGTCACCCCTTGGCAGGCTTTTTGGCAGGTGTCGAGACTGCGGATGTCGCCGTGGAGGAAAGTGAAGTTGGGGTTTGCCAGGAATGGTTCAATGTTCTCCCTTTTCCCGGTGGAAAGGTCATCCAGGCAGCGTACCTGGTGGCCCCTGTTCAGCAGGGCTTCGCACAGGTTGGAACCGATGAACCCGGCCCCGCCGGTGACCAGAAAGATTGCTTCTTTTTCGAATGTGATCTGCTCGTAGCCCATGATTGTTCTCCTTCGCATCAGCCAAATCGGCTGTTATAAACGCCAGTAGCGGTAGCCTGCGGCCTCATAAGCTTTCCGGTCCAGCATGCCCTTGATGTCCAGCAGCACCCTGTGGTGGTTGGGTACGTCTTTGAAGAATTTGTCCAGATCGGCCCGGGTCAGCCGGGCAAACTCCTCATGGGCCACGGCCAGCACCACGGCGTCCATGCCGGTGATTGCTTCCAGGGGATGAAAGGTGATGCCGTAGGCCTCCCGGGCTTCCTCGGCATCGGCCACCGGGTCGGCAATGAGGGGGGTGATGTCGTATTCGGCCAGCTCCCGGACGATGTCAATGACCCGGGTGTTGCGGGAGTCGGGGCAGTTTTCCTTAAATGTGAAGCCCAGGATGGCGACGTTGGCCTCCTTGACGGGGATATCGGCCTTGATGAGCTTTTTGATCAGGTTTTCCGCCACGTATTTGCCCATGTCGTCGTTGATGCGCCGGCCGGCGAGGATGACCTGGGGATGGTAGCCCAGCTGCTCGGCCTTGTAGGTGAGGTAGTAGGGGTCGATGCCGATGCAGTGGCCGCCCACCAGTCCCGGATGGAATTTGAGAAAGTTCCATTTGGTGCCGGCGGCTGCCAGCACGGCCTGGGTGTCGATGGCCATGCGGTTGAAGATGATGGACAGCTCGTTCATGAAGGCGATGTTGATGTCGCGCTGGGCGTTTTCGATGACCTTGGCGGCTTCCGCCACCTTGATGGATTCGGCCCGGTACACGCCGGCTTCCACCACCAGTTCGTAGACCCTGGCGATGGCGTCAAGGGATTCCGCGTCCATGCCGGCCACCACCTTGGTGATGTTTTCCAGCCGGTGCTCGCTGTCGCCGGGGTTGATGCGTTCCGGGGAGTAGCCCACCTTGAAATCGGTGCCGCAGGTGAGGCCGGAGGCCTCTTCCAGCAGGGGCACGCAGATGTCTTCGGTGACGCCGGGATAGACGGTGGATTCAAAGACCACGACGGACCCCGGCTGCAGGTTGCGGCCCAGGGTGCGGCTGGCGGCTTTCAGCGGGGAGAGGTTCGGGGTGTTGTCGGGGTTTACGGGGGTGGGCACGGCCACGATGTGGAACCGGGCTTCCCGGAGCCGGGTTTCATCGGCCGTGAAGGCCACGGTGGTCTGTCGGATGGCCTCGTCTCCCACTTCTTTGGTGGGGTCGATGCCCTGCTGGTACTGGGCGATCTTTTCTGCGTTTACGTCAAACCCGATGACGGCGGCTTTCCGGGCGAAAGCCACGGCGATGGGCATGCCTACGTAGCCGAGGCCGATGAGGGAGATTTTTTCCTGTTGGGAAGCGATTTTTTCGTAGAGGCTCATGGGTGTTCTCCTTATGCGGGCAGCAGTTTCATGGTCTGCATGATGGATCGGTTGACCAGATTGACATCGTATTTTTCTCGCGCAAGCACCAGGCTTCGTTCACTCATGGACTGATTGACTGCGGGGTTCAGAATCAGGTATTCCATTTTTTGCACCAACCCGTCAACGTCTCTGACCGGAACCAGATAGCCGTTGTCGCCGTCTGTGACGGTTTCACGGCAGCCGGGGGCATCGCTGGTGATGATGGCGCGGCCCATGGCCATGGCTTCCAGCACCGTCTTCGGCGTTCCTTCATGATAGGACGGCAGCACATAGGTGGTGCACTGGGCGATGAACGGCCGCACATCAATTTGTTCTCCATAATAGTCAATCATATCATTTTCGGTGAAAGGCTTCAATTCTGACGGCTGCAGGGCTGAGGGATTGCTGTCATAAGGGCCCACCAGCAGGCATCTTGCATGAGGGTATTTTGCCTTGATCTGCCTGCAGGCTTCCAGGTATTCCATGACGCCTTTGTCTTTGATGAGCCTGCCGATGTAGAGAAAGGCCGGTGCTTCCGGCAGGGGTGCTGGTTGAAATTTCTCCAGGTTGACACCCGAGCCGTTGATGATCATGGTCTGATCTTCCCGAACGAGCCTGTGATTTACAAATTCATTCTTGTCATCCTGGTTTTGAAAAAACACTTTCCGGCTGGCGCTGCAGGCTGCCCGGTACTGTGCTTTCATTATGGCCCTGATCGCGCGATTCTTCAGTCCGGTTCCCCGGAAGACGGAACCCAAACCGGCGATCAGTGGATAGACTTCTCTGATGCCGTTTTCCCTGGCTGCCAGGCTTCCATACACCACTGTTTTGGCCTGGTATGTAAAGACCTTGTCCGGCTTTTCCTGTTTCATGAATCGGCTTAATTCCCTGTAGGTCTTCAAATCGTTGAATGGGTTGATGCCGTTTCGTTCCACATACAGGTGTCGATAGTCAATTTGGTGCTCAAAAAATTTGGCCTTCCAGTCTGCCTCGGGCTCCGGGCCCAAGGCAATGACCGAATGACCATGTTTGATAAACTCTTTCATCATGTCCAGCCGAAACCAGAACAAAGATGATGTATGGCTTGAGAGCACTGCAATTTTCATATAATCATTCCCTGGTTATGAAATCATGCTTTTGTCGATCCTGCTAAACCGTTGATTACGACACATCCCGGTCCCGTTCCTCGCTCCTGCGTTCGGTGACGTTGTGCCCCCGCAGCCGTTCTTCCCGCAGATGGGCTCCTTCCTGCAGGTTGGTGACCACTCCCCTAACGCCTTCGGAGTAGCCCTTGCTGTGCAGCACGCAGGCGATGGTGCCCAGGACGCATTTGATGTCCATGAGCAGGCCCAGGTTGGCGGCGTATTCGCCGTCGAGGCGGGCTTTGACGTGGATGGGGGGTTCGTCGCGGCCGTTGATCTGGGCCCAGCCGGTGAGGCCCTGGGGCACGTCGTTGGCGCCGTATTCGTCGCGCTCGGCGATGAGGTCGGTCAAAGTTCTGTGGTTATGCAGCGCTCCTGCGTATCAATTGTGCTCGCGGGT
>JAWSUV010000138.1:0-7041 GCA_033549305.1 Bacillota bacterium | reverse complement strand
TGGGGGCCGCGTCCATGGTGTTCAGGGCGCCATTGATGAAGTAATCGGGGTTGTCAATGTAAAAATGCATGACAATGGTTTCTGCTGCAGCGGGCGGCGGTGTGACGCCTGTCACTGGGGTGGTGATCACCGAGGTATTGGAATATACTGATGCACCGCTGCTGTTGAAAGCCTGTACCCGATATTCATATTCGGTGCCGGGGATCAGACCTGTATCCGTGAAACTGGAAGCATCGCTGGCCAGTGTAACAATCCGGGCTCCGTCCCGTTCCACATAAAACCCGTCTTCATCTGCAGCCTGGTCCGTCCAGGTTAAGCGAACTTCAGTGGAAGACAGAGCTGTAGCCTTAAGGTTGGTGGGGGCTTCCGGTGCATTCTGTTCAGGAACAAACAGGAGACTGCCGAGTTTTTCTTCCGTGAAGTCGGAATCTCCTGCGGCATTAGTGGCTTTAACTTTATAAAAATACGATACACCATATTCAGCAGTGGTATCGGTGAAAGTGGTGACATCAGCGGCAGTGGTGCCAATTTCTTTATATGAACTACTCCTTGTGGTGCGGTGTACCACAAAGGATGATTCATTGCTGGAGTTGTCGGTCCACGTCAGCTCAACACTGGCAGGCAAATCTCTTGTAGCAGTGAGGTTGGAAGGGGCTGCCGGAGGTAATGTGATGGGGCCGGGCAGTTTGGGGACAGTGATCACACCGATGATACTGAAAACATCACTGTTGTTGTAATAGATGTTTCCACCAAAAATGGGCATGTCTGAAGCGCGAATCAGCACCTTGGATGATGGAGTGGCAGGTACTTTCCAAAAATAACTGCCGGTCTCAAAATGACCCAGTTTGATGGCCGTTGAGTTAATGCTCGACCAGGTAGCCCCGTTATCCACTGAGTAAGAAAGTTGATAAAAGCCGGCTCTTTCCACATACCACTTAATGGTATAATCGGAATCGGCCATCAGCTTTTCGCCGGCAGTCGGTTCCTTGATCACAATCGTGGGGTCCAGCACCATATCAGCGAACACCATCCCCGAACAGGCAAAAAAGAATACAAGCACTAAAACCACTGAAATAAAGCGTTTATTGACCATTCCCACTCCTCCTTTTTCATCTAAAAAATCGACCTTAACACATGGTCGGTTACGCTATTTGCTCCTTCCGGCTTCAGGTGTCCATGTTTTGTTCGGAAATCATCGCACCCAGAACAGATTATTCATTGTCACATTACCCACAATAATGGAGGGACAAACATCGTGCTATGGATCTATCCTCAGCATCGTCAGCGCTGTGTCAACAAGCTCCAGACCTTAAAGAACACCGGAACAGCCGCCATAAAGGCGGTCATTCCGGTGTTCTTGTTCATGATCCCTGTTGATTCATTCAGCTACTCGGCCAAATGTCCCACCACGGGGGCGCGGCTCAGCACTCTTTCTCCATGAGGGGATACATTCTGCAGCGCTTCGGTCAGATCCTGGCCGGCATCAAACCCATTGTGAGTTCCTCCGCTCCATCGCCCCAGTTCAGTAAAGTCATAGACCAAACCGTCCACCGCCACGTAAGCCGACCGGCCGTCTTTTCCATCATACTCAGCCAGTTCATCCACAGTAAAGACTGGAAGATCGTCCGAAATTTCACCCTCAGGCGCTTCCTGCGGTGGTTCCGGCACAGGAGCCGGCGCAGTTGCCGGACTGCTGCACCCGGCCAGCACCAGCAATGCTGCCAGCACCATCACCAGCAGTAACATGGGGTATTTTCCTGTTCGCAGTTTCATGATCACACCTCCAGTTCCGTTCTAAAATGATAATAAATCTCAATCATCAATCCATTGATACCACCTTACACTGTGATTAATCATGCAACTGGACTAAAACCCAGTACTATCCCCGCCAGGGAGATTGAACGCCTATTACCGGCCATCATCATCATTCATTCCGCTCATGAAGACCTTCCAGCACCTGCTCTCTGCAGTCCTTCAAGAAGAACGTGAGCCAGTCTCCACGACACTGGTGGAGAGCGATGAGGATGTACAGGCTGGCAGTGAAGAACCCAAGGGTCATCATGAGAAATATCCATACCGCCGCCGTCAACCGGCTGCCTTCGCGGAAGGCAATCCACAGGGAGAAGAGGGTAAATCCGACATACAGGTCCACCAGGGAAACGATCCCCCAAGGATTTGCCAGCAGTTCAGCGCCGTCGGCGCCGAAATCACCGGCGATAAAGCCGTTGCCAATAGCCAGAGTCATGGCGATAATCCCCACCCAGGCAATCAATTGTGCGATTTTCATTCGTATCCCTCATTTCAGGTCATTTGACAGATTATCCCTGACATACATATACCATTCTGAGGACAGTTTCACTCGTTTTTTAATTGTATGATGAGATATTTGCGGTTGCGGTGCACAAAAACACCTGCCATTGTTTCAGCAGGGGTATCCTTTCTGTCGACTCCTTTAAACCATTTCATTGCGTATTATATAGATACCTTTCGATGAATTTGTCAATCATTTAACCGGCCTTTTGGAACGCCTGCAGCAAGAATGTGGCTTTTGTCCTTACCAGCGGACTAACATATTAAAAGAAATGACGTAAAGTGATAACATCACGATTATCCCACCTGCGAGGAGGTAAGGGCAGAATACAACCGACCAGCATTCGCAAGAGACGAACGATTGAGGGTATCATGGTCCTGAAGCTCATTTCTGATGTGCGGGAACAATAAAATGCCACAAAAAGGTGAACACATGATTAAATCAGGAATCATGCGGGTAAATTATGAATACAGTCATTCATTCAATCGAAGGACACGATGACTTTCTGGTGGCGTTTGGACGCTCAGCACCAGAAACGAGTGAATAGCGTAACCGGCCTGAAAATGGCCGGTTTTTGTATGGCCGTCATCGAAGGGAGGTGTTTGCATGATTATGTTCGTCATCAAATGGTATGTGATCCCTTCCACCAAAGACAAGTATTTGGAATGGACCAAGTCAATCATACCCCGTACGCTCAAGGTCCCCGGAGTCAAAGAGTTTCGGGCTTACCGAGCCGCCATTGGTGATACCCAGGCCGTGGTGACCTATGAGTTTGAAAACATGGCTGATTTTGCTTCCTGGCATGAACAATGTTTCGATATGTTTCAGGAAACCTACGATCTGTGTGCCAATGTAACAGCCGAATTATGGGGTCCTTCACCGGTTGTCCCGAAACCCATACGTCCTGAAGGTTAGAGGATTGCCTCTGACTGCTGCTGAAAAGAGATTCAAATAACCAATGAGACGGCCATTAAGCCGGGCAGCGTCTTAAAGCGTCTTAATATGATCTGCCCGGTTTCCCGCAAAAGCTATCCTCCCTGGAGTGTCAAAACCAGGGAACTGACAGAAGCAGAAACCGGGAAAATCATCCATTGCCTGCAGTCCGACGAAAAAACTGTATTCCTTCAACTGACCGGATTTCAAGCACAGCGGAGGAGGTGAATCCGATGTCAGATGAAAAGAAGAAGGAAGTCATGCGTACCTTCGTAAAATGCTTAGAAGAAACAGACGTGGAGAAAGCGCTGTCTCTGTGTACCGATGACATTACCTGGGCAAATCCCTTCGGCACATTTACGGGGAAAGAAGAAGTGAAACGCTACCTGAACTGGAACGACCAAAACAGCAAACAACTCAAATTCACCGAAACAGGGCCGGGCATCCTGGTCCAGGGCGATGCTGCTTCCTATGAACACCGCATCTCCGGCATCATGCAGGGTGAACAGGTCGATTTCCTGGCCATGTGTACCTACCAGTTCAGCGGAGACCAGGTCAAGGAAATGAAAACCGTCTTTGACCGTCTTGCCATTGCGGAACAGGCCACATCCACCTGGCTGCCCAAGAAAATCGTCAACACCCTTGTTCACCAGCTCAATAAAGGGCTGGATTAACCCTTCGTTTGGTTATTCGCAGACTGTCGGACTGCAGGTTTCTTTTGCCGGTTTCGAGGTCAACAACCATCTGATCGGTCTATCGTGTACCTTATATCGACCCATAGTCGGAAGACCTAAGGACACGTCAACTTTCTGGTGGAGATTGGACACTCAGCACCAGGGGGGAGTGAGTAACGTAACCGGCCTGAAAATGGCCGGTTTTTGTGTAGCCATCATCGGAAGGAGTTTTCTTGAATGATTAGGTTTGTCTTATAATGGTATGTGATTCCGTGCCGGGCAGTGTCATTTGAATGGCCTGTCCGGCTCTCTTCTTATCCGAAAGGGCTGTTTCTTTGTTCGTCCCGTATTCTCCTTTGCGCCATTCACAGAAAAATGAAAAAAAATAAAGGAAATTGCGCGGCAGTGCTGTATAATGGTACTAAACCAATGACACTTCATAAGCCCGGCATACGGGAAAGGAGGAATCATATGGACAGTGTCATCAAGTGCGGAGCCATTGCCACAGGCGATGGCAGCAGGCTGTTGTATCACAAGGCCCTCTGGGTGAAGGACGGGGTTGTTGCTGACATCACCGGTGTGGACGAAATCCCCGCCGCATCCGACATCCGGATCATCGATGCCGAGAGCTGGCTGGTTGCTCCCGGAGCCGTCAACTACCATACCCATGGATGCGCTGCAGGACCCCTGTATCCCAGCGGAGCGGAGCCTTTGCCCAGAAGCAGGGTCATCGGCAACATCAGGCGTCATCTCAGCCAAGGAACCACCACCATCTGCAACGTATGCGGCTTTTCCCGCTTTTCCGACATAGAAGGGCTAAAGGAAGAAACCGGGGCGAACCTCTGTCTCACCACTGCCCATACGCCAGCCAGCCTTAAGGCGGCGGAAATGGTTGACGGAAAGGGGCTGACGGATGCCCACAAAACCATGACCGTCCAGGAAATGGCGGAGCAGAACGCAGTGGCGGTGGGCGAATCCGGCGGCGGCCATACCCTGGGCGGCGGCGGCCAGGACTACCTCTACATACCACAAGCCATCCTGCAGAAAACCAATGTCACGATCAACACCTTTCAGGCAAAAGCGCTGAAATTGGCTGTGCTGAGTAGATATATGGACTTTAGCGGCTTCAACCGGACGGAGGTGGACCACCTCCTCCGGGAATACGGGCTTCAGCACCTGATTACCCCGGAAGAAACCGCGGAAATCATCCGGAAAAGCGTGATGACTTCCATCGGCACCGCCCTCGAGGGATTTGATGAGACTATGGCCGCTGCCCGGGAGACGGGCTTGCCGGTGATCTACCACACTTCGGCTCCCTCGGTTAAAAAAATCGAGGAACTCCTCCTCCGGAACCGGAGGGAAGTGACCGTCGTCGCTGCCCACTGCAACCACGACACGTTCGAAGTGGAAGAAGCCGTCATCTGGGCGGAACGACTCAAAGCCCTGGGCGCAGTCATTGACCTGGGGACCTTCGACATCACCGAACAGTCGCAGCAGTTCTCCGGCGTATCCCCGGAATATTTTGACCGCCTGGGTGAAAGCGGGCTGGCCGACATCATCTCCACCGACTATAACGGCGGTTACTGGGACGGGGTTTACGAAGGAATGTCCCGGCTGGTCAGAAAAGGGTTCTGTGACATTCCCCGGGCCATTGCCATGGGAACCGGAAACGTGCGGAAAGCCATCCCCCGGATTGCGCCTCGCAGGGGCCTGATCCAGAAAGGCTTTCACGCGGACTTTGTCATCACGGACCCAGCCGAAATCAGCCACATCAAGGAAGTCTATATTAACGGTCTTGTAGCCTGGAGCAATACCACACCAACCAAAAAGGAGGGTTCAGAATGAGCAGCAAAAAAGCAACTTTCACCGTATTGGGAGCCGGCAACGGCGGTGTCGCCACCGCGGCCGACCTTACCATCCGCGGCTTTGATGTCCACCTGTGGGAGCATCCCGACTACGCGGAAAGCATCCGGCCTATGCAGGAAATCGGCGGGGTGCATATCGAAAAGCTCCCGGACACCCCTACCATCGAAGGGTTCGCCAACATCAAGCTCATCACCACCGACATCGCCCAGGCACTGAACGGCACCAACGTGGTGATGGTGGTCGTGCCCTCCTTTGCCCACCGGACCTTTGCCGAATACTGCGCTCCCCATCTGCGGGACGGCCAGGTGGTCATTATCAATCCGGGCAATTTTGGCGGCGCCCTGGATTTCTACACCGTTTTCCAGGAAAAAGGCACCGCCAAAGACGTGGTCTTTGCCGAAGCCGAGTGCATGATCTACGCCTGCCGGAAAAAAGACCCCGTCACCATCTGGATCCGGGGCTACAAAAAGGGCCTGCGCATCGCCGCTCTTCCCGCATACCACAACAACCGGGTGATGAGCCTCATCCAGCAGGTGTATCCGGATGTGCTCCCCGGCCACAACATCATCGAGACGGGGCTGAGCAACTCCAATTCCATTGTCCACACGCCCATTATGGTGTTAAACGCCGGCCTGCTGGAACGGACTAAGGGCGACTTCCTGTTCTACCGGGAAGGCTTCACCCCCAAGGTGGGCGAGGTCATCGATGCCATGGACCGGGAACGGATGGCCATCGGGGACGCCTTTGGCGTCAGGATGCGCACCATGTATGAGCAGGACCTGGAATGGTACGGCGACCAGGGAGCTTCCGGCGACACCCTGTACGAAACCATTGCCCTGAATCCCATGTACCAGTGGAGCAAGGCACCGGACTCCTTTAATAACCGCTACCTTACGGAAGACATTCCCTACGGGCTGGCCTCCGTGGAGGACATGGGCAAAAAGGCGGGGGTCAGCACCCCCATCACCTCGGCCATCATCAGCCTGGCAGGCATCCTGGTGGGTAAAGACCTTCGGGCGGAAACCCGCACCCTGGAAAAGTACGGTCTCCATGACAAAAGCATTGAAGAAATCATCGATTTCTTCGGACTGGAATAACCGCTCCGAGCTTGCGTTCCTACACGCCGAAGCCGCTTTAGTAGAATGGCTTCGGCTTTTTCCGTGCCTGAATGGCAGATACCATGATTTGAGCAGGTGGAAGATCATACGATATTTTTATCAGGAAAGAATATTGCTGAGAAGACAGAGAGGTTATACG
>JAWSUV010000137.1:0-7108 GCA_033549305.1 Bacillota bacterium | reverse complement strand
GGCGGCTCCCGGACTGCCCCTCATGACCCTGTTCACCGGAGACACCTACGAGGTGGAAGTGCTGATCCTCACGGAGGATGTGCTCAGTGTGCAGGCAGGAATGGAAGTGGAACTGATCCAGAACCGGCAGGGCGTTGAAGTGATCTTTGCCGGCCGGGTGGACCGGGTGGCCCCCACGGCGGTGGAGACCATCTCCGCCCTGGGACTGGAGGAACAGCGGGTCAAGGTGACCATTGAGCCGATGCCGGATGATCCGTCCCGCCTGTTCCCGGGGGTTCGTCTGGATGTGCGCTTTATCACCGACCGGCAGGAAAATGTCATGGCCGTGCGCAAAACCCTGCTGTTCTCCTATGAAGACGGCGAGGCCCTGTGGGTGGTGGAAAACGGCCTGGCCCGGATCCGTCCGGTGGTCACCGGCTTTGAAAACGACAGGGATGTGGTCATCGACAGCGGGCTGGAGCCGGGTGACCGGGTGATCTTGAGTCCCCAGCTGGAAGGGCTGAGTGAAGGTAAACGGATCAGCTTATAGAACCAAGATAAAAAAGAGCGGCTTTAGATGATGGTCGTTGATTCATCTAAAGCCGCTCGTTCAAGTGATAGAGCCGTTTATTCATCTGCGAAGCGGTACCCAACACCCACTTCCGTGAGGATAAACTGTGGACTGGCGGAATTTTTTTCAATTTTCCGGCGCAGATTGGCCATAAAAACCCGGACGCTTTTCGTATCACTGCTTTCATATCCCCAAATCTGTTTCAGAATATAATTATGGGTAAGCACTTTTCCTTTATTGGCAATCAGCAACAGCAGCAGTTTGTACTCGATGGGGGTTAAATGAACTTCCAGATGGTCGATGAGCACCCTTCGTTTCTCGTAATCCACCATGAGACTGCCGCTGGAAAAGACGGTTTCTAACGGTTGTGAAGCGGCTTTTGCAATATTGCGTTCCACCACTCGGATCCGCGCCATCAATTCGCCCATATGGAAGGGTTTGGTGACATAGTCATTTACTCCCATGTCAAGGGCTTCGATTTTTTCATTTTCGTGACCGCGGGCAGAGACCACCAGGATGGGTACATCGGAAAACTCCCGGAGTTCTTTGATGATCTCAAGACCGTCCCGGTCGGGAAGGCCCAGATCCAGCAGTATGATATCCGGATGATGGGAGGCATACATAAACATGCCCTCGGCAGCGCTGCCGGCAAGCAACACCTGGTAATCGTCCTTTTCTAGAGAAACAGCGATAAAATTGGAAATGTACCTATCGTCTTCAATAACGAGTATTTTCAATTTTTTGTCCATCCTTTATTCTCCCATCGGAAGTGTAAAAACGAATTTTGCCCCCTGAGGGGTGTTTGCCTCTGCGCGGATTGAGCCGCCATGGGCTTCAATCAAGGCTTTACAGTTGGCAAGGCCCAGACCGATGCCCCGCTTACTGTCGGACACGACTTTGTCAAGAGTGACAAACCGGTCAAAAAGGCCTTTCTGGATGCTGTCATCGATACCATCCCCGGTATCGGATACAGTGACTTCAAGCGCGTCACCGCGAATTGCGGCAGTCAGTTTAATCTTCGCATCTGGCTGCGTGTGATACACCGCATTTTCCAGCAGATTGATGAGTACCCGAACGATCAGGCGGCCGTCCATGGGCACCATCACCACTTCCTCCGGCAGTTCAACAGAGAAATTTCGTTCGCGGAGAAGCCGGTCGACGTGAGAAACGGCTTCGCTCACCACATCGTCCACCACTTCATTTTCTTTTTTGATGACCAGCTGCGCCTCATTGATGCGGGTCATATCCAGGATGTTCTCGACCAGATTGGTTAACCAGATGATTTCCTCGCTGATATCGGTCGCCAGCTTGATTCGTTCATCCTCGGACAGATGATGATAATTGTCAGCCAAAAGATTCCCGGCGCCCAGGAGCGCGGTCAGGGGGCTGCGCAGGTCATGGGCTACGGAGCGGAGCAAAGTGGCCCGCAGTCGTTCGCTTTCCATTGTCAAAAGGATTTTTTCCTGTTCGCTGTATAGCTTTTCTCTGTCAAGGGCGATGCCCAGCTGAGTTACTACAGCCTGTATGATCAGTTCGGTCTGGTCATCCACGCCAGGATCTTCAGCAAAGACATGCATCACGCCAAGTTGCCCGGCGGCACTTTGGATGCTGTAGTCACGCTTAACGGAGTTGTCAGGCGCCGGAGTGGGTCCGGTGAAGACTGTTTCGTGATTGTCCAGTTTGACAGTGCACTTACTGTCAGCATATTCATCAATGTAGGATATGCCTTGCTGTATGATATTCTGCCTGCCGCTGACGGACAGGAAGCCGGAAGCAATCTGATAGAGTGTCCGGGCGGTGCGTTCGTTTTTTGCCGCGAGTTCCATCTGCTGCTGCAGCCGTGAGGTAACAACACCTGAAACAACTGCGGTGATAAGAAAAAACAGCAACAGAATAATATCATTGCGGTTGTAGATGACAAAAGTGAAACGCGGTTCAGTAAACAGGAAATTGAAAATCATCAGACTGGCAAAGGATGTGATGATTCCGTAGTGATAACTGCTGGTCAGGACTGTCGTAAACAGGACGCCCAGCAGAAACACCATGATAATACTCTCCTTGCCGACCCCCAGGAGGCTGACAACCAGGGAACAGCCAGTTGTCAAGGCAAAGATCAGGATGGTTTTAATTCCATGTCTGAAAAACCGGGTTGTCTTCGCAGTATCCATCTTCTCGCCCCCCCTGATGAAAGTATATCTTCTTTTCGATTTTTTGTACATCAGGGAAGAAAGTTTCTCATTAGTAAACGTTACACTTTTTCCTGGACGCGCTGCAGGTCTTCATTGGCTCCCACCACCACCAGCACATCGCCCATCTGAACGATTTCCTGTGCCTTGGGGGATACATTTATGGCTTCACCGTGTTTAATCGCCAGCACACTGATGCCGTATTTCGCCCTCACATCCGTCTCCTCCAGGGTTTTATTGACCCACCGGTCTGGTGCCACAATTTCCATAATACTGTAATCCGGGGCCAGCTCAATATAGTCAAGGATGTTGGTGGAGGTCAGGTTGTATGCCAGCCGCACACCCATATCCCGTTCAGGGAAAATCACCCGGTCGGCACCAATCTTATACAGCACTTTTGCATGAAGCTCATCCTGCGCTTTTGCCACCACATATTTGACCCCCAGTTCCTTCACCACCAGTGTGGCCATGATGGAGGCCTTGATTTCCGATCCGATGGCGATAATGGCCACGTCAATGTTTCGCATACCCACTGCCTTCAGTGCATTTTCATCTTTCACATCAAGGCTGGCAGAATGGGTCACATGCTCGGAGATGTATTGGATAATGTCGGGATTTTCATCGATGGCCAGCACATCATATCCATTCTTGTACAGTGTCTTGGCCACGGCAGAACCAAAACGCCCACAGCCGATGACGGCAAATTGTTTCATGTTTTTTCCTCCCCTTATCCCACGATAATGCGTTCCCGTGGATAGTGAATGAGATTCAGGTGCCTGTTCTGACGTTTTGCCAGTGCGAAGGCGATGGTTAAAGTCCCGACGCGCCCTGTAAACATGGTCACAATCAACAGCAGTTTCCCGGGAGTGCTGAGCAGAGATGTGATGCCGGTTGACAGGCCTACAGTCCCAAAGGCTGAGGTGACTTCAAATAAAATGGCGATAAATGGAAACTGGTTTTCCAGGATCAAAAGAAGCATCGTAGCGGTTACCAACAGGATAATGCCGATCACAAAGATGGTAATGGCCCGGTTCACAATTTCGTAAGGAATTTTTCGTTTGAAAATTTCCACCTCTTCTTTCCCTTGGATCACGGAAACAGTCATAATGATCATAACGCCGAAGGTGATGGTTTTTATGCCCCCCGCGGTGGAAGCAGGGGAGCCACCGATGAACATGAGCACCACGGCCCATACCTGTGAAGCCGAGGTGAGGCCGGCGGTATCAATGGTGTTGAAACCAGCAGTGCGGGTGGTGAGGGACTGGAAAAATCCTGCCAGCAATTTGCTGAATAAAGGAAGATCCCCCAGGGTTGCCGGATTGTTCCATTCCAGCACCAAAAAAACAGCGGTGCCGACGGCAAGCAGGAACCCGGTGATTAACAGCACCAGCCGGGTGTGAAGCGTGAAGCGGAAAGTTTTATAATGACTCAGCGCGTCAAGAATAACGGTGAAACCCAGCCCGCCCAGGATGATGAGAGAACCAATGGTCAGGCTGACCAGCGGATCATTGACATAAGGGGTGAGGCTGCGCCCGTTGCCGATGAGATCAAACCCGGCGTTGCAGAAAGCCGAGATGGAATGGAAGACGGCGTAACCCAGGCCGGTCATCAAGCCATATTCAGGGATAAAACGGAATGAAAGGAACATGACTCCCAGAGATTGCACGACAAGGGTCAACGTCAGCATATAGAGTGCAAACCTGACCACTCCGGAGAGGGTGTCCTGTCCGACCGCCTGTTGAATGATGAGTCTCTCTCTGAGGGTAATTTGTTTTCCAAGGATGACCGCAAAAAGAGTAGCCATGCTCATAAACCCGATCCCGCCAACCTGTATCAGAATGGCAATGACCGTTTTCCCAAAGAGGGTCCAGTGAGTTCCGGTATCCACAACCACCAGTCCTGTGACACAGACCGCAGAAGTGGCTGTGAACAGTGCATTGACAAGACCGACGGACTGGTTGTTCCGCGAAGCCGCCGGCATTAACAGCAGCAGCATTCCCAGCGTAATCACAGCAACGAATCCCAGCACCAGCACCCGGGCAGGATTCGCGAAAAGAATCTTGGCGATGGGTCTGCGTTTCATATAAGTAACATCCTTTTTGGACTGATGATGTGTTCCAAAAGCTTAGCAATAGTTCCATAATTCGCTGCGCATTCCGCGTTTATGCGGATAAAAACAATGCTCCAGCTGATCCATGTCACTGGTGCGGAGAAAGACCACAATTCTGTCTCCCGGCTGAATATGGCTGGAACCGATGGGGATGACCACTTCATTTTCCTTGAGCACTGCCGCGATGATCGTTCCTTTGGGCAGATTCAGTTCCTGCAGACTGCCTTGAGTGATGTAGGCATCCTGCTGAATGGTTATTTCCAGTGCTTCAGCCATTCCGCCAAAAAGAAGCGTAAGAGCTTCCACTTTTCCCTTAAGGATAAAACGCAGAATATTGCCGGCGGTTAGGGTAATCGGGTTGATGGCCGCGTCCACCCCCAGTTTTTCGATAATGGGGATATAATTGGATCGGCTGACCTTGGTGACCACAGAAGCGGTGCCAAACTGCTTCGCCAGCAGGGAAAGGATGAGAATATTGGTTTCATCATCGTTCGTCACTGCTATGGCCAGATCCAGTTTGTCAACACCAGCCTGTTTCAGACTGCTCATTTCCACAGCATTCAGCGGCAGGGCCGCCACGTCCAGGCAAGTGGTCATTTTATTAAGCGCCTGCTGGTTCTGGTCCATCACCGACACATCATTGTCCCTGACACACAGCGCCTTTGCAAGCTGGGTTCCCAGCTTTCCTGCCCCTACAATCAGTATTCACATATTAATCGCTCCCCGTGATACAGGTCTCAGGTGATTTGGGCAAATCCCTATGGTTCATGATAAACACCTGAATGTTAATACGGTGTTATATTTACCGCGATCGCGTTAATTTTGTGTTAAGATCAGAACTAAAAGAATCACGTGCAAAAACGCAAAAAAAGATCTACTGCACGAAAGTCCGTTGTCGGCAGGAATCCTGGAAAATCCGGCCACGCGGGAGAATATCAGCAGTTACCATCCCCTGCAGCGTCTGGGAACACCGCGTGACATCGCCGCCCTGACGGTTTTTCTGCTTTCGTCCGAGGCCTCCTGGATCACCGGTCAGGTGATGGGCGTGGACGGCGGCCGTTCCGTGATTCTGTAAAGGATTGGCTGCCAGCCTCCTGTCCGGGAGCAGAAGGGCAATGACCTGCCCAGCGTTTTACGGCTGAAGGCGGATGACCGCCTGTTCCTTTTGTTTTGCTTCAAGCATGAGATAAATACGCTGATGGGCTGAACCGGTGGCTTCAGCCAGCAAAACCACCGTTTCATTGTAATCCTCCGGATGGATGAATTCATGATGGCGGGGATCAAGGCGTGAGCTTTTCCCCGAAGACAAGTGGAGCTTGGGGTCATCGATCCCTTTCCATGTCTGAAAGACGCGGCGCAACGCTTCGACGGTGTCCAGCGAGGGCAGGATCCGGTGGTGGTGAAGGTCGAGCACCGCCGGGATGCCGGTCGTTTCGGCAAGTAAAAGGACATCCTCAATGGAAAACAGCTTTTCATCATTTTCAAGGCGCAGCCGTTGGCGGATGGCAGTGGGCAGTCCCTGGTAAACCCGGGTCCAGCGGTCCAGGGCCTCCTTCCGGTTGCCGTAGAGGCCGCCCACATGAATGATCAGGTCGGTAACTCCCAGCCTTTCGGCCATCTGCTGGTGATATACCAGGTCCTCGATGGAACGGTGCACCACGTCTTCCCGGGGCGAGTTTAACAGGGTGTACTGGCCGGGATGCATGGAGAGGCGCATCCGGCGTCTGGCGGCAAACTGTTTGATTTCTTGGCAGCATGCCAATACATCGGCATCTTCCCACCATGCAAAAGTCATCCGGGGATGAGTCGCCAGGGGCACCAGATCGCTGGAAACCCTGAAAAAAGAAATGTGGTGCTGCTCATTCCACAGCAGGCAGGCCTTCAGATACCGCAGGTTGTTCAGCACCAGTTCTTTCTGATATTCATTGCCCCTGGCCTCATAAGTGGCCAGCCGCAGGGTTTTCATGGCATACGGGATGGTTGTATTCAGGCAGGCATAACCCAGGACCAGTTCCATGGAAATTCCTCCAAGATCAGTTTGATTTTATTCATAGCGGTATGATGATACCCCTGATAGAGGGAAAGACACATCAGATTCCTGTCTGAAACGGGCAGTAACATCTGAAAGAGCGGACGGTGGGCGTTATTTTTTAGTCGTATCAGTCGAGTAAAATTAAATTTAAGTAAATTGAAATAAGAGATTGAACAATGGTTTAGGTGTCAAAAGTAATTTTCACACCAATGGATACTCATTGAACAACT
>JAWSUV010000136.1:0-7327 GCA_033549305.1 Bacillota bacterium | reverse complement strand
ATGAGTTCCCTCTCCGGTTACTTCCCCTTCGGCAACTCCAATGAGATGGTGATGGAATTTGGTATAAAAGAAATCCTGCCGCGGATCACTGACACACCCGTTATTTTTGGTCTATGCGCCAATGATCCCACCATTCGCCTGGAAACCTACATCGAAGAAATCAAAAAGAGGGAGTATAGCGGTATTATCAACTACCCTTCTGTGGGTTTGATCGATGGCAGTTTTCGAAAATCCATCGAAGAAGCCGGTCTGGGGTACGAAACTGAGGTGAATGCAATTCGCATCGCCCACAAAAGAGGATTGTTTACCATTGCCTTTGTCTTTGACGAAAAGCAGACGGAAGAGATGATCAACGCCGGCGCAGACATCATCTGCGTGCAGCTTGGGCTGACGAAAGGCGGAGAAATGGGGGCGAAGGATGTGATCCCCCTGGAAGCCTCTGTGGTTCATGCCAACAGGATCTTCAAGGTGTGTGACAGATTTGGCAGCCAGGTGATCAAGATGGTCTACGGAGGTCCGGTAGCCACTCCTCCGGATCTTCAGTATGTGCACAGCCAAACCAGCATCCAGGGGTATATCGGCGGCTCGTCCTTCGGAAGAATCCCACTGGAAGAATTTTTCAAAAACCGGACAAAGGAATTTAAGGATGCCGGCAAGTACTCTTTAATTCAGTCATTGTCCGATGATTTTTACCGGACAAATACCATCAATTATGTGGATGAGGTGAAGAAGCATATCAACCAGCATTTTGCGGATCCCATCTCATTAACAGAGATGGCGGAGAAGCTTCATATCTCCAGATCCTATCTGAGCTCGTTGTTCAAGAAAGAAGTTGGCTGTTCGTTCCCAAACTATGTCACTAAGTTTCGGATCAGCCATGCCCAGCACCTGGTTGAGACGAAGGGAGTTACTCTTTCCCGTGCGAGCGAGCTGATTGGTTATTCGGATTATAGTACCTTTTCCAAAAACTTTAAGAAGATTTATGGCGTCTCTCCAAGAGAATACTATGCCAAATCGAACAAATAAGTCAACAAATGACCATGTTTCCTGAAAAATGACCAGGTAAACTTTTCCAGAAGCCTTGATGAAAGGTTTTTTGACAAAAGTTACCTTTTTTTTGTTTTCAAAAAGCATGTCAGGACATTCGTTGATGCAGATGGAAACACTCAACTATGGGATCTCTATGATAAAAAGATAAAATAAAGGTAGTAAATTGTCACTATTCAAAAGATTAGGAGGTTTATTCTATGAACAAGACGGTCATGCTTGTCGGCGCGATGGATACCAAGGAGAAAGAATTTTTGTACCTGAGGGATAAAATCCGCGAAAACGGAGCGGACACATTGCTGGTGGATGTAGGTGTTTACAGTGATCAGGAAAGCGGGGCCTGTGATGTTCATTCACAGGAGGTGCTGGCAGAAGCTGGCTTCGACCTGGATGCGATTCAGAAACAAAACGATCGGGGAGTCGCTGTCGACAAAATGAGCCAGGGAATCGCCGCTCTGGCCAGACGGCTCTATGAGGAAGGGAAATTTGACGGGATTATTTCCATGGGAGGTGGAGGTGGAACCACTGTGGGAACCGCAGCCATGCGGGTGTTGCCGGTAGGCGTTCCCAAGCTGATGGTCTCCACTATTGCATCAGGGGATACCAGCAATTATGTGGGAGAATCCGATATACTCATGATGCCTTCCATTGTTGACATTGCAGGATTAAACCGCTTTTCGGAGATGATTCTCGCCAATGCTGCCGGGGCCATCGCCGGCATGGTCAATGCCGTCAGAAACCTGTCGGACAGTTCGAAGGAGCTGATCGCAGCCACCATGTTTGGTGTCACCACACCAGCAGTCACGCAAGCCAAAGAGATCCTGGAGGAAAAAGGATACGAGGTGTTGGTCTTTCATGCAGTGGGAACGGGCGGAAAGACCATGGAAAACCTGATTCGCAGCGGATTTATCAAAGGGGTGCTGGATGTCACCACCACGGAACTGGCGGATGAGTTGTGCGGGGGCATTCTGTCAGCCGGCCCTCATCGGCTGGAGGCTGCCGGAGCCATGGGCATCACACAGATTGTGGCACCGGGTGCCTTGGATATGGCCAACTTCGGGCCCCTGGAATCCATGCCGGAGAAATACAGGGACCGGTTGCTGGTTCCCCACAATCCATTGAATACGCTGATGCGGACAACCGCACAGGAAAACGCAGAGTTGGGGAGCATCATTGCTGAAAAGCTGAACAAAGCCAAAGGTAAAACCATCTTTGTCTGGCCACTGAAAGGCATGTCGATGCTTGACGATGAAGGAAAACCGTTTAAGCTGTCGGAGGCCAACGATGCTTTTATTAAAACCCTGAAAGAAAAACTTAATGAGAACGTGGAGCTGGTTGAGCTGGATTGTCACATCAATGACCAGCAGTTTTCAGAAGCAATCGCAGCCCTGCTGCTGGATCATATCTAAGAGGAAGGTGATGAGAATGGGTTATACCAGAAACCAGGTGCAGGAAAGAATCAGCCGCACGGTGAAAAGCGGCCAGTCGGTGGTGGCAGCCGGCGCGGGAATCGGCATCTCCGCCAAGTTTGCCGAAAAAGGCGGTGCGGACATGGTAATCATCTATAATTCCGGCCGGTACCGAATGACAGGACACAGTTCCTGGGCGGGCTTTCTCCCCATCGGGGATGCCAATGCCATTGTCCTGGAAATGGGCGAACGGGAAGTCCTGCCGGTGATCAAAGAAGTGCCCGTCATCGCCGGTGTCTTTGCTTCTGACCCCACCCGCCGGATGGAATATTTTCTGACACAGGTCAAAGATATGGGTTTTTCAGGCATAATCAATTTTCCTTCTGTCGGACTTCTGGAAGGGGCCTTCCGGGATAATTTGGAGGAAACAGGCCTGGGGTTTCAAAAGGAAGTGGACACGATGAAAATGGCCCATGAGATGGATCTGTACACCATGGCCTACATTTTTGACGAAGACCAAGCCCGCCTGATGGCGGAAGCAGGAGTGGACTGTATCGTAGCGCATATGGGCAACACGCAGGGGGGATCTGTGGGCCAGACCAGTGGTGTTCCTCCTCTGGAGGATGCGGTGGCCAGAAGCATTAAAATCAGAGAAGCTGCACTATCTGCCAACCCGACAGTCGTGGTTCTGTGCCATGGCGGCCCCATCGCTTTCCCGGCTGATGCTCAAAAGGTGATTCAGGAAGCCCATCTCCATGGATTTGTGGGAGCTTCCAGTATGGAACGGCTTCCTGTGGAAAAACCCCTGACGGAAGCCACCCGGCAGTTTAAGGAAATCATGACCAGGATCTAGACCAGGATCTAAAGGAGGAGTGGACATGATGAAAGTAAACGAATCGATTCAAATTGGCAACCTGAAGTTGCGAAACCGGATTGTCATGCCGCCCATGGAAACCGCCCATAATAATGCCGACGGATCTGTGTCCAAGGAAATGATTGACTACTATGAAGAACGGGCAAAGGGGGGTGCCGGCCTCATTGTAGTCCAAAATACCGCCATCGACGATGTGTGCAGCCGGTCAGCTCCCGCCCAGCTCCGCCTGGATAACATTCACTACATTGCCCAGATGGCTAAGCTGGCAGAAACCATCCAGCTGCATGGTGCCAAAGCCATCCTGCAACTGGGGCATGGCGGCAGGCAGGCCCATCCGGGCAGCCACCCCACTAAAATAAGTGTGGCTCCCTCTCCCATTGCCAGTGCTGCCAATGGGGTAGTTCCCAAAGAACTCACCATTGACGAAATCAAAACCATCCAACTGCGATGGGCGGAAGCTGCGGAACGGGCAATGTTTGCCGGATTTGACGGTATCGAATTCCACAATGCCCATGGGTACCTGGTGGGAGAATTCCTGTCCCCCACCTCCAACACACGAACCGATGAATATGGCGGCTCCTTTGAAAACCGGATGCGGTTTCCTCTTGAAACACTGAGCCTCATCCGGGAGCGGGTGGGCAATGATTTTGTGGTGGGTGTGCGGATTTCCGGTGAAGAATTCCTGCCGGACGGCCTGAAAGTGGAAGACATGATCGTTTATGCCAAAGCCTTGGAGGAAACAGGTCAGGTGAATTACATCAGCGTTTCCGGGGCCACTTATGAAACCTGGCAGCACATGTTCCCGCCGGCCTACTGGGGAAAGGGCCATCTGCTGCATCTGGCAGCAGCCATTAAAGAAGAAGTGAAAACCCTGCCCATCATCACCGTGGGCACGCTGGATATCCCCACCGGGGAAAAGGCCCTCCAAGAGGGGAAGGCTGACCTGATTGCTCTGGGAAGGGGACACCTGGCTGACCCGGAGATCGGCCTTAAAACAGCCCGGGGAGAAGTCGAAGACATTAGACCCTGTATATTCTGCAACGAAGGCTGCCTGGCTAGAATTCTGCCCGGCAAAAGTGTGCGGTGCAGTGTGAATCCTCGGGTGGGCAGAGAAGATGCCTGGAAAATTGTGCCCGCAGTGGCAAGAAAAAAAGTGATGGTCATTGGTGGCGGCATTGCCGGTATGGAAGCGGCCAGGGTAGCGGCGGACCGTGGTCATGAGGTGACACTCTATGAAAAGACAGAAAAGCTGGGAGGTCATCTCAATGAGGCAGCGGCTCCCGACTTCAAGATTCCGCTTCAGGATTACCTTTCCTGGGCAACAAGGCAGATCAATAAAGGAAAAGTAAAGCTGGTCCTTGGTCAGGAAGTTGATCTGGCACTGATCAACCAGGAAAGCCCGGATGTGGTGATCGTAGCTGTCGGGTCGGAGTATATGCAGCTGCGTGTGGGAGGCGATCTGCTTCAGGCAGATGATATTCTGCTCAACAGGGTCTCAACGGGCGAAAATGTGGTTGTGATCGGTGGTGGCACAGTGGGCTGTGAAACAGCTATGAAACTGGCCCAGGATGGGAAAAACGTGACAGTTGTGGAAATGTTGGATGACGTGATGCTGGACCAGGAAGGGATTCACAAGATGGTCCTCTTGGAGATGATGACCGAAAAAGGCGTTGACATTCGAAAGGAAACCCAGGTATTGACATTTGAAGGCTCGACACTGGAATGCAAAACAAAAGACGACAGCATCGTGAAGTTTGAAGTTGATTCAGTGGTCAACTGTGCCGGCCTGAAAGCCCGGCAAGAAATGGTCCAAAAACTTCAGACAGAAGGTCAGGAAGTGCATGTGATTGGCGACTGCGCTGGGGGCCATCGTGTTTACGATGCTGTGGAAGCAGCATGGCGCGTGGCGCTGACCCTTTAAACTGAATACCGGGAAAAATGCGGAAATAAAGGCCAGGAGCGTTTTAAAGAACGCTCCTGGCCTTTTCACTTCGCCTTTTGAACTGCCCAAGGTGAGAAAAATGAATCCTCTCCACTGGTCCCTCCATAGGACATCGTTGCTTTTGCGCTAAAATCATCCACAGGTTCCCATTGGATGTATGGGCTTAAGGCTGCCGACGGAAACCAGACGGTTTCACCAAGATAGCGCTGGATGGTGGATTCATTGATTTTTCGTGGTTGGAAAGATTGACGACGGGGATGGTCCCGGCCAGTCTGATTTCCATGGACCCCCGGCCATTCATAAACAGATCACGGCCAATGACCGGCACGCCTGCCATGGACGTTTTCACACGCCAGATAAAACCGGGATGATCAACCGTGAAAGATTGTTCCGACTCGGCTGATATCCATTTTTCCTGTTCGGGCTTTAACCGCATGAGCCCTTTTTGCTTCAAGTGGACGGTCTGTATGGCTTCTTTTCCCATGACGCCGCTGTTTTCAAGCCACCGTTTTACAGGGGCTGGCAGCTCTTTGATCATTTCTTCGTCAATGATGTGTCCCGCGGCGGGGTTATTTGAAAAAAACGCCTTTGTCTCCCGGGCGATCTGGTCGTTAAACCGCCAGACGGAAAATCCAATCACCCCCAAAAGAGTCAGTAACAGCACTCCAGGAATAATCCATTTCAGCATCTGTTCGATATTCAGTACAGTGACGGTGGGTGGCGGTGCAATAAGTTCAGCTATGGCAGAGGTCCTGAAACCGAATACTCAAATCCGGGTACGACACTAACAGCTTTGAACGCTTTTCGCTTTACACAGTACCTTAACACAGCACCCGGTCTTGACAGGTCTGTCGATTTATTATTGGAGCATTGGTTGATTCGCAAGCCGATAGGACCTTGCCACTATGGAATCGGCACATTATTTATGCAAGTGGAGTATCCTTTTGCGACGTATAACCTGTTTTATTATGTGTACGTTCTTTCTTTCTATCATCGTGCCCAAAAGGACGAACGGTTCCTGGAAGCATTACATATGTTGGAGTCGAAAATGGTTGAAGGAAAGATCATGGTCGAGCGAGTAAATCGCAAGATAGCCCATTTATCATTTTGCAGGAAGGGAAAGCCAAGTGATTTGGGGACAAAACGTTATCTTGATTTGAAAAGAAACCTCCGTTAGTCTTTAATGGTTGATGCGTTTCTGCCTTGTATCCGTTCAGCGCAATGACGGTTTGATGCCGCAACGGGAGATCATGATCTGGATAAGGCAGTATATCCATTCACCAGGAAGAGGCGTCTTAACCAGCCAGCTTTCAGTGCATGGCAAGAGCCAGCTCAAATTGGCTGGCTCTCACGTTTGTCTGATGAAAAGATATCTATTTTCCCATGCCCTGTTTCACCCAGCCGGCCACTTCGACGGTTCTTTTAGCCTGGTGCATAATGGCAGCTTTCAGTTTTTCCTCATCCCCTTGAATAACACCGTCACCGCTTACTGTTACACTCGTTCCGTAGGGATTACCGCCAGCGCCAAAGATGGAAGCGTCGGTATAGCCCGGTGCAGCCACGATGGCTCCCCAGTGATACATGGCGGTGTAAAGGGACAGGATGGAAGCTTCCTGGCCGCCGTGAGGGTTCTGAGCCGAGCTCATGGAGCTGACAACCTTATTTAACAGTTTACCTTCGGCCCACAGACCACCCAAGGAATCAAATAAAGCCTTCATGGGTGAAGCCATGTTGCCAAAGCGGGCGGATACGCTGAAGACGATGCCGTCTGCCCAATCCAGATCTTCCGGTTTGACATCGGGCACTTCAGCCACATTCTTCTGATGGGCCGTTTTCAATGGATCAGCATCGATCACTGACTGCGGCATTAACTCTCGCACCTTGAGGATTTTCACTTCTGCACCGGCTGCTTCGGCACCTTCGGCAGCCCATTTTGCCATTTTATAGTTGGTTCCTGTGGAGCTATAGAAAACAACGGCTAGTTTTACTTTTGACATGAATCATCTCTCCTATCTCTTTATTTGAAGAATATCTTTAAATATCTCCGCCGTTCGT
>JAWSUV010000135.1:0-7332 GCA_033549305.1 Bacillota bacterium | reverse complement strand
CTGAAAAGGCTATCCTGCCGGCTGAAACCCCGCGACTTCTTTGTGTTGCTGGGGGGCAACGGCGCCGGCAAGTCCACGCTGCTGAAACTCATCGCCGGGGTTTTGGATCACCAACGGGGCAATATCCGCTTCAAAGGAGCGAAACTGCACCGGATTCCTCCGGAAACACTCCGTCAGCAGATTGGTTATGTGGCACAGAACCCCCTGGCTTACTTTACGAAAGATACCGTACAGGAACAGCTGGAAGAACGGGCAGCGGCGCTTGGACTGGCCGACACCGGCCAGATGGCAGAGATTATCCGCTGGTTTCAGCTGGAACCGGTGATGGCGAAGCATCCCTTTGACATCAGCGGCGGTCAGCAGCAGAAGCTGGTGCTGGCCCTGGTCCTGATGGCTGATCCGGAACTGATCCTGATGGATGAGCCCACCAAGGGACTGGACCCGGTGGCGAAAAGAGATCTGGCCAAGTGGCTGAACCGCATCCGGGAGAAAGGAAAAACCATCCTGATGGTCAGTCACGACATCGAATTTGCCGCCGTCCATGCAAGCCAGTGCGGCCTGCTCTTCGACGGCAGCATCATTGCTGTGGACCATCCCGCCACTTTTTTTACTGAAAACTATTATTACACGACCATGGTTCACCGTATGGTGCGGGAAAACCTGGAACAGGAAGTGACGGAAGAAGGAGTGATGGCACGATGGTCAAGATCCGAAAAACTGTCTATGGGGGAAGCCTGATCCTGCTGCTGGCGATAGCGGCGTTCACCCTGTGGATGGAACGGTCCTTTCTGATCCTGGGATTTATGGTGATTCTCCTGGCCGCTGTACCCTTTTATGTCCGGTTTGAGAAGAAAAACATGAAAGCGGAAGAAATCGTCCTGGTTGCCTCCCTGTCCGCCATGGCAGCAGTGGGACGCATCCCTTTTGCCGCTTTGCCGGGGGTACAGCCCACTTCTTTCATCATCATCATGGCAGGATTCACCATGGGGCCGGAAACCGGGTTCATCATCGGCGGCACAGCCGCCATCGTCTCCAACCTCTTTTTGGGGCAGGGCCCCTGGACTCCCTGGCAGATGATTGCCTGGGGACTGATGGGATGGACCGCCGGTCTCCTGCGCAACCGCCGCTGGATGAAACACCGGGCGGGCCTGGTTGCCTTCGGCACTGCCTGGGGGTTTTTATTTGGCTGGATCATGAACCTTTGGTTCGTGCTTGGCTTTTTTGACCTGTACAGCTGGTCTGTCTGGCTGACCGCCTTTGCCGCCAGCTTTTACTTTGACCTGGCCCATGCAGCAGCCAACGGCGTCCTCCTCTGGCTCTTCAGCGAACGCTGGGTAAAAATCCTGGGCCGCATGACACACAAATTCGGGTTATTAAAATAGGCCACTTTCCATATGGGATCGTGGTCTTTTCTATGTGAGAAATGCAATGTGTGACTTTTTTAATTGGAGAACACATAGATATCTTTCGATCTTCATAATTCCTTCACAATTGACCTGTATCATGAGAAGTATCAACAACATTGATCTTGATAAAAAAGAGGTCATCAATAAATTTAGGAGGAATCACCATGAAAAAAGGATTAATGATTGGATTGGCGCTGACGTTGGTACTGGCATTTGGTGTCGTCGCCTTTGCGGAAGTCAGTGAGGCACCGGAGTGGTACAACGAAATGATCCAGTGGCGTCAGGAACGACAGCAGCAGGCGATTGAAGAAGGACTCATCACTGATGAGCAGGCAGCATGGCAGCGGGAACGCTGGGAAGCCATGGAAGCGTATCGCACGGAACAGGGTTTTGACACCTGGGGATACGGCCCCTGCCATGGTGAAGCGGGATTCGAAGGCAGACCTGGCGGTTTTGGCGGTATGATGAACGGCTTTGGCGGCAGAACCCGTGGCGGCATGATGGGCGGAGGGATCCGCAGCCCCTGGAGTAACACACAGACCAACTAACATGACAGTTACATCCTTCTTTTTCAAAACGACAGCCTTCGGGTTGTCGTTTTGTGGTCTTTTGACCGATCAATGATGCCTCAGTAAAAAAGGTTGATCGTCTGTTCATCATCGGATAAAGGGGCTTTTTCAGTTTTAAGGGTATAAAAAAAATAACTCAAAAATGGTGATAGAATCATCAGCTGGACAAATCGTATATGAGTTAACCATGAGAGACAGCCGTTTATCAATAAGAAAAGTGACAGGGAGGCAGTGAAATGAATTCTACACCTAAAGGCGTTTGCGCATGAAGTGGAGGAAGCTTTGCGTCAAGCCATTGATCTGGCAGTAAAAACGGCCGTTTCAGAGGAAGGCTGATTAACTCGAAAGAAAGGTGTAGATCGGTGGATCGGTCTATGAAGGAAATTCTTCTCTGGAGGAATCAATCATTGAGCCATAATCTTTACCGGCCGATCGATAAATGGTAAAACGCTGATGGCTATGATAGAATCAGCGTTTTTGCTGTTTTTAGAATCATCATTCAGGATAGTCGGTCAGAGTGATGAACACGTGGGAAGGGACGAACTAACATGAGACCAGTATCGAAACTAAAATGACACATCGAAATTCATGCATAGATGAGGTATAATAAGAGAAAGAATCTTCCAGGCGCAGAAGGGGCTGTATCCATTCATGAAATCAACGATTTTGTCCGGAACAACAAACGCAAAACTGAATAAGGAGCCTCTCAAACAGAACGGTTTTGAGCCGTTACACGAGGGAGCCTCATTAATGGACCAGAAATACGAATCGGTCGTGGAAGCGCAGACCAGCATGATTTGCCGGTTCAAGCCTGATACCACGCTGTTGTTTGTCAATTCAGCCTACTGCAATGCTTTCGAAACCACCAAAGATAAACTTCTCGGCCGGAGGTTTCTGGAACTGGTGCCGGAATCAGAACACCAGCGGATCCTTGACTGGCTGCAGGGTTTTACCCCGGACCGGACAACAAAAGATTATGAACATGAAGTGATTCTGCCGGACGGCAAGGTAAGGTGGACATTCTGGTCTGACACGGCATTTTTTGATGAGAATGGAGATATCCGTGAATTCCAGTCTATCGGCAGGGATATTACCCCGCAGAAACGGGCAGAAAAAGCCCTCAACGAAACCCTCAGCCGACTCAGAGCCCTCCTGGAATACAGTCCGGTTTCCATCTCTATTTTTGACAGTGAAGGGGTTTATCTGGATGTGTCTGAAGCCACTGCCCGGATTCATGAAACAACACCGGAGAAGCTGATCGGAAAACATTTCTCGGAAGTATTTTCACCGAAAACAACCGCCTTCAGAATGGCTATGCTGGACAGGCTGAAAACAGAAGGCAAGCCCTTCGTGGTCACGGAAAACAAACAGGTAAAAGGTGCTACCAGAACCTTTGAAAACTATCTGTTTCCGGTAGAATCTGCCGGTGACGGTCATTTGTTGTTTGCCGGCATAGCCATTGACGTCACGGAACGCAACATTGCGGAAGCTGCCATCAGAGATGAGCAGCAGCGCCTCCGGAACATTATCGACGGCACCAGGGCCGGTACCTGGGAACGGAATTATCTCACTGGGCAGACACACTACAATGAACAATATGCCGCTATCATCGGCTACACCCTGGATGAACTGCAGCCCGCTACCCTGGATGCCTGGCGGAACCACATCCACCCGGAGGATATGGCCATCAGTGACCGTTTGCTGCAGGAGTACATCCGTGGCGAACGGGACTATTATGAATGTGAAGTCCGGATGAAGCACAAGGATGGCCACTGGGTCTGGATCATGGACCGGGGGAAGTTTACCGCCTGGACGGAAGAGGGTGATCCTTATATCATGCAGGGAACACACCTGGACATTACCCACATGAAGCTGGCGGAGCATGAGCTGCGCCAGGCGAACCTGGAGATACAGGCTGCTGCGCGGAAAGCAGAGGAACTGGCGGCCAGGGCAGATGCGGCCGGCCGGGCAAAAAGTGAATTTTTGGCCAATATGAGTCATGAAATCCGAACCCCGCTGAATTCCATCGTGGGATTCAGTCATCTGCTGCAGCAAACCTTACTGGATGAAAAGCAGCAGCGGTACCTGGATAATCTGCAGGATGCGTCAGAATCACTGCTGCACCTGGTGGACGATATCCTTGACTATTCCAAAATGGAAGCCGGCCGTATGGATATCGAGTACAGGCCCACCGATATCCGGGCCCTGCTGCGCAGTATTGTGGACATGTTTGCCAGCCAGGCCGCGGCCAAAGGGGTTGCCCTGGCGCTGGCGGCCGATCCGGCGCTGCCCTCCTATGCCCTGGTGGATCCAATGCGCCTAAGGCAGATTTTGGTCAACCTCCTGAGCAACGGCATCAAATTTACAGAGCAGGGACGGATTGAGTTTCGGATTTCCTTCCAGCCGGCCGGTGCACACAGGGGGGAACTGCTTTTTCAAATAAAAGATACCGGCATTGGCATCACCAGCGAGCAGCAACAACTTCTGTTTGAACCGTTTTACCAGGCAGATGCTTCTACCACCCGCCTCTATGGCGGAACCGGCCTGGGACTGTCCATCTCCCAAAAGCTGGCGAAACTGATGGACGGCCGCCTTTCCATAGCCAGTACGCCCGGGGAAGGGTCGGTGTTTACCCTCCACCTGAAAACACGATGCTGGACAAGCGCCGACAGTATTCCGGAAAGCCTGTCCGTGAAAACAGGAGCCCCGGCGTCCAAAACCGCCCCGGAAGCAATCCATCACGGACCCGTCACCCTTCTGGTGGCGGAGGATCTGGCAGTGAACCGTGAGCTGACCCGGGCTATCCTGCTTGAAATGCTGCCGCAGGCTACCATCGTGGAAGCCGGTAACGGCGCAGAAGCACTGCGTTTGATCCGGCAGACGCACCCGCATCTTGTTCTGATGGATGTGCAGATGCCTCTGATGGACGGCCTTCAGGTCACCAGCACCCTGCGGGAAGAAGAGTGTCTGTCCGGCGGGCATACGCCCGTTATCGCCCTCACGGCAGGGGTGCTGCCGGAGGAGAAAACCAAATGTTATGAAGCCGGCATGGATGACTTCTTGACAAAACCGTTATCTTATGAAAAACTGAGAGTAACACTTGCTAAGTTTCTGAAAAATGGTGGAATGAATGAAACCGATTCATTTATCCTGACGGATGAGGCAGCCGCCGTGAATCTCCTCGGAAAAGTCATGAATGACCCGGCTTTGTTCATCAGGATCTCCAGTCAGTTTGAAAGCGACAGTTTATCGCTGCTTGCACTGATGAAGGAAGCGATTAACACCCGGAACAGCGAAGCCCTGACCAATGCTGCTCATGCCTGCAAGGGCATTCTCAACGCACTGGAAGCAAAGGATGCCTTTCTGGCGGCCAGCCGGCTGGAAGACATGGGAAGGCAGATGACCTTTACGGATGCAGAAAAGACATATCTTCAGCTGGAAAGCATCATCACAGCCATGAATACAGCCTTTGAAGCACACAGGAAGCAGCTGCTCCAAACCACAACCAATTGAGGGATGAAAAATGATAAATGTTATGATTGCTGATGACCAGCAGTTGCTGGTAGATCTGTTGCGAATCGGGCTGGAACAGTCCGACGGGATTCGTGTGGTAGCCTGCGCCAAAAACGGGCTTCAGGCGACGGAACTGGCTGTGAAGCATCAGCCGGACGTGATTCTGATGGACATCATGATGCCCGAATGTGATGGGATTCAGGCCACGAAAATCATCAAGGAATGGAACAGTCGGGTGAAGATCCTGATTCTCACTAACGGAGAAAAGGAGTCAAACCTCCAGAAAGCCATGCAGGCCGGCGCGGACGGGTACGTGCTGAAAGATATTTCGCAGGAAGACCTGATTCTGGCTGTTAAAAGCGTGTTTGCCAACATGAAAGTGGTGTCGCAGCAAACGGATCTTCAGCAAAATACGCATGTTTTTACCGAAAGCAGCTTGAAAACCACTGAAAAAAGAGTTATGATAGACAGCGAAGCAATCTATCTCACCCAGCGGGAAGTCGACCTCATCGCCATGATTGTGGAAGGAAAAGAAGTGGCGGAAATGTCAGCTGTCCTGCAGTTGTCCGAAGGCAGTGTGCGCAACCTCACTTCCGGTGTCATCCATAAACTGAAGGTAAAGGACCGGACCCAGCTGGCCGTGTTTGCCCTGAAGAATCAACTGGTGGAAGCTTTTTAAAAGGAATCCAAATCGCTCATACGAACCAAACACCTACACAGACTCCTGTGCAGGTGTTTTGACGTTTTGGGGGAAAATGAAGATTTCACATAACTTAATGAACAATTCATTTTTTAAATGAAAGATACACTTGCAATTGTTCGATAGCCATATCACCTATTTATTTCTGACACCATTAAGAGAGAAATATGTGTTTATTACCATAAAGATATGTATTCGATTTACCAAAGAAGAAAAGGACGGTGAACTGATGGTAAAGTTTAATGAACAAGCAGGCAGAAGAAGGCGGTCCATCACCAAGCGGAAAGGTGCGACGATTGAGGAAATCAAATCCATCGCATTGAAACTGTTCAACCAGTGGGGGTACAAAGGCACCACCGTCAGGGACATTTGTGAAGAAATCGAAATTACCGCTCCCTCCATGTACTATTACTTTGACTCCAAAGAAAACATTTTTTCGGTGTTGATGGAAGAGGCGGTCCAACTGCTCATGGACACCGTTAAAACGGCCGTGGAAAACACAGAAGCCAAAACAGCTGATGAACGCCTGAAGCACCTCTTTGATTCATACCGTATTTTCTATCGTGATCATTATGACCAGGCTATCTTTTTGGTGAAAGTTCGCTGCTTTTCAGAAAAAGGGCTGGACAAAGTGGTGAGCGATGAGCTGGATCAGCAGGGCAAATGGATGAATGAACAGATGAGTGTTTATCTTTCTGGCAGCCAGAAGCGCCGCATGCCCAAAACACCCTTGGCGGATATCCTGGTGGCTTTCGATGGTTTTACCACGAGCTATCTGCTGCAGCTGCATCAGGGCATGATCACCGACACAGGGGAGCAGGCACAAAAATCCTGGGAACTTTTCTGGAACGGCATCAAGTAATCGATGCAATAACCTTACCGTAAGGGCAGCTTTCCAGCTTTGGGAGTTGCCCTTATTGTGCATGATAAAACACTGACAGCGTAACCGGCAAAAAAATGGCAGCCTAAAAAGAATTTGGAAAAATGAAAAAATGGGTTGACACACCGAAAGAACGGGTGTATGCTGATTAAAATTTAACTTCATGATATGATTCTTTCGATGAAGGGAAAAAGTAGGCAGCGTGTGACAGCCAAAGCGAGCCGGGGATGGTGTAAGCCTGGTGCGGGTCAGCCTGTTGAATGG
>JAWSUV010000134.1:0-7541 GCA_033549305.1 Bacillota bacterium | reverse complement strand
GGTTACGTATGTTTTCAGTTGGTATTTTAACCGCAAGCGATAAAGGGGCACAAGGACTTCGCATAGACGAAAGCGGCCCGGCCATCGCTGCCTTCATGGAGCATTTAGGCGGTGTTGTCCATAAAACAGTGATTGTCCCTGATGAAAGAGAACTCATTGCAGACCAGTTGCGGCGTTTTTGTGACGAAGATTGTCTTGATTTAATTTTAACCACGGGTGGAACCGGTTTTTCTCCCCGGGATCTGACGCCCGAAGCAACACTGGATGTGATTGAACGACAGATTCCCGGTTTTACCGATTTGATCCGTGTCAAAAGTTTTGATAAAAACCCCCGCGCGCTTCTCTCCCGTGCCGTATCAGGCATTCGGGGCGGGAGCATAATCATTAACCTGCCGGGCAGCCCCCGTGGTGTGCGGGAAGCTCTTGAAATTATTGGCCCTTCGCTGCTTCATGGCATTGAAATCCTAAAAGGCACTGCATCTGAATGCGGCGGCCATGATCATGATTCCGGCCATCACCATCGATCATAAGCCCCTGATTATCGATTGCGGTCACGAGGCCTGTCATCATCGTCACCATGACAGATTCTGTTCAATATTTTCATCTTTATATAAGTGCAAAAAAGACTCCTGAACGCTCATGTTCAGGAGTTTTTTACTGGAAAACCCTATGACTATTTGGATGTCTCTTCCGCTGGATTTTTAAACCCCTGCCGGATGTAATCTCCCGATTTTCCTCCTGATTTTCTCAAGAGACAGATGTCTGATATGATCATTTCTTTATCAATCGCTTTACACATATCATAGATGGTAAGTGCTGCGACAGAAACGGCTGTAAAGGCTTCCATCTCCACCCCAGTTTTTCCTGTTGTCTTGACAGTAGCCGTAATATGAATCTGACTGTTTGGTTCATCCACTTTAAAAGCAACATCAGCGCCAGAGAGAAACAGATTATGACACATGGGAATTAAGTCACTGGTTTTTTTCGCCGCCATGATCCCAGCCACCTGTGCCACTGCCAGCACATCTCCCTTTTGTATGGTGTGGTCCATGATTCGTTTCAGGGTTTCCTGTTTCATAGTGACAGATCCGCTGCAAACGGCCTCCCGCTGGGTATTGAGTTTGTGGCCGACCTCCACCATTTTTGCTCGTCCTTCTTCATTGAAATGCGTCAATTCTGTCACGCAAATACCTCCTTCTGCTCTTTTTCTGGTTTTACTGAATACTAACCGTCCAAGGGTACTTTAATCCATTCTTCTTCAACCGATTCCACTAATGTATTGAAAAAGTGGTCCAAGTCCACCAACTGTTCCGACTGGCGAATGCGGTCCAGACGCGGCTTTGTTACCGGTCTTCTTGGCAGAAAAACGGTGCAGCAATCTTCGTAAGGAAGAATGGACGTTTCATAGGTTTCAATTTTGCGGGCTACATCGATGATTTGATGTTTGTCCATCGCAATCAGGGGTCTCAGGATAGGCAGATCCACAGATTCATTGGTCACACGCAAACTCTGAATCGTTTGACTGGCCACCTGCCCCAAAGATTCGCCGGTCACCAGTGCGTCGCAGCCGTGGGTTAATGCCAACGATTCACCCACCCGTGTCATCATGCGGCGGATAAGGATCGTTCCTTCATCCTCAGGGCAATTCTCAGCCACATCCTGTTGAAAGGGCAGCAGGTTAACGGAAAATAACTGGATCGGTCCGCAGTAACGGGATAGAATCATTGCCAGTTTCTTGACTTTGTCGAACGCCTGCAGGCTGGTATAAGGATAACTGTGAAAATGAACCGCTTTGATCTCCACTCCTCTTCTGGCTACCATCCATCCAGCCACCGGACTGTCAATCCCTCCGGATAAGAGCAGCATAGCTTTCCCGTTTGTTTCCCGGGGGAGTCCGCCCAGTCCCCTGATCCTGTCACTGAATACATAAGCATCCTCTTTAATTTCAACATGAATGGTAATCTCAGGATGATGAACATCGACAATGATATCATCCGTAAATCGGAGCAGGTACCCACCCACTTCACTGCTTATTTCCTGGGATTTCAAGGGAAACGACTTGTCTGTTCGTTTGGTCTGTACTTTGAATGTTTTGACACCGTGAAGACGCTGTGCATGCACAAGTTCCTCAAGAGCGGCTTTCTTGATCTGGTCAATGTCCACCGGTAATTTGGTGGCAATACTGATCAAATCAATGCCGAACACACACATCAATGCTTTGATCAGTTCATTCTCATCCTGCTGCTCAATGGGAACGTAGATTCGGTTGTGTTTCAAATAAAACTCGTTGCACCCTAATGGTTTCAACACACGTCGAACAGATTTCATGAGTTTCTCTTCAAATATGCGGCGGTTTTTACCTTTTAAAATCGTCTCTCCGCTGCGAATGATGATCATTTTTTCCACCAGGTCACCTCTTTATCATTTTTCTCATTTGATGCGTATGATTTGCCAGCTTTTGGGTGAACCGATCAATCTGACGGGCAGTCAGGGTCTCGTCAAAACTGATACGTAATGCGCCCTGTATCGTTTGTTCATCCAGACTCATTGCCTTCAGCACATGGCTGGCAGCCGTTTTTCTGGATGAGCAGGCAGAACCGGCGGATACATAAATGTGGTCATCCGACAGCATCCGAAGGATCACTTCACTTCTGGTTCCATCAACACTGATAAGAAGAATACCTGGAACCTGTTCTGCTTCTGTATCCGCTTCAATCAGCTTAATGCCTCCCACCTGATCATGCAGCTGACGGATCATCTGATGACGAACTGCCCACAGAAGACTGGTATTTTGTTGCAGAGATTGGTGCCGCAGTATGGCAGCCGTTTCAAACCCAACGATGCCCGGTGTGTTTTCTGTGCCGGATCTCAGGTTCTTTTCCTGACCGCCTCCCCATAAGAGCGGCATGGGTTTTTTTGATTTTCTGTAGATCAGAGCCCCCATACCTCGGGGTCCGCCGATTTTATGGGCGCTGATACTGTAATAGTCAGGATCCATTTTTTTTAGACTGCTGTCAATCTTTCCGAATGCCTGCACCCCGTCTACATGAATACGTGTTTTGGGATTTAGGTTCCGGATCATTGTTACTGCATGCTCGATCGGTTGGATTACTCCCGTTTCATTATTGACATGCATGAGGCTGATCAATTTTGTCTCCGGAGTAATGGCACCCTCCAGATCGTCCAATCTGATCAGCCCGCTGCTGTCGCAGGAGAGAAATCGCACCTGCGCACCTTTTGACTTAATCAGTTCATAAGGCTTCAGGACCGATGGATGCTCAATGGCGCTGCACAGCCAGCTATCATGCTTCCTGGCTGCCTGGACATACGAACCATTAATGATCGTATTATTGGCTTCTGTAGCTCCTGAGGTGAAGATTAAATCATAGCCAGATCCATCCAGCAACTTTAAAAGGTTCTTTCTTGCCTCTTCAATGCGATTCAAAGCCTGATACCCGGCTTCATGTACGGAAGATGGGTTGGCATAATACATTTTGTAACTTTGATTTATCGAATTCATCACCAAAGGATGAATTGGGGTGGTTGAAGCATGATCAAGATAGATTTCCATCGTCTTCCTCCTGGCCGCTGATTGATTCAACGCTTATCATCATAACGGAATCCAGGCGTCATGTAAAGCCTTTGGTCTAATTTTGAATCAGCAGCTGTTTTGTCAGTGCTGTGAACTCATCACGAATGATCTCTTCATAGAACCAGTACCGGGACTCGTCTACTAGATTTTCCCAGTGTTGTCCCAGTGCTGACAAGGCATTTTGCGCACCATATATTTGCAAACGCATGACAACTTCATTGCGGATCAGCAATAATTTTAATTCATAGTCTGTCACTGAGTTTATCAGCGGAGGATACAAGGCTAACGCTTCGTCCCTTTTTCCCTGCTGCTGCAGCAATGTACTCAAAAAAATCACTGCTTCCACTCTCTCTTCCTCCGAAAGCGGAGTGTCCATAAAAGCTTTCACCGCACTTTCCATCAGCCCTGCAGGAGAATACAGATTAACCTGGTTTACAAAAAGCATAAAACCATCCAGCTGTTTTTCGTCCTGCTCAATGTATGCCAGCAACGCTTCTTCCGATAACTCCCTTTTACGTTCCAGCTGTAACTCAGAATCATAGGCCAGCAAATAGTAGTTGTTTGCGATAACATGTGGATAGTTCTCGTTCTTTAAATCCCACAATGTTTCAATCGGATCAGGATCATACAGATCCTGTTCGTCAAAGGGAATAACCCCGACAATTGCTTTATATTCTAAAGTAGCGATTACATTGTCCATTCTTCTGTCAAGCGCAGAAAAATCCGTTCTCCTGGCAGGCATATCCAGGGTTGGATACTGATAGCCCTGCGCATCTGGTGGCTGAGCGATGGTTAATCGGTCAGGCGTCAGAAAAGAAAGATCCCTGTAAATCTTCTGCGCCATGACAGCTGCTTCCGCACGTGTCAGTTGATTTGTGGGTCGGAAGGTGCCATCCTCGTAACCGGATATCATTCCATTGTCAGCCAGCTCCACCAGCCGCCGGTAATGAGGATCAGTTGGTGGGATATCCACAAAAAGTGCCGTTTCCTGATTTGAGGAAATCGAGGGTGTTGTCAGACTGTGCGTCAGTAAAGCCACCTCATATCGGCTGATAGGCTGACTGGGAAGCAATAATGATGTCGGATAAATCTGCTGCATTGTTAGATCAGCCTGTTGTGCTTCTTCAAGGTATTGATACACGAACTGAATATGATGATATGCCCAGTGACTTGCCGGCATGTCTGAATAGGGTATATTGACTGCCCGATCGGACAATACGGTTTGGTTGGTCTGCTCCAGAATCTTTCTCAGCATTGTCATAAATTCAGCTCTGCTGATTGGCTGGTCCGGCCGGTAACTGCCGTCAGGGTAACCGGAAAAGACCGGTACGTCAAAAGTTGCCCAGTATACGTGTTCCTCCGCCCAGTGACGATCCAGATCATTGAAAATGATCGCTGCCGCCTGAAACGGCAGCAGACAGATCATTAAAAACAAAGTGATTGTTAACCATCTTTTCATGATATTCTCCTCCGTGTGACATGATTATTCGTTGTTATATTCCTTATCTACCCTAATATTGCATACGTTATCGGGCAGGAATGGTTTCATCAAAAACGAAAAAACACTGATCAATGAACATTGATCAGTGTGCGCATCATGCAACGATATTATTCAATCCGTATTACTGTATAATAATGAGATAATATTTGTTGCCATGAATAACCGTCTTCCGCCATTCTGCGGGCTCCATGCTGACTCATACCGATTCCATGGCCAGAACCCCTGCCGGAAAAAACGACTGATTGTTGTTGCTGCGTTATTTCGTAATAATTGCTCTGGAGTCCAAACATCCATCTTGTTTGCTGTTTTTGCAGTATGTGGAGCCCTTGGTGACCACTAATCAACAACTCCTGCACTCTGCCATTAGGAGAAATATCTGTGATCATCAGATCAGTGACGTTACCGATAAAAACCTGACGCTGTTGAAGCATCTGTTCAATTTCCTGATAGGATAGAATGGTTTCCCATTCAGCATACGGCGCATTCAGCGAATAAGGGTCTATGACGCCTCGTGCATATGAGACTGCTTCATTCCAGACGTATTCACTTGATTCTGTATGCCCACCACTATTCGCATGATAATAAGGGATGACTAGTTTTCCATTGGCTGTCATCACTTTTCCGCTGGTCTCATCAACTGCCTGGTTCGTACGTTGGTGCTCACTGGAATATCCGCCGTACACCTGCGTGTTCACGGTGGTGCAGAGGTCAAAACCGTCATTCTGATATTTCCCAATATTCGCCATGGCAAATCCTCTGGCAGCAACAGCCTGAGCTTTGAGCGCTTCCATATGCCAGCTGGCAGGCATTTCTCGCGGAACAACGCCATACAGGTACTGCTCAATGGAAAGCCTGTTGATAATCGTTAACCACTGGCTGTTTTTTCGTGTTGCTGTGATTGTTCCCCGATATTTTGAGTCGCCTGCCTGAATGATCGATTGAGCAACATCTGCTGAAAGAGAGGCAATATGTACAGGAGAACTGCTGTGAAAAACGATGACAGGCATGCCACGCGAATCTTCCACGCTGATGAGTTCTTTACGGTTGTCGAGGACTATCCAATCCTGTTGTTTCAGTGACGCCCTTTCCAGTAATTCAGCAGCTTCACGGCTTGAGGCTGCAGGACCCATATAAATATTCCAGCCTTTCGGTTCACGCGCCAGTACCGCCTGTATACCGTCATCCCTCATATCAACAAGCATTTGCTGCGCTTCCATGGCATTCTCAAATGATTTCTTCAGTCCTGCATAAATACCATCGTCAAATGTTAGGTTGAGCTGATAATAGTCTTTTAGTTGAAACTGAACCTCGAACTGTTCCGCATCAAATTCTCCAAACATGAATCCATCACCGGAAAGCACACGAAGAGAGGGTACAGCAGTATCTCCATGATATAATCCGACATTTATGTGTGATGGAATATCCGAACGATCAAAAGGGAGAGTATGTAAAAAACTTTCTTCCGGATCCAACTGGGTTGATCTGCGGGTCACAGCCGATATGTCGGTTATTGTTTCAGCCGGTTCTTCCATCACAGGTTCCGGAAACTGAAAAGAGGCAATACGTGTTGCTTCATTCCACTGCAGTTCGCCATAACTTTTCAGTTGATTGAAGTAAATAGCAGTTCTTCCGTCAATATTAAAAGAAAGGATTTCTTTTCCGTCCAGAAATGTCTTAATGTCTGTATATAGGACAGAGTTGAGCACTTCCCCCGGTTCCATGTGTTCAGCATTAAATTCGATCGGTTGTATGGAAAGTGAAGGGTTCCTGTACGCTTTTAAGGTTTTATCACTTTCATTCCAGTGCACATTAAAACCATAAGAACGGAGATCTTCTACAACAATCGCCGTATAGCCATTAATGTTCATTGACGGAATTGGCTGATGGTCAATGGTCGCAATGATATCGGTTGACAGTACATCGCCAACTTTTGTCCCTATAAGCATTGAAGCGCTCACCGATAAACTCAGCAAAAAAATCAATATTAGAACGATCAGAGTGCACCGCCCCAGCCTTTTTAATTCCGGCAATCGGAACTTCATTGAAATTCCTCCCTTATAAAACCTGAATACATTCATTTTACAGCATCCGGATACTTTAGTAAAGCAGTTGCAGTCAGTTGTCATACAGTTGTAAAGATATTGGTAAGGTTCATTTATCAATAACTGTTCATTTATTCTCATATGACAAAAGCTCCTGGCGATAAAATCACCGGAGCTTGTATCATTCTGGTGCGCCCAGCAGGATTCGAACCTGCGACCTCTTGATTCGTAGTCAAGCACTCTATCCAGCTGAGCTATGAGCGCACGATTGTGGAGGCGACACCCAGACTCGAACTGGGGATAAAGGTTTTGCAGACCTCTGCCTTACCACTTGGCTATGCCGCCTTATAAATGGTGACCCATCCGCGACTCGAACGCGGGACACCCTGATTAAAAGTCAGGTGCT
>JAWSUV010000133.1:0-7720 GCA_033549305.1 Bacillota bacterium | reverse complement strand
AAGCCGCCGAGATCATTGTCGTGCCCAACGCCAATCACGGCTACGGTTTCTACAGCGACCAGCCGGATGTGACCGCTGCGGTGGAAGATTCCCTGGCGGACTTCTTTGCCGAAGCACTGAAATAAGGCAAGCCTGCAGCCGCCTGAATAGGCTTTGACAGATCATTAAATGCCGCTGGTGAAGGAGGTGATATACGCACCCCGCACCAGCGGTTTTCTTTCTGTCAGTGACAACCCTCACCGCCTGGGGTATGATGAAGACAAGAGAACAGCTCAACCACTGGATTACCACTTGATTCAATATCATCCTCAAAAACAGTGTCACCCGAAAAGAATGTGTCGAAGGAGGCCGTTAAACCAATGAATCAACAGATGAACCAACATCACTGCTGAGGACCAGGCGCAAACACTGCTGGTCAGGCAGAAAAAGCAGCAAAATGCCCAGTGTGCAACAAAGAAGGGCTGGTTGTATCCCCGATGACAGTGTCCCACATGGTTGTCGAAAACCTGGTGGAACAGATCACGGGAGATCATTATTACCTGTGCCTCGACGAAAATTGCCAGGTGGCTTATTACGCCGAAGACCCTGGTTTTCAGGTGACGCTGGAACACATACAGGTGCCCATCTGGTTTAAAAGGGGAGCAGACCCCAAATACATCTGTTATTGCAGCCGGGTCACAGAAGACGAGATCGTGAATGCCGTGGTTCACCAAGGCGCCCGGAGCCTGAAAGACATCGTGAAACTGACCGGCGCCATGGAAAACTGTCATTGTGCCATCAACCACCCCACAGGTAAATGCTGCAGCCCCTATATTCTTGAGGCAATCAACAAAGGGAAAGAGAAAATGAAGCAGTGTTAACATAGACCAATGCCGCCACCATCATCAAGATCGTGAACCTGTTCATCCAACTGGTGTTTGTTATTGCATAGAGGAAACGGCAAGAGAGCATCGGCTGAGAGCCATCGCCAGATGAGAGGGCCATCGAAGGGTTAAAGGCATTTGACGAAGCGCTGCCGGAATCTCCGGGTGATCCAAAGGAGATCATTGAACTGCTTCACACATACGGCTCGCCTGCTTCCGTGGCACAGACAGGCGACCAGGACGATGTGGTTCGGGCCGGCGTCAACCAGGCCGTGGCCGAAGCCTATGAAGCCGCCGAGATCATTGTCGTGCCCAACGCCAATCACGGCTACGGTTTCTACAGTGACCAGCCGGATGTGACAGCAGCCGTGGAAGATTCCCTGGCGGACTTCTTTGCCGAAGCACTGAAATAACAAACAGCAACGCATGCTTATGATAAACAGGCTTCCCTGACGACATGTCATGAAACGGATCTTGTCAGGGAAGTTTTTGTCGTTTTCACAAAAAAATCTTAAAAATTTTCAGCCGATGATAGTATAAACACATAAAAGCATTGAAAAAACAACAATCATAGAGTAATCCAACAAAAAACTTGCACTTTGCTAATTTTGGGCGAATCCCCCATTTCTGATGGTAGAATACAGGTGATCTGACAAACAAAAAGGAGGAACACCATGGAAAACTCACATCATGACCTGAAGCATCAGAACGGCACCAAACCCTTTGTGATCATCCTGGACGACCTGGATTTCACCTTCTCCCCATCCGATCTGTGCAACGCGGCTGCCATGTGGAACAGTGGGGCCACAGATCGGGAGATCGCCGACGCCATCCGGCCCCGCGGCAGCCGCCAGGCCGCCCTGGACGAAGTGACGCTGCTGCTGATGCACCTGCGACGCCGCAAACACATCAAACATCGAAAGCCCTGAAATGCGCATCCCGTCGATTAATCCGGTATCATACAATCCGAACAACCAAAAAGCAATGAGAATTTATTCGCAGGGCTTAAAAAACCAGCCTCATGGATGAACAGCACCATCCTTGAGGCTGGATTGATACGAATTATTATGATCAGCCATTGATCAAACGGAACTGTCTATTCAGACTCATCCAGGAAAGACAGGCTGATGTTTCCGTTTTGCTGCTCCAAAAAGGCTTTTAACAAGTCATATGTTTTCACAGCGTCGCCAATGTTCATCACTTCCACAGGTGTATGGGAATATCTGCGCGGAATCGCGAGGGTTCCACTTGGCGTGCCTTTTCCGGCGAGAAACATCCCCACAGCATCTGAAATGTAGTATTTCCCGCACAGGACAAGCTCCTGAACGCCGGTACCCATTTCAAGTGCGGTTTTCTTCAGTCCTTCCACGATTCTGGGGTGCATCCGGGCGAATTTTTCCATGGAGGGCTCTCCCTGCGCCAGAATCAGCACCGGCCCGCGGTTCATGTATACGGGCAATTCAACTGCTGTGTCTACATCCAGCACGTCGCCACAGGGCACTGTATCCAGAGCAAGCACATAGTCAGGCTGAATCTGGTTTGCGACAGGGATCATTCCGGCAATGGTGGTCTCTTCCAGGACAGAGAATACGCCTATCAATTCCCCTTCAAACTGGTCCCGGTCGATATTTTCCAGGAGATTCAGAAGCACGGCACAGCCAATGCGGTTATCGATTGCCCGTGAACAGACAATATCCGGGTTTGCCATTTCCATGTAATCGCTTTGCAAAACAACACTGTCACCAAGGGTCACGCCAAAAGCGCCAACCTCCTCTGCCGACTGTGCTCCTACGTCAATGTACAGTTCATCGGCACTCTGGACTCTTTTCAGGTCATCCGCCGTCATGATATGTGCCGGCCTCATGCCAATCACACCGGGCACTCTTCCTTCCCGGGTCTGGATCCATACCCTGCGGGCCGGCAGTACTTTATCGGAAAAATCGCCCACCTTTTCAAAGGTGATGAATCCATCGGACGAAATGTTTTTCACAATCAGTCCAATTTCATCCATGTGTGCAGCAACCATCACCTTTTTACCCGGACGGCTGCCCTGTATTCTGGCCATGACAGTGCCCATAGTGGAAATCTCAAGTTCATCGCACACAGGGGCAAGCCGGTTCGCAATGTATTTGACGATTTCCTGCTCGGATCCCGATACACTGATCAGGTTCACCAGGGTCTTCAAGTCATTCTTGAAAACGTCGATCATCTTTTCACATCCCATCTGTTCGACTTATTAAGATTCGCCGTCTTTTGCCAGCAGTCCTTTATCATAAAGAAGTCTGGAAAGAAGGATTGCCACGACCACACTGGCTATCATGTAAACGCCGTACTGCCAATCGGCTATCAGCAAGAAAAGCGGAACGGTAACCAGTATAATAAAACTTAATTTCGGTTCAAACTTGGCGAAAAGCATGTAGGAGGCACCAAATACTGCCGGAACGGTGAACGATTTGATTGCGGTCAGCACGGTTTCCGGGAAAAACTGAATTAACTGGTTTCCAAACAGAGACGTCAGGAACACGACGGTCAGAGTGGTAAACAGTGATCCGGCAACACCAAGAGTGGACGCAACGGCCCCTTCGTCTGAACCGAATGGAACTTCCACGGCTTCCTGTGCAACAGCGGATGCCGGCATTCTGATGTCAGAAATACTCCCGGCGGTAAACGCCATATAGGTTCCGGAGAGTCCCAGTATGGGATAGTAGGAGAGGGGCTCGATTAAATAATACACACCGAATGCCGCAGCGATTGTTCCCCAGGAGGAAAGAGCCACTGACCATTCGGGGAATACACCATAAGCCAGTTTTAAGTAAATCACCGGGAGAAACATGCAGAACATTACCAGCGGAATCATAATGGTTCCAATTTTTGACGCACTCATTTCCCACTCTTTGCTGAACGATGAATTATTCGTCATATGTACCATCCTTTCTGGTGTTTACGATAGAATGAGACCGGAGATGATCCCGACGATCATTGCGAGGCCCAGGCAGTATTCGCGCATCCATTTATACCGGGTATCTGCAATTTTCATAAAGACAAACATGGCTCCGGCACTGGCAACCACCGATGCGAACAACGCCCAGTCAATTTCCTGCACTGCAATCACCAGGTATTCCGTGCAAAAGGCACCGAAGATCCCCAGGGTTGCGGCTGAGGAAAAAACTTCCATCCATCGTGAATCGCCGCCACCGATTTTATGGCGCATTTTTTCCATCCTGCTGGCAAATACCCATGTGACCAACAGCCAGCCACAGGCATTGATACTCATGGTCCACCAGGCGTTTGACAACTGAATCATGGATAAACTTTGGGTAATGTCGCCACCGGCCATGCGTACGCCAACTGAAGCAGCGGTTAATTCTGTAGATGCTCCGCCAATAACCGACAATCGTAACCAGGCCATCGGCCCGCCCAGAACTGCAATGAGACCGATCATGACAATAAAGACACCGAATGCCGGTCCAATGGCGGTGACAACGCCGGATCGAATGGCTTTCGTACACTGCTGCTGCGTTAACTTAACCTTGCCCTGCTTCGAAGCGTTTAATGCAAGTCGTAAGAACAGGATTGTCTGAACCAGGATCAATAACACTGCAATGGAGGCGAGTCCCCAGATGGCGGGACTGTTGGAAACTTCCAGCGCGTTAATGTTTTGATTTGCATCCATCAATGTATCCAAATCGTCATTCCCCTTTCGTCACGTAACCATCATTTCACATGTAACCTATATGACCCGGTCTTCCTTGAGAGACAGATACTCTTTTTCCGACACATCCAGCAAACCGCAGTATATCTCCTTATTATTCTCCCCGAGCACAGGCGCCGGCTTAACCGCTGCAACCGAAACAGTAGACAGTTTTATGGGACTGCCGGCCATAAAGACCCTGCCTGCTACGGGATGATCAACGGACAGGATCATGTTGCGGGCTTTTATTTGCGGATCCTCAACCACTTTGTCGATGGAATTGATCAAACTGCAGGGCACTCCTGCCTTTTCGAGAATGTCAAGCCAGTCATGAGCCGGTTTTTCAGAAAGTTTTTGAGATAATACCTGAATCATTTCGTCATAGTTTTCACCCCTTTTATGATTTGTGTTGAATAATGGACTGTCCGCCTGGCATTCAAGACCGATGGCAACACAAAGCTTTTTCCAGATGGAATCGTTGCCGCAGGCAATCATTAACTCTTCCGTTTTGGTTGGAAATGTCTGAAACGGATAAATGGAAGGATGCATATTGCCAATTGGTTTTGGTGCAACGCCGGAATCGTAATACCGCAGAATACTGTTTTCAAGTATGGCCACCTGAGCATCCAGCATAGCGACGTCGACAAACTGGCCTTTTCCTGTTTCTTTCGCTTCGATAAAGGCGGCCAGAATTCCTGAAGCACCAAACAACCCGGCAACGATATCCCCGATGGAAGAGCCGACTCTTGTTGGCTTGCCATTCCGCTCTCCTGTAATTCCCATAATGCCGCCCATCGCTTGCACAATTCCGTCATAAGCTGCACGGCGGCTGTAGGGACCCGTATGCCCAAAACCTGAAATGGCAGCATACACGATGCGGGGGTTTATCCTCTTGACGTTTTCATAATCAAAACCCAGTGATCGCATGGTTCCGGGCCTGAAATTTTCAACCAGAATATCCACTTTCTCAATCAGCCGCGAGAGAAGTTGTTTGCCTTCTTCCTTTTTCAAATCCAGCGTAATGCTGTGTTTGTTCCGGTTGATGCTCATAAAGTAGGCACTCTCCGAATTGACAAAGGGGCCGTACTGCCTGGAATCATCCCCGGTGTCTGGCCGTTCGATTTTAATGACTTCCGCACCAAGATCGGCCAGCATCATTGTCGCATATGGACCGGCCAGCACCCTGGTTAAATCTAATACGCGCACTCCACTTAAAGGCCCGCCAAGCGTTTTTTTCACGTGACTCTTCCTTCACTCAGTATTTGGGATAGAAAAGCAGCCGGCATTGATATATTCTCTTCCCTGTACTTATGGTATTATATTAACTGAAGTTATCTGCAATATCATATTTATCAGAAATTTTAGATATTTCATTACCGCACTTCACCTTTTTTTTAGCAGCCACATACCTTAAAATAAAAGGTAAAGTAAACTTCATGTTTTTTAACATTCTCTAATCGGTGAAACAAGGGGGAGTATCATGAAAATTGGCGAATTTGCAAAACGCTTTCAGATTCCCATTTCGAAGGTGCGGTACTATGTGCATGTGGGGCTTCTGTTGCCCGCAAAGACTGGATCCCAGTACAGTTTCTCTGATGCGGATCTGGCAGACATGAAGTTGATCCAGGAACTGAAAGACCTATCCTTTTCAATTGAAGAGATAAAAAAGTACCTGCATGTGATGCGCGTCTATTCACCATCTGATAATCGCGTCCACACAGTCCTGGACAGTTTGATGACCAGGAAAATTGTTGATCTTGAACAGGAAATTTCAGATATTCATGCCCGTATCGATCAACTGAAACATAAGCTGAACAGGCCGGACATGGTTGATTCGACCCATCAAACCCGGGATACCTACGGCATTCCTCTCGATTTCATCCCCTTGCTGCGGTGCCCCCAATGCGGAAACCCTTTTGCTCTTGAAAAAGCCATGATCCGGAACAACACCGTGATCGACGGTGAGTTTACCTGCAGCTGCCATGCTTCCCTCCGTATTGAGGACGGGATCCTGCTGTCCTCCTTGAACAGCGAGGCTGATTACTATTCTTCCCACGACTTTTACATGCTCCATTACCAGGAAATACCCGATGAAGACCAGGATTTTGTTTATTTTCAATACATGAACAATATCTCAAGCGAATCCACCTCGCTGATCGTTAAAAGCTATGCCTGGCTGGACAGCCACATACGCAAGCTGAACGCGCATAGCGAAAAGAAAGTGGTGTTTGTTCCCGACTTATCAAGCCATTTTCTTTACAAATACGGAAACCAGCCATATTTCAGGGATGCACTGATCATTGTCTCCGGATTCTCCAAAAACAATGTTTCAGCCATCAAGTCACACATCGAGGAAGTTGCCCCGGGACTACATGTCCTGTACATTGCAAACACCATTTTTGACCTGCCGCTGAAAAAGATGTGCATCGACATGTGGATCGACGCTTTCTCCTCGTACAACTTTGCTTTTTTCCATGAATACAGCCTATATAAAAAAATCAGCAGCTATATTAAGCCGGAAGCCGATGTCTTTGGCTGCGTAAAGCACTACTTGCCAAAGACTATCTCCAGAAAAAACATCGACAAAGCCTATACAAGGCACATGAGCAATCATTATTCACTCTTTCATTTTAAACAGATGATGACAGACGAAGGCTATGAAATGGTGGCAGACGAAGACCTGGGGTACACAACGAATCCGGGAGCCTACTATGAGTACCATGTGGCTGGCGAAAAGCAAATGTTTCATGCCTTTCATGCCATTAAAAGCCATCCCGGCCATGGTTAAAAAACATAGGCACTCCACGAGTCTGAAGAGAAGGGCAGGGAGGCTTAGCGATGGAAAAAAAGGATGATGCGCAGCAAATAACACATCCAGGGATCAGCGACATCCTGTGAAATCAGGTAAAAGATGACTCCATTCTTGAACTGGCCTGTCAACGTGCACTTGCGTACCGCGCCACAGTCGATGAACGGTCTGTGTTTCCCGATGAGAGGGCCATCGAAGGATTAAAAGCATTTGACGAAGTGCTGCCGGAATCTCCGGGTGATCCAAAGGAGATCATTGAACTGCTTCACACATACGGCTCGCCTGCTTCCGTGGCACAGACAGGCGACCAGGACGATGTGGTTCGGGCCGGCGTCAACCAGGCCGTGGCCGAAGCCT
>JAWSUV010000132.1:0-7834 GCA_033549305.1 Bacillota bacterium | reverse complement strand
GTTCCAGATTGGCGCCCAGGGTTGCGGAGATGGGGATGATGCGTGTAAAAAACCCGATTTCTTCATAGAGGTTATAACAATGTTCCAGCTGTTCGCTGTCTGACAGGTCAATTTTATTGATAATCAGAATCACCGGTGTTTTGACCTCTTTCAGCAGCTCCATGATATAGCGGTCTCCGGGGCCAATAAGATTTTCCGGCTCTACCAGATATAATATGGCATCCACATCCGACAGGGTATTCAGGGCACTTTGCATCATGAATTCACCAAGCTTGTTTTTGGGTTTATGAAGTCCTGGGGTATCCACCAGTACCATTTGGCTGGCAGGTCGGTTCAGAACCCCCCGGATGCTGTTGCGGGTCGTTTGAGGTTTTGCCGACATGATGGCCACCTTTTCGCCAACCAGCTTGTTCAACAGGGTCGATTTACCTACGTTAGGCCTGCCGATAACGGCCACAAATCCCGATTTAAAGCTCATGAGATCTCTCCTTTTTCCGACTTTCCTCCAGGTCTTTGGGCGTAAAAGAGTGTGGCAGCAGCTCGTTCAGCGTGAAAACCCGGTAATCCTTGAGAGTTTTAGCCACGATAACCTCCAACTCACCACCAAATTCCACCAGCACCTGGCGACAGATGCCGCAGGGAAACGTGTATGCATCTGGATCACCCACCACCGCGATGGCTTTAAACTCAGATTCCCCTTCGGAGACCGCCTTAAACAGGGCGGTTCGCTCCGCACAGTTAGTGCCGCCGTAAGAGGCGCTTTCCACGTTGCATCCCGTATATACTTTTCCCGAAGCAGCCAGCAAAGCAGCCCCCACTTTGAAATGTGAATAGGGTACATAGGCATTTTGCCTGACTTCAAAAGCTTTTTTGATTAAGGCTTCACGCACCATTGTTTTCATCCCTTCCTGCAACATCTTTCTTTTCAGCTTACAAACACCAGGTTGTGCTATCCGATTGTGTTCCCGTATGCTCCGTCTGCACTCTATTCTTCCGGTTTTACCAGTGTTACCGTCATTCGTTGCGGTGCAATGGCAATGTAAGTCTTTCCGGGGTTCATCATCAATGGTTTTCCTGTTTTGGTTTCGATGTACCGGGTGGGTTCTCCATAGGATGACTTTGACCATTCAATGGCCACCGCACGCCCATAGGAGATATAATGACCGGTACCCTGTCCAATGATTTTGACTTCACGCCGGCCCGCGTCATCACCGGGGATCACATAGACTTCTGTTCGCTGAATAATCAGATTGGTGAAGCGAAGCGGCTTATCTATCTGTTCGTCCATGTGCAGCGCGCCTGCCTGGTATTTGATGTATTCCCGGGTTTCCGGTTCATATTCAAAAGTGGATGTATATGAACTGGAGAAAGGAACAGTCACATAATCTGCCCGTTGTCCGAAGGGTGCTGATCCTTCACGTTTAAACACCAGGCCGCTGGTAAAATCTTCCCTGACCTCATGCCGATAACCCGATTTTTCCCAGGCTTCTTCAATGAGCTCTTTGCTGGTATACACACTGTGTTCCAGCATACGGGGTATGGCTCTGCGCTCCGGATCCCGCCAACTGAGTACACCGTCAGGCTTTGGCAGACCATCCATTGCCGGAGCTTTCATCTGGCTGATATAGGCGTATGCCTGGGGACTTCCTCCGTAATGCATGTACAGGGCATCATGATTGGCGGCCATATCCAGGTAATAATGGCGGGCACTCCGAATGGGACCGATTTTTATGGCATCATAGTGATGAAAAACAGCCATCAGCCGGGTAATATTTCCTTCTGCCAGGGTTTCATAGATCAGATCCGCCTGGGCAATACCGCTTTGTGGGTAGGCTTCCCGGCTGTTGTTGATTTGCATGGCCACGGGTCTCACCGCTGCCATCTCTTCAGGAATCCACAGACCGGTTAACGGACTGGCCGCCATTCCTTCGGGTACCGGATCTTCTTCCACTGCTTCAATCACTTCTTCAAAATTCTCTTCTTCAACGGGTTCCGGTTCTTCCGCTTCCGGTGCAGGCTGACTGCATCCGGCAGACATGAACAGGATCATCAAGAGGCAGTAAATGAATCGACGCTTTGAGTTCTTCAAGGGACGGTGTCCTCCTTTAACGTAATGATGTAAGTCTTCAAAGAAAAAGCTGGAATAAGAGCACTGTCAGGAGTGTCCCCAGCAGCGCACCAGCCGCCACTTCCAGGAGATTATGTATTTTTCCTTCAATACGGCTCTGAGACACAAGGAGAGCCAGTACAAATGACAAACTCGCCACCAGGATGTGATTGGAAATAAAGGTTATGGCCGTCGCCGTCGCGAAAGCGATTGCGGCATGACCGCTGGGCATACCGCCGGACAGGGGGGTTCCCCTGCCAAAATAGGCTTTTGCGGCGATGGTCACAAAAATAACTACCATTAATGCAATGAAGGTGATGTGAATGGCAGACTGCCGCACCATCTCCAGCACCTGCTTTGAAAGAGGGTTCAAATGCTGAAAAAAAAGAAGATACGCCACTGCCACAGCGTTAGTGGCCGCAATGAGGACCGCTCCGGCCGCAACATTTTTGGCGATTTTGGCAAAAATGTTGTATTGATCCGTCATTAGATCGATGGCCGCCTCAATGGCAGTATTAATCATTTCCGTTACGAGCACCAGGGAGATCGTGGCGATGAGCAGCACAAGTTCCAGCCGGGTCAGGTGAAAAAACAGGCTCATAATCAGAACAAGCACCGCAGCGGTCACATGTATTTGCATGTTTCGCTGTGTTTTCAGCGCATAGATAATACCCTGAAAGGCATAGTTGAAGCTGTCCATGAGATTTCGTGATTTCATGTTTTTCCTCCCGCCGTCCTTATCGGCTCAATGCCAGCTGCTCCAAGACGGCTTCTTCTTTCCGACGCATCACCGCTTTTGCCATGTCATCCAGATGATCGTATCCCATCAGGTGCAGTACGCTGTGAACCACCAGGTAAACCATTTCCCGATTGATGCCATGCCCGTATTCTTCTGCCTGTTCCGCCATTTTTTCCACGGAAATCACTATATCACCCAGCAGTTTCTCCGGTGCATCTGACGGCCCTTCCATCGGGAAGGACAGGACATCCGTGGGTTCATTCTTTCCCCTGTACACCCGGTTCAATTCCTGGATTTCCGCATTCATGACAAAAGAAAGGCTGACCTCATAATCTTCCGGCAGGCCTTCCAGTTCATAACAGGTTTCAATGGCTTTTCGAATCAGTGCCTCCTGTGCCTGACTCAGCACAAAAAGATCCTGGCGGTGATCGATATCAACGACAATATTCATTTTCATTTTCCTTTCAGTTCCCTGAGATCAATCTCCGGATATTTAATCCGTTCATGCATGATACCGGATAGAATCCGGGTAAAAATTTTACGGATTTCCTTCAGCTCTTTCAGGGTCAGCGGGCTGTCTTCCAGTTGGCCGTCATCCAGTTTTCCCTGAATGATTTTCTGTACCATCTGCTCAATCCGGTCACGGGTGGGGTTTTCCAGACTGCGCACCGCTGCTTCCACCGAATCTGCCAGCATAAGGATGGCTGTTTCCAGAGACTGTGGAATGGGGCCGTTATAACGGTACATCTGTTCATCAATTTTATCCGGTTCTGTACTGGCAGATTTTGCTTTATGATAAAAATAGGCGGCCAGCGTGGTGCCATGATGTTCTTCAATAAACGCCCGGATCTGTTTGGGCAGCTTGTATTTGTCGGCAATCTCAAGCCCATCCTTCACATGGCCTGTGATGATCAACGTACTGAGAGAAGGAGTCAGTTTATCATGGGGATTTTCGATCATATACTGGTTTTCCTTGAAAAAGAATGGCCGCTTTAATTTGCCGATATCATGGTAAAAAGCGCCTGTCCTCACAAGCAGACTGTCTCCACCGACAGCATTCACTGCTGATTCCGCCAGGTTACCGACAATGACGCTGTGGTGATAGGTGCCCGGTGTTTCCATCAGCAACTGTTTTAATAACGGGTGAGACGGATTGGACAGTTCAATGAGCTTCAGCGGTGTTAAAATGTTAAAGGCGTATTCCCAGAAGGGCAGTGAGCCGATGGTCAACACGGCACATAAAATGCCGTTGAAAAACGCATACATCAAATCCATGCCCATGCTGACACTGTCATGCAAGCCCAGCAGAATGAACAGGCTGACGACCACCAGATTGGCGGCGCCGATGATCACGCCTGACAAGAAGATATTGCCACGCTGCTGTGAATTGATCATGCCGAGAACACCGGCGGTACCGCCCACCAGCCCCATAAAGATCATCACTATGTCATTACCGGTGATGAACCCTGCCAGCAGTGACAGTACCAGATTGGCCATAAGCGCCAGCCGCGGTTCCAGCAGCATGGAAAGCAGCATGGCACCGGCTGCCACGGGCACCAGATAAGGTGAAAGAATTGCCACTGGTTTGGCAATCACGATGATAATAAGCATAATTAATGTCAGCAGCAGCAATTTATCAAGCTGATACAGCATCCTGGGCTTAAACTGCCAGATATAACCAGACAGCAGCAGCATGGCCGACAGAACGATCAGGGTAATACCGGCATACAGGCTTAGACTGGGCAGCGGTTCCCCTTCCAGCAGCCCCAGTTCACCCATTAGGACCAGGCGATCTGCGGTTACCCGTTCACCCTGCCGCAAAATAGGTTCATCCCGACGAATAACAACCGGTTCGATGCTTTCTTCCGCTTCACGGCGTGCATTTTCAGTCGCTTCCACATCCAGAAACTCATTGGGGCGAATGGAAGCATTAATGATGGTGGATGCTGTTTCCCGCAGATCTTCATCAAACTCAGTCAGCGAATTGACATATTCGCGGATCTGGCTTTTTTCAAGCTGCAGGTCAGCTACTTTAATGCCTGCATTCATCCGTTGAGCGGTAATTTCGTACATGTAGTTCTGTAAATTTTGCAGTCTTTCCATTGGTGTTTCCACCAGAATGGCCAGTTGCTGGCGTGGAATTCCCAGAACATTTTCATCCAGCGCGTCTACCATATCCGTTTCCGAAAGATCCGGCACACTCCGCACACTGTAAAGCATCTCAAAAAAAGTGTCGATGTCTTTTTTCACTTCCGGATAAATTCCGGCATCAAGTCGGTACACCGATTCCACCCGCGCCATTTCCTGTTCCCGCAGTTCTCTGGTTCGTTGCTGATCTACCACCAGCTTAGGCGACAAAATATCTTCCGGTGCCAGCTGTCCGGATCGCAGATCATACCTGACTGGCTGCAGACTGGTAAGCAGGGTGTAGAAAAGGATGCTGAAGAACAGGACCGCCAGCAGCATCGCCCCGAAAATCTGTCTGCTGTGCTTATGCTCACTGTTGTTGGTCCCTGCATTGATGTTATTGCGCCACCGCTCCATGAACTTCATGCTAGTCCTCCTGGTTTTTGACGGATGATTTCATCTTGTCTTTCACTTCGTAGGCTTTAATGATTTTTTGAACCAGATTATGGCGAACCACATCTTTTTCATTGAGATACACAATCCCGATTTCCGTTATATGTCCAATGACCTCCAACGCTTCCAACAAACCGGACGATTTGCCCCTCGGCAAGTCAATCTGGGTAATATCACCTGTCACCACCGCTCGCGAACCAATTCCCATTCGGGTCAGGAACATTTTCATTTGTTCACGGGTAGTGTTTTGAGCTTCGTCAAGGATCACAAAGGCATGATCCAGGGTTCGTCCACGCATATACGCCAGCGGAGCCACTTCAATCAAACCCCGTTCCATGTATTTTTGAAATTTGTCATAACCAAGAATGTCAAAAAGTGCATCGTACAAAGGACGCAGGTAAGGATCAATTTTATCTTTCAGGTCGCCAGGCAGAAAGCCAAGACTTTCACCGGCTTCAAGAGCCGGTCTGGTCAGGATGATTTTATCCACATCCCGGTTACCGAAGGCTTTCACAGCCATGGCAACCGCCAGGTATGTTTTCCCGGTGCCGGCGGGCCCGACGCTGATGGTCAGGTCCTTTTGCTGCATGGTGCGCACATAATGTGCCTGCCCAAGGGTTTTTGATTTGATCATTTTCCCTTTGGCCGTCATGTATACCGTTTCACCGATAAAAGCATCCATATTTTGCCACTGATCATCCTGGATCAGGCTGATGAGATAGGTTACTTTTTGTGTGGTCAGGGGTTCTTTCTTTTCTTTTTCAGCCAACAGTCCTTCCACCACCCGGGCGGCCATGGGTAGACTTTCTTCAGGCCCAATGAGCACCACCGACTCCTGTCGTGCGACCATCTGCACCCCAAAAGCTTCCATAATCAGTCGCGCATGATCATCCTGGGAGCCAAAAAGTTCCTGCATCCATTCTGCTCGGGGCACTGCAATTGCCATTTGTTCTGTATGACTCAATCATAGTCCTCCCATCCATTGAACCCGGCTGGCGGGTCATGACACATTTATCCCTATTATACCTTATCCCTCATTTTACAACAACCAGAGGTCTGGACAGCAATACAAAAAACGGCAACCACAGGGAACGAATACTGTGGTTGCCGGCAACCGGTTCAGGAACGTAAACTTTTAGGTTTTCCCAGGATCTCTGAAAAGATGATCCCGTTGAGAATATTCTCGTCTGTCAAGTCGATATCAATCCCGTTCGGTTTATCCTTGATTTCATCAGTATAGATCGGGCTTTTCTTCTTCTGAGTCTTTGTCGGTTCCGCTGGCAGTTTTTTCGCTGTTTGTTGGAGCATTTGAGACGCTGCCACATTACCGTTACTTTTGGGGGCAAATGGTTTTGCCTCCTCAGCAGGCGTTTTTTTCGCCTGTTCTCTCGTCCGGTGATACTCCTCTTGCATCTCCTGCTGCATTTCCCTGAAGAGGTCCTGCAGTGTTCTTTTCATTGGACGCTGTGCAGTCGAAGAAGACTTCTGCTGCTGGTTAGGCGGCTGTTGACGGCTCTGTTGAGGCCTTTGATCAGTTTGCTGCTTTCGCTGTTGTCGTTGCTGCTGCTGTGCCTGTTTACGTTTATTGGCAAGCGAACTGATGATCACAAAGGCGACGAATATGAGGATGCTTTCTATTTGCATGGCATCACTTCCTTACTGGTTTCGGGATCATCTGACACATCTACTTATCATTCTGATCTTCAGGTTCTTTTTTGATCTTGGAAATGGAGGTTCTCATTTCAGTATCCGAGACAACGTTTTTCATTTTATAGTAGTCCATGACGCCAAGGTTGCCGTCACGCAATGCAGCGGCCAGGGCTTTGGGAACCTCTGCTTCCGCTTCCACCACTTTTGCCCGCATTTCTTCAACTGACGCTTTCATTTCCTGTTCTCTGGCAACCGCCATGGCACGTCGTTCCTCCGCCTTCGCCTGAGCAATGCGTTTATCAGCTTCGGCCTGGTCGGTTTGCAGTTGCGCACCGATATTGCGTCCGATGTCAATGTCCGCAATGTCAATCGATAAAATTTCATAGGCGGTTCCAGCATCCAACCCTTTGTTCAGAACAGTTCTGGAAATCAGATCCGGGTTTTCCAGCACATCTTTATGGGTCTCCGCAGAACCGACAGTGGTAACAATCCCTTCCCCGACACGTGCAATGATGGTTTCTTCACCAGCGCCTCCTACCAGCCGTTCTATGTTCGCACGGACAGTGACTCGGGCTTTGGCAATCACTTCGATCCCATTTTTTGCCACCGCTGCAATTTTGGGTGTTTCAATCACTTTCGGATTGACACTGACCTGCACAGCCTGAAGAACGTCCCGTCCTGCCAGGTCAATGGCGGCTGCTCTTTCAAAGTGAAGATTGATTTCTGCCCGTTGTGCTGCTATCAGAGCATCTATGACC
>JAWSUV010000131.1:0-7859 GCA_033549305.1 Bacillota bacterium | reverse complement strand
TTGAGGTTTGGCTTATTGCAACCTCTTTGGGATTTTTAGTCGAAAGATGGGTTAATATCTAGCCAAATCCAAAACCCGCTCCAGTTGAGCGGGTTTTCTCATATGACTCCCATATTTTATGTTATTCGTACGCTCCTCATCCACGCTGAGTGAAACCAGCTAAAGATAACATTAGAGCTGGGTGATTTCCCGAATTCGTTCAGGTTCTGATCCCGGATTGCGCAGCAACTCTGAAGCCATGGTGATCAGATCGCAGTCCATTTCCCGTCGCAGAGCGGCATTCTCCACCTCTTCCAAGTCAGTGACGGGAGTCATGCCTGCTACACGCCGCACCATTTCAGCAGCGGCATAACCGGCAGTATCTTTCCAGCATTCATGCAGAATGCTTTCCAGAAAAGGCATCGGCCAATCATGCTTGTCCAGCCTTTTCCACAAAGTTCGAATCTCTCTTGTAAAGGTTTCCCATAAATCATCAATCATTTTCAGGTGATACGCCGGCTTATTCTGGGCAACCCAGTTAATGAGAAGACTGCCGGTGAGGGTTCCCACATCAAAACCCATTGGCCCGTAGGTGGCAAACTCCAAGTCGATCACTTTGGCAGAGGTCTGGTCTGCCAGAATGCTCCCCAGATGCAGGTCACCGTGGAGGAGCGCCTGGGTATTATTCCGGTACCGATAGCGAAGTTTGGCCATCCGCTCCAGCACCACCGGATCACTTCGGAGCGTCTGGACTTCTTTCCGTTCACTGACCTCTTCACGATTGCCCCATCCTGTGGCTTTGAAGGGGTTAATCAGGATCAAGTCCTCCGTCAGGCGGGAGAGGTAGGGGTTGGCAAATTTAGCTCTTTTTTTGCGTTTTTCGACGGTTGGCTGTCCAAAATCCGAGGTCTTTCCCAGTACCTGGCCCATGTATTTACCCATCTGTTTTCCAAGAAGATTGAATCGTTTCCCTTCGTTAAAGGCTTTCCGTACGACCTGGCGGTCTTGCAGGTCCTGCATGATCATGATGTATTTTTGAGGATCATGGCGGTACAGTTCCGGCACCCTTTCCGGACAGCAGATGTGATGCAGCTGCAGTGCCGCCGCTTCAATGTTTAATCTTTCAGGCGTGAGCGGCCACCCCTTGCCTATACGGCTGACATAAGGAAGTGCCTGCTTCAGAATCACTGACCGGCCGGGGTCCTGCACTGACCAGACCCGGAAGACCAGGTTGAGCGTCTGCTCCCCTAAAGCTTCTGCCCTCAGTTCGTGGGATGGACTGAAAATTCCGGTTCCAATCGGATCATTCCACATGAATTCCACAACCGTCTTTACATTTAAGGGTTCCATCCCTCTCCTCCTCCTCCTCCTCGTCCTGTCAGATCAGTGTTTACTGTTTTTCATACCCTGTGCTGGTTTTATTCTACCATAAAACAACGACGATATTTAAGGTGTGTTGTGATCCCTGATGTCTGCCAGGGCAAACGCCATAACGGTGATGCTGGCAGGCCCGGCTTGCAGTAGTGCTTCCTTGCAGGCGCTGGCTGTCGCACCGGTGGTGTATATATCGTCCACCAGCAGGATGTGGCTGTCTCGAATTTTTTTCTCCATCGCCCTGTTCAGGGATATACTTCCCGCCACATTTTGCATTCGTTCCTGTCGGCTGAGTCGATAGAGGGGGGCTGTTTTCCGATGGCGAATGAGCGCCTGCGGTTCATAAGATACATCCAGAAATCCGGCAGTATGTTTTGCAAGGAGATGAGACTGGTTATACCCGCGTTGTTTTTGCCGAGTGTGGTGAAGCGGGACGTGAATGACGAGCCATGATGCCTCTCCAGGTTTTTGTCCCGGGAACCTTTCAACATGCCGAGCACGAAAGCAGTCTGCCATCAGCCAGGCCATCATGGGAGACAGGTACTGGCATTCCCTGTACTTAAGGTGAAAGATCAGTGCTCGGGCACTGCTTTCATACCTGGCTGGAACAGAGACTCCCGCTGGCAGATCAGCGGCATCCATCCAGGGAAAGGTTGCAAAACAAAGGTTGCAAAGACCTGCGGTTTCCTGCATCACCGGAATGTCTTCGGCGCCACACTGCGGGCAGTCATGAAGAGAGGGGTAAAGATAATCCAGGAACGCTGCAGCGAAACTGAAAAGCGGAAGTTTTTCCTGTTGTTTATTTGCCATATCTTTTCCCTCAATTCTCTCTCAAGTCCCGGGCTACATGAAACTCCGTCACCTTTTGCAGGCGCCGGCACAACCCACTGTGACGGTACTGGATGCGGTTGTTTTCAATCATTCTGTGGAGCACCATTCTGCTTCCAATCAGCACCACCAAAACACGGGCTCTGGTGATGGCTGTATACAGCAGATTGCGCGTCATGAGAACCCAGGGTGCGGTGAACAAGGGAAGGATGACCACCGGAAATTCAGATCCCTGACTCTTGTGGACGGTGATCGCATAGGCAGGTTCCAGTTCGTCCAGCAGCTGGAAAGAATAATCCACCAGTCGTCCATCATCAAAGAGGACAGTGAGCCTTTCCTTCTGCCGATCGATCATCTCCACACGGCCAAGATCACCGTTGAAAACTCCCCGGCCTGTATCTTCAGATTCCCCTGCTGATACGTATCGCCGCCACTCAAGACTGTAATTATTCCTGATCTGCATCACACGGTCTCTTTCCCGGAAAACGCGGTCGCCATGAGTTTGCTCCTGCCGATCCGCTGCCGGCGGATTCATCACTTCCTGTAGGTAGGCATTCATCTGTCGGGTACCGGTACGCCCCTTTTTGCTGGGTGTCAGCACCTGAATGTCTTTGTGTGGATCAAATCCCCGGTATTCGGGCAAGCGTTCCAGTAACAGCGACCGGATCGTGCTTAATGCTGCTGATGGATCGTCTTCCGCAATAAAAAAGAAATCTTTGTCTCTTACATTAAGAAGGGGCGGATCACCTGCATTAATCCTGTGCGCATTGACCACAATGTGGCTTTCCTGAGCCTGGCGGAAGATATCCGTTAAGTGGATCACAGGAATCAGTCCGCTGTCCGCCATGTCCTTCAGTATAGTGCCGGGTCCCACGGAAGGAAGCTGGTCAGCATCGCCGGTCATCACGAGCGCAGTCTCTGGGCCAATGGCCTTCAGCAAATGCTGCATCATGAAAATATCTACCATAGATACTTCATCCACGATGAGGTAATCCGCCTCCAGTGGATTATTTTCATCCCGGTTAAAAAAATGCTTTTTGTGTTCTTCAGAATAAGCCACCTCCAGGAGGCGGTGAAGGGTTCTTGCTTCCCTTCCGGAAGTTTCGGTCATTCGTTTGGCGGCACGACCAGTGGGAGCTCCCAGAAGATAAGTGAATCCTTTCTCTTCCAGTATGTCAATCAGGGTATTGATTAGGGTCGTTTTTCCAGTACCTGGGCCGCCGGTGATCACCAATACCCGATGAGCGAAGGCGGCACTGATGCCGTCCAACTGGGCTGCTGCCAATGTTAGATGCTGTTCTCCCTGAAGACATTCCAGCCGCTCCATCAGGTCTTCAGGAACCGCTTGCGGTTCTGAACAGGCCAGGATCGCCAGGCGCTGGGCAGTTTCGGTTTCAGCTGTATAGGCATTCATGGCATAGACCATATAGGTGCCTTCTTCTAAGCAAGTGATTTGAATCTGCTGATCCAAGGCTAAAGACTGAAGGGCGTCGATGACTGCGTTCTCTCCTACCTGCAGGGTTTCCATCAGCTTTTCCATCAGTGTTTCCTGTGGAAGGCAGGTATGGCCTTCCGCCTGAGCGGCAGCGAGCAAAGCATTAAGACCACTCTCCACCCGGCGTGGATCTTCCGAATCAATACCTATGTTTCTAGCCAATGCATCAATTTTGGGGAACCCTATTTCCGGCATCACGTCCAGCATTTGGTACGGATTCTCCTGCAGGAGGTCCCGGGCAGACTCCCCAAATGCTTGATATAGTTTCAGGGAGATCCGCGCGTCAATGCCACGCTGGCCCATCCAGACAATAAAGCTGCGCAGTGCATTCTGTTCCTTGAAGGCAGCGGCAATCACCGGCCAGCGGCGTTTTCCGATTCCTTTGACCTCCTGTAGTCGCTCCGGTTGAAACTCCAGGATATGAAACACATCTGTATTGAATACACCTGTAAGACGCCGGGCCATTTTTTCGCCAATGCCAGGCAGGAGGCCTGAGGAAAGGTATTCGATGATCCCGTCCAGGGATGTGGGAAGAAGGGGTTCGTAGGTGTCTGCCAGAAACTGTTCACCATAGCGTGAATGGACTTTCATCTTGCCCACCACCCGGATGCGGTCGCCTGTTTTCACACCGGGAAGCACGCCTACCAGAGTGAGGACTTCGTCATCACATTCCAGAAGGCATACCCGGTAGCCGTTTTCTTCGTTATGAAAAATGGTTTCGACAAGCCTGCCTTCTCTTTGGATCATGGACAGCCCTCCTGCGCTGGCGATAAAAAACGGGATAACAGATTCATTATAGCAGAAAACGCTGGCGGACGCCTTGACTGGATGAACTGTAAGAGTGTGCAAACACAAAAAACCGCCTCAGCCGATTCTAAGTCAGAATGGCGTTGGCGGCTCCGGTGCTGTCAGCGAGGCCGTTGATTCACTATTCGGTCAAACCTGCAGCATCTTTTTTCAACGCTTCCACCTTGTCCGTTTTTTCCCACGTTAAGTCCACATCGGTGCGGCCAAAGTGCCCGTAAGCGGCAATTTTGCGATAAATCGGACGACGCAAATCCAGATCCCGAATAATGGCAGCGGGGCGCAGGTCAAAATGCCGCTGGATCATTTCAACCAGTTTTTCATTGCTGATGGTACCGGTGCCAAAGGTTTCCACCAGGATCGAGACTGGACGGGCCACCCCTATGGCGTAGGCCAAACCCACTTCGCATCGGCTTGCAAGGCCTGCCGCCACGATGTTTTTGGCAACGTAACGGGCGGCATAAGCAGCCGATCGATCCACTTTCGTTGGGTCTTTTCCAGAAAAAGCGCCCCCTCCGTGGCGGGAATACCCGCCATAGGTATCGACGATGATTTTGCGGCCGGTAACACCGGCATCTCCCTGGGGTCCGCCCACCACAAAACGGCCGGTGGGATTCACCAGATATGTGGTTTTATCGTCAATGAAACCACCCGGCACAACAGGCTTGATCACATGTTCGATGAGATCTTCCTGGATGGTTTCCCGTTTTACATTAGGGCTGTGCTGAGTGGACACCACAATGGTGTCGACCCGGACCGGTTTATCATCTTCATATTCCACAGTGACCTGAGTCTTTCCATCAGGGCGCAGGTAAGTCAGAATCCCTCGCTTGCGGACATCCGCCAAGCGCCGTGCCAGTTGGTGCGCCAGGGAAATGGGTAAGGGCATAAGCTCCGGAGTTTCATCGCAGGCATATCCGAACATGATTCCCTGATCACCGGCACCAATTGCTTCCAGTGCGTTGTCATCCATTGTCCCTTCACGGTGTTCCAGGGCATCATTGACGCCCAGAGCAATGTCAGCGGATTGTTCGTCAATTGACGTGAGCACTGCGCATGTATCGCAGTCAAATCCGTACTTGGCACGGGTATAGCCAATTTCTCGAATGGTTTGCCGGGCAATTTTGGGAATGTCCACATAACAGCTGGTGGTGATTTCGCCAGCCACCATCACAAGACCTGTAGTGACAAGCGTTTCGCAAGCTACACGGCCTTCCGGATCCTTTTCATAAATCGCGTCCAGAATCGCATCGGAAATCTGGTCGCAGATTTTATCCGGATGGCCTTCAGTCACCGATTCTGAAGTAAATAGTCGTCTAATCATTCCAATTCCTCCTTCTGCTGATTCTGTTTATCCAGTTGATACCGTATTTCTGCTTTCTGCGATCGGGTCAATTCATAGAAAGAGCCCCTTCATAAGAAGAGGCTCGTTTTTTACCGGCGTCCGCCATTCTCCTCATCTTCCAGAACCTGGGTTCTGCAGGATTTAGCACCATACACCATTGGCTATGGTTGCCGGACTTCATTGGGCCTGTCCCTCAGTCACTCTTGATAAGGTCGCATCAAGATTTTCGGTATGTTTTTTTGGCTGTGAACGAAAAAAGTATAGCACTGAAAAAGGGCTTTGTCAACGATTATTTAAACAATGGATTCGATAAAGGACAACTGCCAGCTCCAAGCGGGTCAATCCCTGCTGTGGATTAAGGTTAGTGTGATCTACTCCTTCAAAGATGCCCAGCTCGAGCAGCACATTCACAGCGGGCAGGGCCCATTGATTAATGACAGGTCCATCCGCAAAGTATTGCGAAGCACAGATCCCACTCAGCTGCATCGAATGGTTCATGCTCTTAACAATCATCACCATGCCCTGCTCCCGGGTGGACACCTCCAGCGGACGAATGGTGCCGTCCGGGTATCCGCCAATCACTCCCAGGGATGCAGCCCGGGACATAGCAGCGAGGGCCCAGCTGCTGGTCTGGTGACCATCTGTATAGGCATCTGATAATTGTCCCAGGATTTCAACAGACAAGGAGTCGTCTTCAAAGTGAAAAAACTTGTCCAGGATCACCGCCATTTCCTGGCGGGTGATGGCCTGGTGTGGTCTAAATTCGCTCCGATCATTGGTGCTGAACACACCCATGCGGGTGAGGGTTTCCACAGCTTCCCGGGCTGGATGGTTCGTCATATCCGAAAAGAGAGGCGGTGTGAATGTCGCGTTAATATCCATGTCCGATTTGATCTCATTGCCAGTTTCGTTAGGCATGACCAGCAAATCAAGTACTTCCATCTTTTGATCTTCTTCCGAAAGAGGCAGTGCTATTCCTTCAAGATTCTTCTCCTCATCACCCGTGACATCCATCCGGACCAGTTCCGCTTCATCCGGAATATCGGGATCCAGAATCAGGGACAAGAGAGCATCATCGGCGGCTTCCCGGTGAACAAAGACCGGTTTCAGGTAGATGCCGGCGACCCATCCCCGCTGGCCAGTTGCGGAATGCAAGATTTCGTACCAGTAAAGGCCCTCTTCCAGATGAGGCTTGCTCGAAATAACCACTTCATCTCCTGCTCTGAGTGTGAAGCGGACATCATCATTGGGGGCTTTCAAAACATAAAGATCCTGACGGACATCGGCAATGGCCCTGTCTTCCGGCTGAAAGAACAGGATTCCGCCTTCATGGGTAACGGAAGGCTCCGGTACATGCAGGCCTTTTGGCGGAAGGCCGCTGGCAGGTATGTGGCTCCAGTCCACGGTGCTGACTTCCTGACCATAACGGGTTCGGATCAGATCAAAGACTTTATCCTGATAGGTTCCTTCACCATGAAGGTTTGGGTTGTTCCTGGACAGCCAGCCGTTGTAAGCCCATAAGGCAAAATACCAGTGCTCCAGAATATTGGGATCCCGGCTGCCCACCACCGGGGTGCGCGAATCCAGCCATTTTGAAAGCAGGATGTCTGCACCGGCCTCGATATTATATGTAACGTCGTACAGGATCTGATGGCTGTCGAAATTGGTGTGTACAGTGTTAATCTGCATCAGCCCCCGATTTCCCCGGGAAACAAAGGGAGTACCGGAACTGGTGAACTGGGTTTTCCGGCTTTCAATCCAGGCAATGGCTTTCAGAATTTCCGGCGGAATGTTTTTGCGCCGTGCTGTTTCCTCAATGATGACGGTAATATCCTCCCGTGTCAGAGAGACGTCCGAAATCGCCAGAACGGCAGCAGTCTGGGTAAACAGCAGAATCAATATCACCAAAGCTGCCAGAGTCCGTTTCAGGTTCTTTCGTGTCAGGATTTTATTCACGGAATTTCCTCCTCTTATGTATACTAACCCTCTCGGAAACCCGAGAGCATTGATCACTCAACATTTGTTTGTTGGGTA
>JAWSUV010000130.1:0-7902 GCA_033549305.1 Bacillota bacterium | reverse complement strand
AAGAGGTTGAAAGTCAGTATTTTCAATGTGTTTAATGTTATTCAATAGACCCTAAATACGAAATATAAAGCTTAAATGGGATGAAAAACTGTCTAAGTAGAGAGGAGACGATTCCATGGCAACTGCCGATATGGAAAAAATCCGAAAGGCTAAAGCTGTGATGGATAAAATTGCCAAGCATAAAATTCAAAAAAAGTGTGTATAAAAGTCAACACCATCAAAGTGAAGCAGGGAGTGTTAACAATGCCATCTTTTACTTTAGGAAGAAAAGTGGATCCAAGGTATAAAACAAATCTCATCATCCTGATCATGACCATCACCCTGATCATTGCCAGGGGATTACTCACCAATGACTGGAGGGGGTCTTTGGTATTTTCCGCAGGGTTTTTTCTGACATGGGCCCTTGCCAGGGAAATTGATCCCTTATATGAGAAGTCGGCTTTTGTTGCGGCGTTTATCTATCTTTCTATGGCCATGTGGATTGCGGATGTGAACCTGGGTGTCGTCTTTTGGACGGTGCTGCTGCTTCGGGTCATCACAAGAATCACGGGTAAAAAAACCACGGTTCTTGATTTGCTGGGGCTGATGGGGTTGACCATCTATTTGATTATTGGCCAGGGAAATGGGATTTACGGACTCGTTTTCACAGCGGCCATGCTGATTGGGTATAGAAGGTTTGCAAATGAAGCTATTTTTAAAGTGTTTATGCTGGTGGGTCTTGTTGTCAGTGTGTGGGGGTTATACAGCCATTCCATCTTGCAATTGGGAGAAGCATGGCAGATGGATACATTCCGGGTGATGTTACTTTTGGTTGGCCTCGCATCAGGGGTTTTCTACGGGAGGATGCTTCAAAAAGACCAGGGGATCCAGGATGACCTGGGAAACCTCATAGAAAGTAAATACGTTTTCCTCAGTTACATATTTTACCTGGGGATGTATGCGGCCTTACTCATTGGTACGGACTTAGGTCAGGGAACAGTGAGTCTGTTTTTTTCTGTCATACTGGGCGTCGCATTATACCGGGTATGGTTATGGAGGGCTTTAAGATGAAAATAGTGTATTACATCCCGTCAATGATATCTGCGATGCTATAAATGCGAAACAAAACGCGGGTAAACAGGTGTGAATGGAGGCTGAAACAATGAACCGACTGCGCATCGGTGAAATGGCAAAAATGAATTATGTGACGGTGCAAACCCTGCGGCATTACGACCAGGTGGGGTTATTGGAGCCTGCCCATGTGGACGAAGAAACGGGGTACCGGTATTACGACATTCGACAAAGTGCCAAACTGGATTTAATTCAGTATTTTAAAAGCATGGGCATGTCCCTGGATAAAATCAGGGAAAAATTCGACAAAAAAGACGCCATGGTGATCCGGGAAACCCTGCGGGAGCACCAGACCTGGCTGGAGGAACAAATACAGGATTATCAGCTGAAGCACCGGGCGGCAGAACGGTGTGTGCATAACCTGGACCGATACCTGCGGGCTTCGCAGAAAGGATCCATTAACGTACAGCACATTCCGGAACGGAAGATCTTTTGCCATGACAGCGGCATCGACCTGTACCAGAACACCCTGGACACCTACGAAATCATGATTCGGCAGTTGAAGCAACACGCGATACTGCAGCATGTGCCCATGGTCTATTTTTGCAATGTGGGCACCGTTGTCCGGTATGAAGACCTGTTGGCAGACCGCTTTGTTTCCACGGAAACCTTCCTGTTTATGGACGAAGGGTTGATTCCCGGTGAACTATTGGAAACCGTGGCAGAAGGGGACTACCTGTGTGCCTATTGCCATGCCTTCGAAGAAGAAATTGCCTGTGCCCGGCGGCTTTTTCAGGCGGTGAAAGAAGGGGGTTACACCATTGACGGGGATTACCTGTGCGAGGTGGTGACGGAGCTGCCGTTATTTCGCCAGGAGGAACGAAACATGTTCATTAAATTACAAATCAAGGTAAAAACCCCTTGACTCTATGGTTACCATAGACTTTATAATCAGAATTAAGAGAATAGTCTATCGTTCATCACGGTGATCAGGAATTCCGATTTCGAACGGCTCCTGTAGTGGTTCGAAACGACAGGGGTGCAGAAGTGATTTTGCAGCCTGCCATGGTGCAAAGGAATTCATTCATCACACTTCCTATTGAGGTGTGCATGGGTGAATTTTTTTTATCCAAAGGAAGATCTGGCCCGTGGAAACCCAGGAGAATGGAAGGAGGTGGGCCCGGCAGGATTAAAACAATCCGCCGGGAAAGCGTATGGCAGAGAAAATGCTAGGTCTGAAAGAAAAATGTGTTGGGTGTAGGATGTGTGAGTTGGCCTGTTCTCTGAACCTGGAGACGGTTTTCAACCCAAAATTGTCCAGGGTGCAGGTGGAACGGGGAGGCAATGCCCTTGATTTACCCCATATTTGCTTCCAGTGTGACGACGCTCCCTGTGCAGAGGTATGCCCTGTGGAAGCCATCACCATGGACGAAGCAACCGGTATCTGGCACATCGACCGAGATACCTGTACGGCCTGCGGCCTTTGTGTGGATGCCTGTCCTTACGGCGCTATGTTCATGGAGCCGGAAGGAGAGTATGCCCTGAAATGTGAAGTGTGTGAAGGCCAGTACTGCAAAACCATCTGCCCCAGTGAAGCCATTGTTCATCAGGCGTAACAGGAGCAGTGAAGAGTTCATGAAAGAACAGGGTTATATGACCAGGAAAATTTGAAAGGAGTGGCGTTTCATGCGAGGCGGTTACACAGGAACTTATCTGGACATTAACCTGACCACAGGTCAGATTGAACAAAAAGAAGTGGACGAAAAAATGATGCAGGAGTATGTTGGCGGGGGTGGTTTCAGCGCCAAAATTCTTTGGGAGGAAACCAATCAGGCCACAGACCCATTGGGTCCGGAAAACCCACTGATCATCATGACAGGCCCCCTCACCGGCACATTGGCCCCCACAGGCAATTGTTGGTACGTGGGGTTTAAAGCCCCCACCACAGGCATCTACGGAGAAGGCCGTGGCGGCGGTTATTGGGGCCCGGAACTGAAATATGCCGGGTACGACTACATGATCATCCGGGGAAAATCGGAGAAGCCGGTGTATCTGAACATTCACAATGACCAGGTGACATTGGAAGATGCCACCCACCTGTGGGGCAAAGATTTCTTTGAAACCACCTATGCTCTTGAAGAAGCTCACCCGGGCGCCAAGGTCATGGGCATTGGCCCGGCGGGTGAAAACCTGGTGAAAAGCGCCATCATTATGAGTGACTTGTACCGGGCTGGCGGTCGTGGCGGCGCAGGGGCTGTCATGGGATCCAAGAACCTGAAAGCCATTGCGGTTTACGGCAGTAAAGGGGTGCAGGTGGCAGACCCTGAAGGCTTTAAGGAAATACTGGATGAAGTGAACAAGGTGATTTACGAGCACCCTGCCACAGCTCAACTGCTGCCCGACTACGGCACCGCCTCTTTGGTCAACGGCATGAACGCCTTTGGGGCGTTGCCCACCCGCAACCACCGCAGCGGTACCTTTGAGGGAGCGGAGAAAATCAGCGGGGAAGCCATGGCAGAAAGCATTCTGGTGAAAACCCGCAGCTGTTTTGCCTGTAACATCAAATGCACCCGCTACACCAAAGTGGATGAAGGGGAATACGCCGGGGTGGAAAGTGAAGGACCTGAATACGAAACCGTTAACGCTTTTGGTTCCCGATGCGGGGTTGACAGCCTGGAGGCCATTGCCATGGCCAACATGAATGCCAACCGTTTAGGGCTGGACACCATTTCTGCCGGCACCATGATTGCCTTTGCCATGGAACTGTACGAAGAAGGGATCTTGACCCAGGAAGAATGCAATGGACTGGATCTGACATTTGGCAACCACCAGGCCATGAACACCCTGTTGCAGGACCTGGCCCATCGAAAAGGACTGGGTGATACCCTGGCAGAAGGGGTGCGGGCGGCAGCGAAGAAAATCGGCAAGGGCGCTGAAAAGTATGCCATGCATGTCAAAGGCCTTGAACTCACGGCCACAGAGCTGAGGGCCGCTCAAGACTCCGGTTTGGGTCACGCCATTGCCAACCGGGGCGGCGACCACCTGCGACCCTGGTCACCTGCCTTTACCCTCTTTGGGTTTGGCCAGGCAGAAATCGATTTAAGCGGTACCCCTGACCCCATCGTGCCCGAAGACAAGGCGCGGGTGGTAAAAGCCATGGAGAAGGGCGCCATCTTTACTGACCTGAACGGCATGTGCAAGTTTACCGTACTGTGCAACACCCTGTCACCAGCCCAGCTGGCCCGTCTTTACGAAACCATCACCGGTATTCCCATGGACGTGGCCCGGTTGGAAGAAACTGTGGACCGTGCCCTGACCCTGCAGCGAGCCCTGAACCTGTACCGCTATGGCATGGACCCAAGCCTGGACACCCTGCCCGACCGGTTTACCAAAGACCCTGCGCCCGACGGCCCGGCAGAAGGCAAAGTGTGCGGACTGCCCCTGATGCTGCAGGAATACTATGAAAAATCCGGATGGGACACCAAGGGATACCCCACGGATGAACGCTATGACACTCTGGGCCTGGCTTTTGTGAAAGAGCAGCGGTAGTGGGATGACCATCACCGTAAAAGTGCTGGGCCCCCTGATCAAAATCGTGGGCGGCGCTACCTTTACCCTGGACGTGACACCAGGCACCACAGTCAGGGAACTCATGCAACAGGTTTTTCACACCTATGGCGACGCCATGAAAGAGCAGGTAATGAACGAAGGGGGCACAGACCTGGCACCCTATTACAAGATCCTGATCAACGGCCGCAATTCAAAACTGATGCATTACCTGGACACGGAACTGGAAGAAGGCCAGGTGGTGCACATCATGCCGCCGGTGGCCGGCGGATAATCTGTGCATGGCAATTGGTTGGCAGGCGATTCATAAATGATGGTTTACGGCTGCCAGTGGGAAAATATCCCCTGGCAGCTTTTAAAAAAGAGAGGAGAATGGCCCATGGATTTACGACACATTGAAGCGCCACTGCCCGGAACCATCTGGAAAGTGGAGGTGGAAGTGGGAACGCAGGTGAAGGAAGGCGACACGGTATTGATCCTGGAAGCCATGAAAATGGAAAACGAAATCATGGCAGAAGTGGACGGAGCCGTTAAAGAGATTCTGGTGCAAAAGGGTGACGCTGTTAAGGCGGGCGACGTATTGGTTGTGCTGGAATAATGGAGAATCGGTGGACAGAACAGGAGGTTGTTCATGAAACCCCAAGGCTATGAAACGATTATTGATACCTTGCCCCAGGACAAAGACAGGAAAGAAGTGCTGTTCCGACAGGCGGGGGATGGCTTTTTGCAGGTGGAATACGGCCATGAACAAGTGCTGTATGTGCCTGACTCGTTCCGCATGCTGGCGGTTGACAGTGCCATCAAAGAGAAAAATGTCAAAGGCCTGATTGAGACGGTGCCGGGCCTGCGAACGAACATGTTTCATTTTGACCCGCTGGAGTTGACGGTACAGGAACTGATTGAGGTGATCAAGGAAACGGAGGAATCGTTTAAAGGCATTGACGATGTGGTGGTGGAATCCCGGTTAATCAAACTGCCCATTGCTTTTGAAGACAGCGAGACGAAAAAAGCCGTGGAAAAATATGCCCACAGCATCCGGCCGGACGCGCCCAACATTATTGACGGGTATAACCTGGAGTACATTGCTCTGTGCAACGGGGTGACCAAAGAAGAAGTGAAAAAGATGCTGTTGGGAACAGAATGGTTTAACAGCGGCTGCGGTTTTTGGCCGGGCGGCGGTTTTTTCTGGCCGCTTGATCCCCGGTGTGCGTTGGTGGTTCCCAAATACAACCCGCCCCGAACATGGACGCCGGAGGGTTCGGTGGGCATCGGCGGCCCCTGTGTTTTCACCTACACCACGGCCACCGGCGGCGGATACCAGCTTTTTGGGCGCACCATCCCCACCTTCCAGTTTGCCATGAAGCACCCCCAGTTTAAAGAAGGACCTTTCCTCTACCGGAACGCCGACCGCATTCGCTTCTACGAAGCCACAGAACAGGAAGTATTGGACATCCATGAACATGTTCACAATCAAACGGATTACCGGTACGACATTGAAGAAGGCAGCATCGTGGTGAAGGACTATATTGAATGGCTGAACCGGGAGGACATTAAGCGTGAAACAGAGGCTTACCTGAAAAAGCAGGCGGAAGGTGCGGCCACAGCTCCCAAGCTGTAAAGGGGCTGCGATACCCAGAGACGAAAAGCAGGGAGGTTATCAAATGCTTAAAGTAATCAAAGGCGGATTCCAAACACTTGTGGAAGACTGGCCCGGCCGGCTGGGATACCTGGGAAAGGGCATGGCCCCGTCAGGTGCCATGGACAATGTGGCTTTGGAATATGCGAATTTGCTGGTGGGCAATGACGTGGGTGAAGCTGGACTGGAAATTGCCGTGGGGCAATTCTGGGCAAGCTTTGAAAACGACGCGGTCATTGCCATCACCGGAACGGACATGAAACCCAAGGTGAACAATGAACCGGTACCCCTGTGGCAATCCATTAAGGTGAGCAAAGGGGATGTCCTCAAGTGCGGGCTTTATGGAAAAACGGGGTTCAGATCCTATCTGGCCGTTGCAGGCGGGATCGACGTACCGGAGTATCTGGGCAGTAAATCCACCTGCATCTTTGGCAGCTATGGAGGCTTCGAAGGACGGCAGCTGAAAGAAGGGGATGAACTGAAGATCGGAACCCCCCAAAAAGACCTGGATCAATTGACCGGACGAAAACTCAAGGAAAGTATGATTCCGGAATACAGCAATGAATTTGAAGTGCGGTCTGTGGTGGGGATGAACGCATACCCCGACTTTGCCACGTTGGAAGGAATGGAATACCTGTTCAGCACCCCCTTCCAGGTTTCCGAAAAATCCAACCGGTCTGCCTGCCGGCTGGACCCCCTGCCAGATTATTTCTTTGCCAGGGACAGCGGCGGCGTGGGCGGAAGCCACCCTTCGAACATTGTGGACCATGCGTACAACATGCGGGGAGCGCTTAACATTACAGGCAACACCCCGGTGATTTTGATTGCAGACGGCCCCACCCTGGGAGGGTATATGTGCGCCCTGAACATCATCAATGCGGATTTGTGGAAAATTGGCCAGTGCGCAGCTGGCAGGGACTACGTCAAATTCAGGCAGGTGACCATGGAAGAAGCGGTTGAAGCCAGAAAAGAGCAACGAAAACGGTTTACGGAAGAGGCCCTTGAAGCATAACCGGGAAGGAAGGGATGAAGATGAAGATCGACATTAACGTTGACATGGGGGAAAGCTTCGGCAGGTACACCCTTGGCAATGATGAAGAAGTCATGCAGTACATATCTTCTGCAAACATTGCCTGTGGCTTTCATGCCGGAGACCCCCTTGTGCTGGAAAGAACCATCAAATGGGCCAAACAATACAACGTGGCCGTGGGCGCCCACCTGGGGCTGCCTGATCGGCAGGGCTTCGGAAGGCGTGAAATGAAAATTTCACCGGACGAACTGCGCAGTGACACCCTGTACCAAATCGGTGCCATGGAAGCCTTCCTAAAAATCCACAACATGCAAATGCAGCATGTTAAGGCCCACGGCATCCTGTACCGCATGGTGACCGAGTATGAGGAGTACATCGGCCCCTTCTACCAGGCGATTCGTGAATACAACCCGGATCTCTGGATCATGTTGCCCCCCAGCGCCCCTGCTTTCAAGAGAGGCCAAGAACTGGGGATGAAGCTGGCGCCGGAAATCCTGATTGACCTGAGCTACGACGATGAAGGCAACTGGGTGATCGAGCGGACAAAGAAGGCAAGAACACCGGAAGAAGTGGCTGAAAGGGCATTGATGGTGGCCAAGGAGAGAAAAATCAACACCAT
>JAWSUV010000129.1:0-8293 GCA_033549305.1 Bacillota bacterium | reverse complement strand
CCCATAACCGCCAAGAACATCAATAAATTCTGTTCCATAAACATCTTTAAAGGTTTCTGCGCTGTCTTCCCATTCGACAAAGGTAGCATCCGTCGATACTGATTTTCGATAAATCAACCAACCTGGATTGACATGTTCATTAAAGTTTTGAACAGAGTCTTTCACGATAGCATCTTTATCATCCATTTCCAGTGCCGGTTTCTCAATGTATCCCAGAACTCGTTTAACTTCTTCCAACGCCTTGATCTTATCTGTTGCCATCAGTTTTCATCCTCCTTTTATTGTCAACATGCAAGATAAACTATCGATAGAAGAATGCAATTCCCGTGCCATACAATTTAAATATTTTCGTTTTTTGTTATATTCGTGTACTCTTAGAGGTATACTGATGTTAACTCACTTTTTTTCAGGCGCGTGATCTCACGGACATCGCCACGGCAAGCAATCCTTCTGCCAGTATTTTCTTACTATTGAGAAAATGTGTGGTGACAAGCTCCGACACAGTGGAATATGAGTCTTTTCTTAAATATGATACATATTCTAATCATTGAGACCCATTGACGGAATGGGTCGCCGGTGTGAATTTGATTGACAACAGCTATTAGCACCTGGTATTATTTTTATAGACACATTTACAAGGAGTGATGTTTATGTCATCCATCGAAATCATGACCGACAGTACGGCTTATCTGGAAGAATCATACATTGAAAATCATCCCGTTCGTGTTGTCCCTCTGTCCGTCCACTATAACGGTAAAATGGAAAAGGAAGGATTGCCCGGCACCTTTAACCATTTTTTTGAATCCCTTAAAACAAGCGAGGTTTTTCCGACGACCTCACAGCCTTCTGCAGGTGAATTTCTGGAAGCGTATCAGGATGCTCTCAGCCAGGGAAAAGAAATTATTGTGCTGACCATCTCGTCCGGCATCAGCGGAACCTACCACAGCGCCAGTACGGCAGTGGAACTTTCAGGGGCGGCCGCCCGCATCTCTGTTATTGATTCTCGCACCACCGCCGGCAATCTTAACGGATTGGTTCAAATGGCAGTTAACATGGCTGCAGAAGGCAAAAGCCGCAAAGAGATTGTAGCCCTTCTGGAAAGCCAGAAGATGAAGTCAGGGGTTCGCCTGACAGTAGATACGCTGGATTATCTAAAAAAAGGCGGCCGTCTTTCAAATGCCGGCGCCTTAATTGGCAACCTGTTGAATATCAAACCTGTCATCGGATTAATCGACGGTACTTTGCAGCCTGTTTCGAAAGCCCGGGGCAAGAAGAAAGCGATACAGCAGATGGTCCAGGCTGTTCCACCCTCGTCATTTTTGATTCACGTTGCTCATGTAATGGCTGTTGATGAGGCTACAATCGTGATGAATCAATTGGCTGAAAAATTTCCGGATGCCGAGGTTGTTCTTTTCGAACTGGGCCCGGTCATTGGTTCCCATTTGGGGCCGGGGGCTTTGGGTGTTTTGTACCTCTATAAATAGTGAAGTATTCGTTTATGTTTTTTGATTACACAGGCAGGCATTGATCCGCCTCCACCATATCTGCCATTCTTATGCTGAAAGCAGCAAAGACACTTTCTCATTCCCGGAAGGGATGAAAAAGTGTCTTTTTCTTTTTAATCGAATGCAATGCTATCGAGTGATCTCCAAAAATTGTATCGCTTTTTCGCGGTGCGGGCGTGCAATCAACAAATCGTCTCTGAATTCTATCGACGAAGTGATCCCGTCTCCCTGCATCAATTCAAAAATAAAAGTGCGGTAGGCCACATACCGTTTAAACTCGTCCACATTTCCAATGGCCCGAATATGATAAGGCGGAGCAACAGGCCGACCATTGATCTGTATGTGGTTTCCGGCCAAAGCAATTTCACTCCGCCCTGTAATCCGCTGTCCGTTTACCGAAATCACTTCCGCGCTATTGCTGCGCAGTTCATTCACCAGGGTAATCAGGTATTTTCGCTGATACACCAGAGGGGCAATATTCTCTTCAAAAATCCCTTCCAGCTGGATGTATATTCCCGGACCCTGCACATCTTTATGCCCCGCCAGCATCTGATACATTTGAACGTCACGCATTAATATCTGTAACGTCACATTACTTTCTGCCCGTTCACTTTCCAGGGCTTCAATGTCTCTTTTCAGCAAATTGATCCGTTGATGCATGTCTTCATTAGCCCGCAGCAAGTCTGTCACTTCCTGCACATTTGCATCAGAGGAAATACTTAAATAAACATTGGATACTTCAGAGGGGCGGTCCGGCTCCAGATTGATACCAATGATCACTCCATAAATCAAAAACAACACGGTGATGACGGCTTTCATTTTGGTACTCACACATTCACATCCTTCATTTGCCGACACCCCTATACCAATCCCAGCTTTTTCCTCACCACTTCCATGGTAGCTGCCGCTTTTCTCCTGGCTCGTTCAGCCCCACTGGTATACACTTTTTTCAACAAATCCTGGTTCAGCATGTACTCATTGTACTTCTCCCGGAAGGGTTCAGTCCGTTGTATAATGAGATCAGCCACGTCCATTTTAAACGTCCCATATCCCTTCCCAGTGTAATGCGATTCAATCTCTTTCAGACTCCAGCCAGAAAGCGTCGCATGGATGGTCATGAGATTTTTGACACCCGGCTGATCATCACTGTACTGCACCAAATTGACACTGTCCGTTACCGCCTTCTTCAACTTCTTGACCACCGTCTCAGCAGGATCCAGCATGTGAATCACACCGTTCTGGTTTTCATCAGATTTTGACATTTTCTTATCCGGCTCCTGGAGACTCATAATACGGGCTCCCACTTTTCCCAGGTAAATATCAGGCACCTGAAAAGTATCACCAAATGCATTATTAAAACGGATAGCCACATCCCGGCATAGCTCCAGGTGTTGCCGCTGGTCGTCCCCCACCGGCACCAGATTCGTCTGATACAGCAGAATATCTGCAGCCATTAATACCGGATAGGTGTACAATCCTGCATTAATATTTTCCTTATAGCGATCTGCTTTATCTTTAAACTGTGTCATACGGTTTAATTCGCCCATATAGGTATAGCAACTGAGCATCCATGCTAATTCTGAGTGTTCGCGTACATGGGACTGGAAGAACAGGACATTCTTTTCCGGATCAAGCCCCGCCGCCAGATACTGGGCCAAAAAAGACAGATTTGCCTGCCTAAATAACGCAGGATCCTGTTTGACAGTCAATGAGTGCAGGTCAACAATGGAGTAGTAACACTCATAATCTTTTTCCAGTTCTTTCCAGTTTTGTATTGCTCCTATGTAGTTTCCCAGTGTCAAACTCCCTGTTGGCTGTGCACCGCTGAAAATTATTTTCGGTTGTTTCTCCATAATCGGCTCCTTTTTGTTCATTAGAATTTTAGTATTATTGTTGGATTAATCAATGCTTGTATCTTCTCTATTATACCACAGCCGGCGTCCCGGACAAGAAAAAACCCCCGGTCGGGGGGCTTCGTTGTACAGGTTTAGTCAAGGAGACTGTCAATTTTAGCCTTGTCCACACCAACGATCATTTCATCGCCGATTTTGATTACCGGGACTGCCATGATGCCAGCTGCCATCAGCTCCTTGCGGGCTGATACATCTGACTGGACATTCTTTTCCTCAAATGCCACACCTTTTTGGGCTAAATAATCCTTAGCCGTCGCGCAATGCGGTCACGTTGTGCTGGTATACACCACTACCTTCTTATCCATTGTCACGCCTCCCTTCCCGTTTTCAGTATCTATCACGGATATACCATACCCGAATTGGCCGCCATCAAACAGAGTGTCAGATTATTCGCTTTTTCGCACTCCTTCGCAGTCGTAGTCCGACAGCTTATACGGAAATCCTGAAAACTGGATCAGATGATTGTTGATAAACTGATTCATCTGTTCCATCCGTTCACCGTTGAGTGCATAAAACATCCATTTTCCCCGTTTATCCACCAGCACCAGTTCAGCCTGCTGCAGGATTTTCATATGATGGGAAATGGTGGGTTGCTTCAGGTCAAAATTCTCCTGAATATCACAGGCGCATTTTTCACCATCTGCCAGCATCATCAGGATTTGCAACCGTGTTGCATCCCCAAGGGCCTTAAAACAGACTGCCTGTTCCTGCATGAGATCACCTCACTTTTATTCTTATATAACGATATATGCATTTATCTATTGATAACTTTACTTTATTTGCCCTGCTGTGTCAATTCTATCACATATTACGCAAATAAAAACAGACATTGTAAACATTGTCTGTTTTTATTGAAAAATGGCAGTTAAGCGAGAGTAAATTTAGTTAATTTCAACCCGTTCACCTGATACCATGTAAATCACCCGCTCACCAATGTTGGTGGCATGGTCGGCGATACGTTCCAAAAAGCGTCCGATTAGCAACAGATTTATCGCCTGCTTGATGATTTTCTGGTCATGTATCATCATTTCCAGCAACTCGACATAAATCATTTCATAGATTTCATCCACGGCATCATCATCATGGGCCACTTCCCGGGCAAGCGCCACGTCCTCATTCACGAATGCGTCAAGGCACTTGGCTACCATATTTTCCGCCAGACGGGCCATACGCGGAATATCAACCAACGGTTTAATAAAGGGTTCGTCTCCAATCAGCTCTGTCTGGCGGGCAATATTCACCGCATGATCCCCCATTCGCTCCAGATCCGTAATAGCTTTCAGTATGGTGCCGATGATGCGCAGGTCTTTAGCCATTGGCTGTTGCAGGGCGATCAGGTTCATGCATTCCATTTCAATGTCCAGTTCCAGTTCATCTATCTTATCGTCAAGCAGATGGATCGTTCTGGCTTTTTCAAGATCCTGGTGAAGCAGCGCCTGCAATGATTCTTCCACAATTTGCTGAACCATGGACCCCATTTTCAATAATTTGATTTTCAGACCTTTTAATTGCTCATTATATCCAGTTCGCATGATCCATCCCCTCCTCTTTTAACCGAAACGTCCGGTGACATAGTCTTCTGTGCGCTGGTCACCCGGTTGTGTGAAAATTCTCTGGGTGTTTCCTGATTCAATCACTTCACCCATGAGAAAGAAGACTGTCTGGTCGGAAATCCGTGCCGCCTGCTGCATGGAATGGGTGACGATCACAATGGTATATTCCTTTTTCAGCTGGTCGATAAGTTCTTCTATGCGGGCAGTCGCAATAGGATCCAGGGCAGAGGTGGGTTCATCCATCAGGAGTACTTCCGGCTCCATAGCCAGCGCCCGGGCAATGCACAAGCGCTGTTGCTGCCCGCCGGACAGGCCTAGCGCCGAGTTTTTCAAGCGATCTTTCACTTCATCCCACAGGGCTGCTTCCTTCAGGCTGCGTTCAATAATATCATCCAGCTGGTTTTTGGATTTGATGCCGTAGCGACGGGGCCCGTAAGCCACATTTTCATAAACCGATTTCCGAAAGGGGTTGGGATTTTGAAAAACCATTCCGATTCTTCTCCTTAAGGATACCACATCCACGTCAGACTGGTAAATGCTCTGATCTTCCAGAAATAAATCGCCGTCAATCCTAACACCGTCAATCAAATCGTTCATTCGATTTAAGGTTCGGATAAAAGTGGATTTCCCGCAACCGGAAGGGCCGATCAGAGCGGTCACTTCTTTTTCTTTGATTTCAAGATTTATGTTTTTAAGCGCATGAAAGCTGCCGTAGTATAGATTCAGGTCTTTTACCGCAATTTTGGGCATCGTGTTGCGCCTCCTGTTCCTTTAATACATTACCGATTAGCCATTTTAAACCGGATCCGGATCACGGTTGCGATGGCGAAGAAGATGGATACAATGCCCAGCAGTACCAAGGCCGTACCATATTTGATGCTTTCCGGCATCCCAGGCACCTGGGTAGAGATGATGTAGAGATGATAAGGGAGAGCCATCGCCTGATCAAAAACAGACTGAGGAAGTCTCGGCAGGAAGAAAGCCGCCACCGTTAACAGTATGGGGGCTGTTTCTCCCGCCGCACGGCCAATGGCCAGAATCATCCCGGTGATAATACCCGGCGCTGCATGGGGCAGTACGACATGGCGTATGGTTTGCCACTTGGTGGCACCCAATGCCAGCGAAGCTTGCCGGTAACTAAAGTCCACACTTTTTAACGCTTCCTCAGATGCGGTGATGACAATCGGGAGTACCAGGCACGCCAATGTCAATGCTCCCGCCAGAATGGAACTGCCAAAACCAAGAAAGAGAACAAATAATCCCAAGCCAAAGAGCCCGTAGACCACTGACGGGACACCTGCCAGGTTCAAGATTGCCAGGCGGATGATGCGGGTCAACCCTCCCTGCTTGGCATATTCAGTTAAATAGATAGCTGAACCCACACCTAGGGGAAGGGCAAAAGCCATCGTGCCTATGACCAGACTGATGGTGCCCACAATGGCAGGAAGAATTCCACCTTCCCGCATGCCTTTTCGCGGCATCTGGCTGATGAATTCCCAGTTGACAGTACCAATGCCTTTATAGATAATATAAGCGAAAATCAATAAAGTGGGGATTACCACCAGGGCCGCCAGAAAATACAGCAAAGTAAAAACCATTTTTTCCTTTGTTCGCTTGCTCATATCAGCGATCTCCCTTCTTCGACCGATGAAGGACAAAATCTGCAATCAGATTGATGATGCTGGTCATGATCAACAGTACGATCCCAATGGCAAAGAGGGAATGATAGTGGATACTCTGGCGAACCGTATCACCCATTTCAGCAGCAATGGTGGCTGTCATGGTGCGACCTGACTGTAGCAGCGAAGTCGGAATTCGGGCTGCATTGCCGGTGACCATCATCACTGTCATCGTTTCACCAATCGCACGGCCGATACCCAGCATGACAGCAGCGATGATCCCTGAAGACGCAGCCGGGACCAGCACATGAATGATGGTTTCAAGCCGGGTGGCTCCCAAAGCCAAGGAGGCTTCCCGGTATTCTTTCGGTAAGGATGTGATGGCATCATCCGATATACTGATAATGGTGGGCAATGCCATAAAGGCCACCAGAATGGAGCCGGTTAACAGTGTAAATCCGGATGACAGACTGAAAGAGATGCGCACCCAGTTGGACAGAACGACAATCCCTATGAACCCCAGCACTACAGAAGGAATGGCCGACAAAAATTCAATGATAATCTTCAGCATTGTCCGGGTTTTCGGCGGCGCCACCTCCGATATGAAAATGGCACAGCCGACTCCGATGGGGACGGATATAAGGATAGCACCTGCCGTAACCCAGAGAGATCCGAGAATCAACGGCAGAATACCGAATTGCGGATTGACTGAGTTGGGGTACCAGAAACGAACTGTCAGCAGTTCTTTCAGCGTAACCCCATTAAAAACCGGAATGGCGGAACTGATCAGAAATATAAAAATCAGCGCCAGAATAATGATGGAGGTCATCCCTAATACAAAAATCATTTTTTCAATGATAAATTCGCTTAATCGGTTGGACCATTTTGATTTCAGGTTTTTTTTATGAGCAAAGGTTCTGCCGTTGATGTGCTCTTCAGGCACAGCATTGTTCGTCTCATTGTCTTCCTTAGGTTTTCTCTTGTACTGACGTTGAATAATCATGGAACTGGTTGAAACAGTTTCTTCTTTCATCATATCCACCTCCCGGAGAATTTTTCTCCGATCCGAAAGTATCCGTACGATCCCCATCGTTTGCGGATTTCATCATACCTGTTTGCATTTCCCCGGACACTCCTGATGGACCTCTGCATATGCGAGGTCCATCAGCTTCCTTCAGTGAAGAAAAGGTCACCTGCTTTCAGTCGACGGTAAGTTGCTTGTGTTCATTTTCGGGTTCGTTGTTGATTTCTCTCCTGATTACTGCAGGGGAACAAATCCCAGGTCTTGAACAATCTGCTGACCATCTGCACTCAGTATAAAGTCAATGTATACTTGCAGTGCTGGAGAAGCATCGCCTGCGGTGTAAAGGAACAGGGGACGGGCTACCGGATAGTTGCCGGCATTGATGGTTTCCAGGCTGGGAAGGTAGGCTGCTGCTCCTTCTTCCTGTGCTACCGGTACTGCTCTCACATCGTCGGTCAGGTACCCCAGCCCAATATAGCCGATGCCGCTTTCATCCTGAATCAGTCCTTCCACAATCGCCTGGGTGGAAGGCATCAGCAGGGCATCCGGCGAATACTCTTCATCATCAAGAACAAACTCTTTAAAGAAGGCGTAGGTGCCGGAGCTGGTGTCGCGGGAAAAAAGGGAGATTTTCATGTCAGTGCCTCCCACTTCACTCCAGTTGGTGATGACGCCGGTA
>JAWSUV010000128.1:0-8322 GCA_033549305.1 Bacillota bacterium | reverse complement strand
GTCAACGATTGAAACCCATCATATACAGCCTGTGATGAAAGGAAACGACAATCATGTCACATAGATCAACTCACACACCAGCCAGGCAAATTTCCGGAATAAACTATGCGCTGGCAGCTTTTATACTCTGGGGATTCCTGCCTCTGTTTTGGAAAATGCTGGGAAGCTTTAATGCGGCAGAAATTCTGGCCAACCGAATTATCTGGTCTGTCATATTTGTCTTTGGTTTGCTGTATCATCGAAAACAGATTCATGAGGTGAGAGCCATTTTCCACTCGCCGCGCAAACTGGGGCTGGTGATGCTCTCTTCGGTTATTATTTCGGGCAACTGGTTTGTGTATATCTGGGCGGTTAATTCAGATCATGTTATTGAAACAAGCATGGGGTATTATATCAATCCATTGATTGTGATCCTGATGGGGATGATCCTTTTAAAAGAAAAATTGGATCGGCTGGAATCCATCGCCATTCTTATGGCATTTGCCGGCGTGATGATTATGACTCTGCGCTATGGGCAAGTGCCGTGGATATCCCTGTTCCTAGCCACGAGCTTTTCTCTTTATGGCTTATGCAAGAAATTGGTGCAGGTGGAATCACTGGTTGCCCTTGGCATCGAAACGTTGTTAGTATCGCCGATAGCTTTAGGGTATCTGATCATTAACCGGGACAGTTTTATGGCCACACTCACAGCAGTTTCACCGGTGACGATAATGCTCCTCATGCTGACAGGAATCTTTACAGCTCTGCCGCTGCTATGGTTTGCCAGGGCAGCCAGGCTCGTGACATTGTCAGTCCTGGGATTTGCCCAGTACTTATCACCTACCATTACATTGTTGCTGGGCGTTTTTCTTTTTCGCGAGCCCTTTACAGCAGCCCATGGAATCAGCTTTGGATTTATCTGGACTGGACTGGCCATTTTTTCATTTGCACAAACGAGGAAGCTAAGAGAAATAAAACGGAACAGTATGATCATAAAAGGGGAGAAATCATGACGAAAGTATTTTTAATGCGCCATGGGCAAACCAGATGGAATCTCGAAGAGCGGTTTCAGGGAAGTGGCGACTCTCCCTTAACAGAAGAAGGGAAACTGCAAGCGGTTCAGGCAGCTGAACGGTTAAAAGATCTCCAACTGGCAGCTGTTTATTCCAGTCCCCGGAAACGCGCGATTCAAACAGCAATGCCTGTCGCTCAAACATTGAATTTGGAAGTGATCGAACAACCTGGTCTGGAAGAAATCGCTTTAGGGGAATGGGAGGGGAAAATGTACTCGGAAATAAAGACACTGGACCCGGAGGGCTACCATAGTTTCTTTCATCACCCGGAGTTGTTTAGCGGGGCGCGGGGTGGTGAATCGCTCCAGGAAGTGAAGCAGCGGTCTGTATCAACGGTGGAAGAGTTGGCGGAAAAGCATTCAGGGCAAAAAATCCTGGTGGTCAGTCATGCTGTTACAATCCGTTTGCTCCTGACGCATTATCTGCCCTGCTCCATTAATGATCTGTGGAATATCGCACGAATCTCACAGACCAGTCTCTCGGAAATCAAATTTGATGGAGACCGGCGGCAGGTAGGTCTCATTGGTTGCACAGATCACTTATCAGACTAAAGAATTCTGTTAGATGAATAAAAATCCGGGTAATGGTACCATATAAACCGGAAAGGGTGATGATGAATGGCAGTGGAATTCAGTGCGAGCAAGTTACTGCAGGTATTGGTCCGGAATGAAGCAAAAGTGGCAGAACTCTATACCAATCTGGCAGGGCAGATGGAAGTGGGAAAAGGAGCAAATCTTTTCCAGTTGTTGGCAGAAGATGAAAAACGGCATGAAAAAATTTATTCCGAGTTACTAAACAGGCTGCCGGAGAATGGCACAAAAGAAGTGACGGAAGAAGACCTGGCTTATCTGGAGTCATTAATGGAAAATGATATGTTTGCCGACGCGGATAAATCGCTGGAAAAAATAAAAGGAAAATACACTAAGGACGAAGCTCTTGAAATTGCAGAAAAGGTGGAACGCGACGGCATCATGTATATTTATGAAATGCAAACACTATTCCCGGACCTGGCCCCGAAAGAAATGAAAAAAATACTCAATGAAGAGAGAAGACATCTTCAGGCGGTTCTAAACCGAGGCATGATTGATCTGGTCAAATATCTGCGCTATTAATCCCCTTTAGATGTAACGATCCCTTTGCCTGTGGCAAAGGGATTTCTTTTCGAACACGACTGACAGGACAGGAGCGATTGGGTTGAGAAAAGTGATTCTCGCATTAGATCAGGGAACCACCAGTTCAAGAGCCGTTGTTTTTGATCGAAAAGGGAAAGTATTGGCATTAGCGCAAAAAGAATTACATTTAATGTATCCACTGCCGGGCTGGGTGGAACAGAATCCTGAAGAAATCTGGGCGACGCAGATGGGGGTAGCAGGTGAAGCAATCCAACGCGCCGGCCTAACGCCCGAAGACATAACGGGCATTGGAATCACAAATCAAAGGGAAACGACCATTTTATGGGATCGCCAGACTGGAAAACCTGTGGCCAATGCCATCGGATGGCAGTGCCGCCGATCAGCCGGGATCTGTGACAAGTTAAAGAGAGAAGGTTGGAATCAATTGGTGCGTGAAAAGACGGGCTTGTTGATTGACGCCTATTTTTCCGCCACTAAGATTGCCTGGTTACTGCAACAGGATGCTAACCTCAGAAAGAGAGCCAGTGCCGGCGAAATCTGTTTTGGTACTGTTGACAGCTGGTTGGTATGGAACCTGACAAAAGGCAAACGACACCTGACTGACACCACCAACGCTTCCCGGACAATGCTTTTTAATATTCATCAGTTGGAGTGGGATCAGGAACTGCTGCAAAAACTGGAGATCCCCCCCGTTATGTTGCCGGAGGTAGTGCCGTCAACAGGCATCATTGCAGAAGCAGATGCCAGCTTTTTTGGCGGAAGTTCTATACCCGTTGCAGGAATTGCGGGTGATCAGCAGGCAGCCCTTTTTGGTCAGGCATGCTTTGACCCGGGACTTGCCAAAAATACCTATGGAACAGGTTGTTTCATATTGATGAATACGGGACAAACACCCATGGTTTCTGAGAAAGGACTTCTAACCACCGTTGCCTGGTCCGATCACCAGAAGACGTATTATGCCCTGGAAGGAAGCATCTTCAACGCTGGTGCGGTCATCCAGTGGCTGCGGGATGAAATGAAAATGATTCGGGATGCAAGTGAATCGGAAGCTGTCGCCCAATCAGTTCCAGATACCAACGGTGTCTTCCTGGTGCCGGCTTTTACAGGAATGGGAGCTCCTTACTGGGATATGTACGCCAGGGGGATAATCATCGGATTAACACGTGACACCAGTTCAGCTCATGTTATTCGGGCAGGTCTGGAAGCGATTGCTTTTCAGACGAGAGAGGTATTGGAATTGATGGAAGAAGAGGCGGGAATCCAGTTAAAATCCCTGAGAACGGACGGAGGAGCTGCTGCCAACGATTTTTTAATGCAGTTCCAGGCAGATCTGCTGAACCGGGAAGTGACGCGGGCGGCTGTTCAGGAAACCACCGCTCTGGGAGCGGCATACCTGGCCGGTATGGCCACCGGTTTCTGGAACGGATTGGAAGAGGTAAAGTCACTGTGGCAGCCAGACAGGGCCTTTATGCCTGCCATGGGTGAAAAGACGCGGAACAAATTGGTTGGCAGCTGGAACAAGGCAGTGGCAAGATCACTTAACTGGGCCGACACAGAAAATGAATAAGACCAATCAAAACGGCCGCTTCCTGAAAAATGGAAGCGGCCTTGGCTGTTTACATGGCACCTGATCGTGAGAAGGGAAGCGACGTTACTGACTGAGTCTGCGGCGTCCTTCAATTTGTTTCCGCCAGGCATGCATGACCAGAGACACGCCGATAACACCGTAGGCGACAAAGACACGGAAGTACTCACCCAGCTGGGCATCCCCAAACAGATTTCGTCCTGCCAGCGGAGAAACAATAAACAAAGTGTGAAACAGAAAGGTGCCCAGCAGGGCGTGGCTGATTTTAGCGTTGGTGACGGAAGCGCCGCCGATCAGCAGCGCCGCTACCGAATAAAAGCCAATCTGCTCATGACTGCCGTAAGTACTGAAAGTTCCCAGGTTTTGCAGGAAGATCAGATGACCCCAGGCAGCAAAGACGGTTGACAAAACCATGGCCATTAACCGGGTATTGTCAGAGTGTATTCCTGAAACAGAGGCAATATGCCTGTCCTGGCCGACAGTACGGAAATCCTGCCCCAGCTTTGTGCGGGCGAAAAAGGATGTGAATACGCACATCAGACCGATAAAGATGGCTGTCAACATGGGGACTCGAATTGTATTGATAAAGGTAGTGCCGCTGCGAATGTAAAAACTCCAGGCAATTAACGCAACCCCTGTAGCTGCTGACAGCAGGTATTTTTTCTTTCCCGGACTGATTGCAAGCGTGGGAATCCCCTTCATATAACGAAAAGCACCGTGGATAACAACGCCAATACCAAATGCGATGCTGGCAAGCGTAAAGGGCAGCTTCCACACATCGTCTATGGCATATCGCAGTCCACCGGCCAGGTCAATGGTGGTACGCAGGCCGACACCTGAGCTGAGAACCAGGGTTTCGTTGGTAAAGGGAATCACGGAACCAAGAAGAATCAGGAAGATCAACTGGTAGATACCGTTGGCGAAGAATCCAAGGATCAGGCCGGCGATCATTTCCTGGCCTTTGGTTCGATTGAATAATCTGCCGGTCAGATAACCCAGCAAGATGGCTAATGGTGTCGCTAACAGAAGCGTGACACCAATTCCGGACATTCCGATAATTCCCCAGTGAGTGACCAGGATGACTGCCGCCTGAGCACACATGGCTCCCAGCACGATTGCGAAATTCAATCCCATCCCGGCCATGACCGGCAGCAGGAGTGCCAGCACCAGAAAACTGTTCCGAATCATCCTGGTGATAATGTCACCCAATAAGAAACTGAAGGTCAATCCGGAATACATAAAACCAATGAAGCAGAGGACGACGAAAAAAACAGTCACCATGTTGTGAACCAGGAACTTTCTGACTTTTTGGACCAAACTAAGCTCCGGAGGGGTGATTTTGATCTTTTCTTCCATTATTCGCCACCTCCAATCTGAGTCAGGGCATACAGTATGATGCCATTACTGATAACTATTCGTGCAATTTCTGCCAGGCTGCTAACGTCCGACAGTATTTTGTTGGCCACTGGCAGTGATACCACCAGCAGGGACTGGAAGAGAAATGCGCCAATGATTACATTGGCGATGTTGGCTTTCCGGACAGTCGCACCGCCAATCAGCACTGCGGCAACAGCTGCAAAACTCATGAACATGGGAGCCTGATAGAGTTGGATGAAACCGAAGCTCTGGCTGTAGACGACAATTCCCACTGCGCTCAGAGCGGTGGAAAGCATGGTGCCGGTGATCCGCATGCGGTTGACATTAATCCCGGAGGCCACTGCAAACCGGGGATTGTCACCGGCAGCGATCATGGCGACCCCTGTCCGGCTGCGCAGATAAAGCCAGACCAGCCAGCAGAAAAAGCCCAGAAACAGCAGCAGGCCTGTGGGAATGGTCACACCCAGAACATCAAAAGAAGCCCATTGATTCAGAATGCGTTCATAGCGGCCTTGAAGTGTAATGGTTGTTCGCAGACCGGTACCTATGGGCCAGCGCATCTCTTCACTCGTAAAGGGAAGCACGAGCCAGCCAATGCTCATCAGTGAGACGACGGAAAACCCAATATAAGTGGCAATGGTCATTTCAGATCCCTTCACTCGATTGAGGAGCAACCCATATAAATAACCGGCTGCCAATGAAAGGGGAATACTGATCGCAACAGCGGTAAAAAAGGCGGTAAACCCATATAGATTAAACTGAATGGCCAGCAGTCCGCCGATGAGCCCGCACACAATCCCAATGGGAATGCCAAAGTTCAGACCGATGCCTGCCAGAATCCCCGGCACCATGGCCAGCACCAGAATGCCGTTCATGCCGGTGCGCACCAATGCATCTGAAATCAGGCCGGAAATAGGGATCTCCAACATAATGGCAGCAACACACAGAAAGAGTAGAAATGCCACGATGATGATGCGGGGAAGACCAAATTGGTGGGTCAGTTCTTTAATTTTATTCATCCGCCTGCACCTCCCCGCCTTTGGTTTTATGATACTCGCCGGCCATCATCAGACCAAAATTCACATCGCTGTCATCAGGAGCCAGAATGCCTTCCAGCTTGCCCTCATTAATAATGGCAATCCGGTGGGAGATCATGCGTAGCTCTGCCAATTCACTGGAAGTCATGATAATGGTCATGCCGTGTTCCTTGTTTAGCTCCAGCAGTGTGTCAATCACCAGTTTTTTTGCACCTACATCAATCCCCCGGGTAGGTTCAGAAACAAAAAGCACTTTGGGATTCAGTGTAAGCGCCCGGGCAATGCATACTTTTTGCTGATTACCGCCGCTGAGGCGCCGGGTAATTTGGTCAGGGCCGGTACAGCGTATATCCAGTTCTTCAATCATTTTTAACGAATGCTCCCGAATCCGAATATTCTCACGCTGTGATAAGGGCCCATACTGCTTGATAAACTGACGTTGGATCTGCATGGCTGTGATGACGATGTTCAGTTCGATGGAAGTATCCAGTAACAGCCCAATGCCTCTTCTGTCTTCAGAGACAAAAGCCAGGCCGCGTTTCAATGCCTTCTCGGGATCATTGAGGATGACTTTTTCACCATCCAGCGTGACATCTCCTTCAGCTTCATAAAGTCCCATGATACCGTTGGCTAATCCAATTTTCCCCTGGCCGGCCAAACCACCGATCCCCAGGATTTCACCGTCATAAATCTCCAGATCGATGCCCCTCACGACTTCACCGGGCATATCCACATAAAGTTTTTTAATATCTATAAGTACTTTGCGTTCAGCGGAGAGATCCACCTGAGAAGCACTCATTTTGATTTCCCGGCCGACCATCAGATTCGCCATTTCGAAGACATCAGTTTCCTCGATGGGTTTGGTGACCACATGCTGGCCGTCCCTCAAAATCGTAATGCGGTCAGCAACCTGTTTCACTTCGTCCAGACGGTGAGTAATAAACAGAATGGCAATGCCTTCAGCCGCGATTTTACGCATGGACTCCAACAGCCGTTCTGCTTCATTTTCGGTCAATACTGCGGTAGGTTCATCAAAGACCAGCACCTTCAGATTTTCTTTGTCCAGTTCCCGGGCGATCTCAATAAATTGCATATAAGCAACCGGCAATCCGGCAACCCGGACATATTCTTCGATATTCATACCCAGCTTATCCAATGCTTTTCGTGCATCTTTATTCATGCGTTCAAAATCAAGGGTCTCCAGCCTTTTTCCGGCGAAACGGCTCAAGAGACTGGGATTTGTAATTTCCCGATTTAATTTAATGTTCTCTGTGATGGTATAGCCCGGGATCAGCATAAATTCCTGGTGAACCATTCCGATGCCTTTATGCATGGCTTCCACCGGCGATGTGATATGGGTTTCTTCTCCATCCAGCAGTACCTGACCTTCAAAGCCACCAGTTTCATGAATGACAGACATGCCAAAGAGAATGTTCATTAAAGTGGATTTGCCGGCCCCATTTTCACCCAGCACCGCATGGATCTCGCCGGGTTTCAGTGCAATATTGATGCCGCCCAGCACGCGGGTGCCGTAATAAACTTTTCCGATGTTCCGCATCTCCAGTACATATTGTTCCGAATTCTTTTCTGTGTTCAAGAGTGATGATCCCTCCTTTATCGTAATCTCAGGGAGTGACACAACAGTGTGCAAGGCACGGGGCCTTGCACACTGGTTGAAAATCTTATATTACTTATACTTATGCGTACTGTTTGAGGAGTAAGGGTTTCCTAGAATATGATGGGAGCACCCAGGTACAGGTAATAATGATCATAGTCGCCATAGGTTTCCAAAACAATCTCGCCGCCGGCAACTTCACTCATAATGGAGGTCAGAACCTCAGGGTCAGCTTTGCCATTGGTTCGGTCTTCAAGGTACTCAATGGAGTACAGTACGCCGGCTTCAACGTACATCATGTTAACAGGCACTGACCAGGTGGCAACGCGGCCGGACATTTCAGCTTCTTCACATTTGCTGTCAATTTCGCTCAGGATGAAATCCAAATCCCCTGCTTTATCGTCAGGAACGGAAATACCCAAAGCTGCTGGTAATGCGTGGTACGGAGACGGGCAGCACTGAACGGGGTAAATTGCACCGGTTTCGACGGTTTGGCGGATCATGGGCTCCATCATGGAGCAGT
>JAWSUV010000127.1:0-8352 GCA_033549305.1 Bacillota bacterium | reverse complement strand
CCCAAAAGGCTCTGGAGATAAGTGAAGCCTACCACCTGCCGGTCATGGTGCAAATGACCAGCCGCGTTTGTCACAGCCGCTGTATTGTGCAGCTGCAGGACAGGAAGGAAATGATCGGGGAGGCATTTCCCCGGGATGTGCCGTCCTATGCCATGATCCCTCCCAACACGTTTGATAAACAATATGCGATGAATGAACGGCTGGAAAAACTGTCTGCCGGGCCGGAAATTATGGCACTGAATCAGCTGGAAGAGGCGAACGGGGCGAAGACCCTGATCATTACATCCGGTCTGCCATACTATAACTTGAAGGAGCTGGGAGCGCTGGATCAGCCGGTAAGCGTTTTTAAGCTTGGGATGGCCTATCCGCTTCCCGGTGAACAGCTTCAGGATCTGGCGGAACGGTATCAACAGATCCTGGTCATTGAAGAGATGACGCCTTTCATCGAGAATGAGTTAAAAACGATGGGAATCCCCTGTAAGGGCAAAACGTTTTTCCCCTTCACCGGCGAACTTCACTGTGAAACCATCGAAGCAGGTCTGAAGGAGGCAGGGTTGATCAAAGAACTGCACAAGGCTGTGGCATCGGATCAAGAGGCAGCGCCTGTTCCCCAGCGGCTGCCCCTCTTTTGCCCCGGATGCCCTCACCGCCCGGTCTTTGACATTTTGAAAAAAAGCAAAGCGAGGGTGAATAATGACATTGGCTGCTATTCGATGGGACTGTTTCCTCCCTTTGAAGCTTCCCAATCGCTCATCAGCATGGGAGCCACCCTGGGAATTTCCACCGGTATGCTGAAGGCCAACCGGATTGCGGGGCGCCCGATTCCCCTTGTATCCGTCATCGGTGACGGTACCTTTTTCCATTCGGGCATGCCGGGAATGGTGAATCTGTGGGACAGTCTTCAACCGGATGATAATCTCACCATCCTGATCCTTGACAACGGAACCACTGCCATGACCGGCGGGCAGAAAAATGCCGCCACAGAAAAATGGACGGGCGGATCCGGTAAATATGTCGAGATCCCCGTCCTGCTGAAAGGAATGGGCTTTGATGACGTACAGGTGCTGGATCAATTCAGGTACAAGGAAACCAGTGAAGCCATCAATAAAGCCATTCAGACACCAGGAGTGTCCGTTATTGTCACCACAAGGCCCTGTGCGCTCCACTTCAGAATCAAAGAACCCATCTTTCAGGTGGATCCGGAAATATGCATCGGGTGCCGCACCTGCATAAAAACCAATTGTCCGCCGCTTCGGATGAAAAAATATGCAGGGATCGAAAAACTGAAATCCTCAATCGACCCCGCTATGTGCGTTGGGTGCAGTCTCTGTGCCCAGGTATGTCCTGTAAACGCGATCAACCGACCGGTGGGAAAAAAGAAAGAGAACGCAGATGCCAGGGAGAAGGAGGGGATGTCATGACGCCCATTAATATTATCATAGCCGGTATTGGAGGCCAGGGGCTGGTAATGACCACCCAGCTGATTTGTCAGGCGGCTTTCTTGGAAGGACATGACCTGAAAAGCAATGACGTTATCGGCCTGGCCCAGCGCGGCGGCCGTGTATGGGGATCTGTCCGATTCGGTGGCACCGTCCACTCGCCCAACATTCCAGCGGGTCAGGGAGATTTTCTTATCGGCATTGAGCCCCTGGAAGCCCTGCGCTGGAGACAGCTGATGAAACCAGGGGCGAAGCTGGTGCTGAACAGCCGCCGGGTATATCCCACCAGGGTGCAGCAGGAGCAGGAACCGTATCCGGATGAAGCCGTCAGCCGCATGGTGGAAACCATGGACAGTCTTGTGCTGGATGCGGTGGCGGAAGCCATGAAATGCGGAAACGGCAAAGCGGCAAACACCCTGATGGTGGGAGGGCTTTCCAAATGGCTGCCCATCAGTGAAGAAAACTGGCTGCTGGCCATTCGGAACACGTACCCGGAGAAACTGCACGAAGTGAATGAAAAAGCCTGGCGAAAAGGCAGGGAGCGGGCGGAGGAGGGTGAATAGCACTCGTTGAGCAAGTCAACTGATGCCAAGTTGACGTTAAGGTGCAGTTGGTTTGTGAGCCTCGGATCCAGACATTGGATAATCCGTGAAAAAAGCCTGGAAATAACTTTCCAGGCTTTTGGCTATCCAGTTCTTACAGGGGCAGCCAAACCCTGAAAGTAGTGCCTTTTCCCATCCGGCTTTCCACAGCGACATGACCGCCGTGAGCTTCGGCGAAGGATTTCACAATGGCCAGGCCGATGCCGGCCCCGCCGGAGCGACGGGTGCGGGATTCATCCGTCCGGTAAAAGCGTTCAAAAATGTGGGGGAGGTCTTTGGCGGCAATGCCCATTCCCGTATCAGAAACAATGATTTCAGTGCCCTGGTCGAGCCGCTGCAATCGAAGGGTGACCTGCCCCCCCGCATTGGTATACTTCATGGCATTTGTCAGGAGATTGGTCGTCATTCGGTGCACTTTTTCCTTGTCGGCCATAATCTGAATGGATCCTGTCAGGTTCCATTGAAATTGAATGTTCTTCTGCTCAAAGGAGGGATGCATGGACTGACACAGGTTCTCCAGTTCCTGAGTGAGGTTAAAGGACTCCGGATGCAACGGTGAATCCGCAGACTCAAGGGAAGCCAGCTGTTGCAGCTGGACCACCATCTGCGTCAGCCGCTCCGTTTCCTGTCGGCAGATGCTCAGCCGTGCCGGTGTGGGTTCCCAGATGCCGTCCTCAAAAGCCTCCAGATGGCTTTGAAGCACTGAAAGCGGGGTGCGTAATTCATGGGAAATGTCGGAGGTCAGGCGGATCCGAAGAGATTCCTGGGCCTGGAGAGAAGCCGACAGACCCGCCAGTGCTGCCGCCAGCTCCTGCCATTCTGTCACCTGGCTGTCAATGGTGAACGATGGGTTCAGGATGCCGCGGCTGATATCATGAGCCGCCAGCGCCAGACGATTCAAGGGGGACAACATGCGGCGGGAGAGGATCCATCCGGCGAATCCTGCCAGCGCCAATGCCAGAACTGCTGCCATCCAGATAGATTGATTAATGCCGTCCAGGAAAGACAAATCCCGTTCGGTTGGAGAAAAGGGGCCATCAATACCAATTTCCAGCATTCCGACGAGCCTACCGTCATGGTTCAGTTCATAGACGGATGTCCGGTACGAATCGGATGCACCCGGCGTACGAATAATACCCTGCATGCGCCCCATCATGCGCTGGTGCATGCCCCGAATGCCGGTATCTCTTATCGTCGTGAGAAGGATGCGTCCGGAGGTGTCCCGAAGCACCAAATCGAAATTTCGTATATAAGGAGAACCGGCAAGACTGTTAAGGGCTTCGAGAGACCAGCCGCCATTCTGTTCGTAGAGGGTTTCCACTGTTTCCAGCAACTGCTCCACCTGGTACGATTGCTGGTCAATCAGATAGCGGGTAAAGAATTGGTTGAATCGAAGGTTGACTGTCAGGCTTACCAGCAGGACCGACAGCAGGATGGCTCCCGCAAGCAACAGAAGCACCCGGGAAGCCATGCGGTTCAGAATGTTGTTTGGTTTCACGGGCTATCCCTCCACCAGTTTATATCCTGCACCATAGACTGTTACAATCAATTGGTGCGAGGAATCCATTAATTTGCTGCGCAGATTCTTGATATGCACATCGATGGTACGGTCAAACCCTTCAAAGTCTTCACCCAGTACCCGGACGACCAGTTCATCCCGCGAGAAAACCCTCCCAGGATGAGAAGCCATCAGCCAGAGAAGCCGAAATTCAGTACTCGTCATTTCAACGGGATGATTTTGATGAGTGACCGTCATCAACCCCTTGTCCAGTATGAGTTCCCATTCAGGCAATTTAAGTACCTCCGCCATCACCGGCTGGGGAGATGAACGCCGGAGAATCGCCTTGACCCGGGCAACCAGTTCACCGGGGCTGAAGGGCTTCGTCAGATAATCGTCCGCGCCCAGGTTAAGACCTTTGATCCGGTCGACTTCAGCGGTTTTGGCAGTGAGCATGATAATAGGCACCTGGCTTTTCAGGCGGATCCGGCTGCAAAAGTCCTCGCCGGAAAGATCCGGCAGCATCAGGTCCAGAATGATCAGCTCCGCTCCCTGCGAGAGAAAATGATCCAGTCCCTGCTGCCCGTCCTCAGCTGTATTCACTTCATAACCTTCTTTTTCCAGATAAGCCTTGATGACAGAAAGAAGGTGGGGTTCATCATCAATGGCCAGAATGCGCTGTTTTTCTGCTGTGGTCGGCATGACACCGGCTCCTTTCCAGCACTGTTATCAGAATCCGCGGATACCTTATCCCTTAAATACCCATTTGAACCACATCAATCTCCAAAAGAATGAATCCTCCCGTGAGAAGAGGGTCCGTTTCCATCAAGCTTTCACGGTTTGCTCTTCTTTCTTCAACTTACGAAGACAAATGCCCACAGGTTGATTATAGGTGAAAAATGTGTAGAAATTATGAAGAAAAAAAGTGAGGAATCTTACACGGGAATCACCGTTAACAGCAATTTAATCGCGCTAAGGGTCTCCGCAGGGGGAGGAGAAGCCTTGTTCCGGTTCAGGCCGTTGCCGGCATAATTGAATCCGCCTTTCGCCAATGTTCCCACTGGCCCAAGAAGGGGATCATCCATGCGGTGGTGTTTGGCCAGTGCAAAGACCGTCACGCTTTGTCACACTGAGTATACTCGAAAGCAAGGCGTGAAGAAAGAAGCGGCTCCTTGATACTGGAGCAACACATAAAAAATGGCTGAGGGCACATGCACTGGAGGCAGATGTATGGTATAATAGCAAGGCTGTGTCATATGGGCAGGGCGGCAACGGAAGATAGGGGCAAAGGATGGTTAATACTGTGATCAATGTAGTGAATTTAGGGTTGAGTTTTGGTGAGCAGAAGCTTTTTGAGGAGGTCAATCTCCGGTTTACGCCTGGCAACTGCTATGGAGTCATCGGGGCCAATGGTGCCGGGAAAAGCACATTTTTACGGATTCTTGCCGGTGACCTGGAAGCCAACAAGGGTGAGGTGAGCATCTCTCCAGGAATGCGCATGTCGGTACTGAAACAGGATCATTTTCAATATGACAGTGCAAACGTGCTGGAAACGGTGATCATGGGAAACCCGCGGCTCTACGAAATCATAAATGAGAAGGAGGCTCTCTATGCCAAAGCGGATTTTTCCGATGAAGACGGCATGAAAGCGGCTGAGCTGGAAGCGGAATTCAGTGAAATGAACGGGTGGGAGGCTGAATCAGAGGCTTCATCCCTGCTGCAGGGACTGGGAATTGAAACCAGTCTGCATGATAAAAAAATGGCCGATATCCAGGGATCAGAGAAAGTGAAAGCATTATTGGCCCAGGCGCTGTTTGGAGACCCGGACATCCTTGTACTGGATGAGCCTACCAACCACCTGGACATCCAGTCTATCCGGTGGCTGGAGGAATTCCTCATTGAATTCAACGGCATCGTGATCTTCGTGTCCCATGACCGGCATTTTCTTAACAAAACCTGCACCCACATGGTGGATGTCGATTTTGGAAAGATCAGAATCTATTCCGGAAATTATGATTTCTGGTACGAGTCCAGTCAGCTGGCACTCCAGATGGCGAAGGACCAAAATCGCAAAAAGGAAGAAAAAGTAAAACAGCTCCAGGACTTCATTGCACGGTTCAGCGCCAATGCTTCCAAATCAAGGCAGGCCACGTCGCGCAAAAAAATCCTGGAAAAAATAACCCTGGATGACATTCAACCCTCTAACCGCCGCTATCCTTATGTTGGGTTTAAACCGTTGCGGGAAGTGGGAAACGACATCCTGATGGTGGAAAACCTCTCCAAGACTGTCAATGGCGAGAAACTTCTTGACGATGTAAGCTTCACAGTGGGTAGAAGCGATAAAATTGCTTTTGTGGGAGCCAATGAGTTGGTCAATACCACGCTATTGAATATATTGTCAGGGAAAATGGAGCCGGACAGCGGCACTGTCAAATGGGGCATCACGATTACAAAAGCATCATTGCCAAAAGATAATTCTCAGTACTTCAATGAGGTGGACCTGAATCTCATTGACTGGCTGCGTCAGTTTTCCGAGGAAAAATCAGAGATTCACATCCGGGGGTATCTTGGGAAAATGCTGTTTTCCGGCGAAGAGGCATTGAAACAGGTGAAAGTGCTTTCCGGCGGTGAACGGGTGCGGTGCATGCTCTCCCGGATGATGCTGGCCAATGCCAATGTGCTGATTCTTGATCAACCCACCAATCACCTGGACCTGGAAGCCATTACAGCGCTGAATAACAGTCTGCGGGAGTATCCCAGCAATGTGCTGTTTACTTCTCATGATCACCAGTTTATTCAGACGATTGCCAACCGGATCATTGAAATCACGCCGGATGGCATGGTGGATATGCGAAAAGAATATGATGAATACCTGGACATGAAAAATCCGGCGGCCAAAACGGCCTGACCGGCAGCGTCAACCTGACAGATCCCCTGATATCGGAATCGCAGGGACTACGTGGATGCATACCCTACATGCTGTGTATCATCATACATTCCAGGAGGGAGAGTGTGCTTATGCCTTCATCCACAAACAAGTTCGCGTTACTGATCATTGTGGCGATTCTGGCATTTAGCTTCACTGGCTGTTTCCAGGAGCAAGCCACTCCGTTTTCAGTTCCGGAATCGACAGAACCCGTTATGTCCGGCTCGGGAGACCTGGAACAGGCGTCGCCGGACATTGATCCGAAGGGACACTACAGCAGTCAGGAAGACGTGGCGTTATATCTCCATCTCTATGGAAAGCTGCCTGAAAACTTTATCACCAAAAGGGAAGCGGCTGATCTTGGCTGGATTGCCAGCGAGGGCAATCTCTGGGTAGTGGCAGAGGGCAAGAGTATCGGGGGAGACCGGTTCGGTAACAGGGAGAAGTTGTTGCCGGAGTCAGCGGGGCGCCAGTATTATGAATGCGATGTGAACTACACAGGCGGTTATCGGGGGCCGGAACGGCTGGTTTACTCCAATGATGGCCTCATTTACTATACAGCGGATCATTATCAAAGCTATGAAATGCTATATGGGGAGGTGGCGGAATGAGAGTTGTGCTATTGAACGGTAGTCGCATGAACTCCAGAGAAACCGCCCATGAGACACTTCGGCGCAGGTTTGGCTTTCCGGATTATTATGGGAAAAATTTAGATGCTTTATACGACCTGTTGTCCTGCGAAGACCGACTGACACTGATTCTGTTATTTAATACTTATCAGCTGAACCAGTTACAGGACAATTATGGCAAAGCATTAATCCAAACCATCAGCGAGGCTGCGGCATTCAATCACAGGCTTCGACTGGTGACGATCCGGAAGATGCCTCTGCGGTTCAGACAAAAGCAGCGTGATGTGGACAAGCAGTGAAATGGAAAGAACTGCTGAAAATGGTCCGGCACAAACTCAGGGAATCGTCCGAGTACAGCAATCGGCGTAACCATGAATCACAGCGGAAATCTCCTGCACTCAGGATGCTTCCGTTGTTTTTATATGTATTTCTACGAAAAAACACCATCACGCTGCAGAATGACAAGATGGAAAAAATCTCAAACAATCTGACAGCTGAGTATGATATAATGGCAACGGTTTGAACGGCTGAACAAATCGACACATTTTCGGGAAGACAGCCGTTCATCGGATGAATCTGAAGTGTGCCTCAAGAGCAGTGTCAAAGGAGAAGGGAAATATGAGCCTGTTAACAGTGAAGCACTTAAGCCACGGATTTGGTGACCGGGCGATATTCGATGATGTGTCTTTCCGTCTGTTAAGAGGGGAACACATTGGCCTGATCGGTGCCAATGGCGAAGGAAAATCCAGTTTTATGAACATCATCACCGGGAAGATCGAGCCGGACAGCGGGACCGTTCAGTGGTCCAAGCGGGTACGGGTGGGATATCTGGACCAGCACACGGTACTGGAAAAGGGGATGACAATTCGGGATGTATTGAAGGGAGCCTTTCAGTACTTGTTTGACCTGGAGACGGAAGTGAATGATCTTTATGGAAAAATGGGGGATGTCTCCGAAGACGAGCTGAATGCCATGCTGGAAGAGGTCGGCGTGATTCAGGACATGCTGGAGCACAATGATTTTTACGTTATCGATACCAGGGTGGAAGAGGTGGCACGGGGGTTGGGGCTGACGGACAACGGGCTGGACAAGCAGGTGGATGATCTCAGCGGGGGGCAGCGCACCAAGATCCTCCTGGCCAAGCTGTTGCTGGAAAAACCGGAAATTCTGCTGCTGGATGAGCCCACCAACTTTCTGGACGAAGGGCACATTGAATGGCTCCGCCGCTATTTCCAGGAGTATGAAAATGCCTTTATCC
>JAWSUV010000126.1:0-8399 GCA_033549305.1 Bacillota bacterium | reverse complement strand
TATCTGGAGGTTATTGTTTTTTCAAAGGTCATTTTCACGTTTTACAGGAATGCTTCTGACTTTTTTGTGCCGTGATGCCAAATAATTCATAAATCAGTTTCAATGCTTTCTCTTCCACTTCTTCAAAGTAACGGGACCAGTCCAGTTTTACGTCAACGTCTCCGGCATCGAAAATCTTCAACCGTTGAACATTATGCCTTCTTCAGTTGCAGGCGGCAGAATGCGCGATAATTCCCTTAGTCGATCCGGCGCTTCTGCTGCTCCCCTGGCATTGCTGACTGCTCCGTCGAAGGGTATACCCGTGATCAGTACATCTGCCTTCTCCATTGATTTTTCATGGTTTTCTCCCCATGGTTTTGCGTATTTCAAAACACCACCTCATTCCCTGCATATCTCTCAATGACAACCTGTCAGGAAGGCCCCGGATAATAATGGAACAACATCCGGGGACGCATCCTCAAAATCTGCACTGGCTATGGATATCTGCTGCCCGCAGTTGCTATGATTTTGACCATGAGAACATCCCGTCAGTCATGGGGTTGCCCTTGGAGTCTGTAAATGCTTTTGGTGGATCTGATTTCTGGGTCAACAGAGATACCGCTATCATCACCACAAAGGCAATGATTGCCGCCGGCACCATGGAGATATAGAGTCCGTCCCAGATCGCCCAGTCCATAGCCACTCCCGCTTCAATGATTTCCTCTTCAAAGTTGGATTCCTTTGTATATGGGAAAACCAGAAGGAAGAAGATAATCCAGGAGACGATACCTGAAATGAAGGAAGCTACAGCACCTTTTGCATTGGCCTTTTTCCAAAAGAACCCCAGAACAAATGGAGCAAATATTGTGCAAAGCTGTAAAGCTCCTGAGAAAACAATCAGTTTGTAGACAGTTTCAAAATACAATGCAATCACCAGTGCGGTGAACATAGTCACCGGGATGGCGATCCTTACCATGCGCAGTTCCTCTTTTGTAGTGGCATCCGGCCTGAAGTATTTATAGAGATTATGACCAGCCATGGTGGCACAGATCAGGCAGGTATTCCCCACCGTACTGATAATAGCTCCGGCCAATGATACCACAAACAGGACCGAAGCCCAAGGCGGCAGGAAGTTGTCAGCGACCCAGGGCAGCACCATTTCCACTTTATCCAGCGGCAGATCCAGTCCGTAGGTATACATGGCAATTCCAATGGCCACAGGGATCAGGCCGATAAAAAGATACATAAAACCACTTATAATAAAACTTCTTCTGGCAACTTTCTCATCCTTGGCCGCCAGGACACGTTGCAGAATAACCTGACTCGGCACGTCACCCAGGCCTAAGGCAGCCCAGGCAGAAATATAATATGCCAGCCCCAAAATACCCGTATACCAGAGGAATCCGCCATCATCCGCCGCTACCGGTGTGATGGCAAACGTAGGTACCTCAAGCCAGTTATCCCCTTCTGAAAAGAATACATCCCAGCCGCCTAACTCGCCAATGACAACTGGCAGCATGATCAGAAGGCCCACAATGATGAGGATTAATACAATGGCATCTATCCTTGAAAGCGCCCAGAGACCACCAATGTACGACACAACAATCATGACGACGGCAGCAGCGAGGATTGCCATGGTCATACTGAAACCAGTCGTGAGATAAACAATCACTCCCAGAGCCACTAACTGACCTCCCAGCCAGCCGATAGCTGAAAGCATTTGCACCACCAGGTACAACATGCCCATTCGCTTACCAAATCGGTCATTCATAAAGTCAATCACTGTGGTATAACCCGATTTCCTGAGCCGATGGGCAAAAAACAATCCCACAATCAACATCATCATCACTGGTGCAAACGGGTCCCAGACAACTGCCTGAAGACCTCCTGTGTAGGCTTCGCCGGCCGCTCCCATCATTGCTCCTGCACAGATCCATGTAGCCAGAATGGATGGTACGAGGAACGGAAGACTTAGCCCGCGACCTGCCAGTACAAGGTCATCTGATTCTTCCACCCGTCCCGAGTAGCGGATGCCCAAATACAGAATCACCAGAACAAACAGTCCTAAACAAATCAAAATAATATTCGCTGACTGAAAAACACTAACAACATCTTCTCCCATAAACAAAACCCTCCTTGTGATTGTGCCCATCCATCGCTGCCGTTACAGCTCACAAACCGGTTTTACTGCATCACCCCCCTGATACCTGCGGAAAGATCTTCACAATATCGCCATCTGACAATTGATCGTTTGCTTTTACTTTCTTTCCGCCTATGGCGGCAAAACTGTAGGATTGGTCTGGAATATCCAGGGATTGTATCAAATCACCAACTGTCCATCCCCGAGTTACCGTTAGCATCATTTCACGGGAACCATTGCCGTATTTTGACAATGGCCCCGTAAGGATTACTTCAATTTTCATTGTTTACATCTCCAGCAATGCTGCTTTTTTTTCACCTATGATGCCGTCGGCCGTCCAGCCGCGCAGCTCATAATACTCTGCCAGCATGCGGTCAAAGGCTTCTTTGGGAATCTTTTTCCCTGCCGTAGCGCCGGATTTCAATACGTCATTGAATATTCTGTTAGGCAGTGTGTCCTGTGCTCCGGAAAACCCTTCCCGCATGTTAAAGGCCCGGGCAATGTTGACCACTCGTTCTCCGATAAGGAGCAACTCTTCTGCTGTAAAACTCTCTCCGGTGATCAGGTTCAGCACTTCTGCCATATAGTCTTCACTGGCGGCCCAGAAATCACATAGAATCAGGGAAAACTTCACCGCGTTGGAGTTTTGCATATCCATCACCAGCTGTGCTTTCCCTTCCACTGTGAAGGGATCCAGGTCGCCGTAAGCTTCCATGGCTGCCGGCCATGCCCTCATGTGGCAGGCACCCCGATCGGAGGTGGCGTAGGCCAGCCCCATGCCCCAGGAACCCCGAGGTTCATACCCTGGGAATTCCAGCCCTTTTACCTGCATGGCAAAATCTTCTCCGCCAAAACGCTTAGCCAGTTCTCGGGTTCCCAGTCCCAATTCAACGCCGATTCCTTCTTTTCGGGCAATCATTTCCGGTACTTTCAGGTAGGCTTCCACATCGCCAAACCGAAGACCGAAGTCGCGGATTCCTTTTTCTGTCATTTCCATGGCAAAGGCGGTGGTGTTCCCCACACTGATGGTATCCAATCCCATGTCATCGCACAAGTCATTGAATTTCACCAGGGCATCCAGATCACCGATGCCGCAGTTGGAAGCACACAGAGCGATTGTTTCGTACTCCGGACCTTCCACCACACCCCGTGAGGTGCGGGTAAAGTTTCCACATCCCAGGGCACAGCTGCCACAGGCTTTTTTCCCGGCTCTGGCTTTCTTCATGGCTTCAGAGTCAATTCCCTGGTAGCCTTCAAAGGTGCCGTCCTGGAAGTTTCGAGTCGGCAGAATGCCGGTGTTCTGGGACATTTCCACAATCATGGCCGTGCCATCGGTATAGGCCCACAGATTATCATCCGTCAGGGTATCTTCACGCATGATTTCATTGATCCGCTTCAGGGTCTTGGCCGGGTTATACACCTTTACACCGCCGGTGCCTCTGACCACAACCGCTTTCAGTTTTTTACTGCCCATGACAGAACCAATGCCGCCCCGTCCGGCCTGCCGGTAGTATTCCGAATTGATACAGGCCATAGTGGACAGGTTTTCGCCCCCCGGCCCAATGGACATGATTTTGGCGTCTTTTCCATGCTCTTCCAAGAGCATGGTTTCTGACTCATGAGAGCCCTTGCCCCACAGGTTCTCCGCCGGTAAAAATGAGACGGTGTCATCCTGGATGCTGAGAACCCCCGGTTTTTCCAGTGCCCCCTCCAGGATCACGGCATCATACCCGGCAAATTTGATTTCATTGGCAATGTGTCCTCCGATGGAGCAGTCCAGGATCGTTCCGGTAGCCGGCGAACGGGAAATAATAGCCAGTTTGCCTGAACAGGGCACTGTAGTGCCTGTCAGGGGCGCAGTCATGAAGATGAGCTTGTTCTCCGGGGAAAAAGGATCCGTATTGGGTGACAATTCTTCATATAGGTATTTGATGCCCAGCCCTTTGCCGCCAATATACTTTTTGGCCCATTCCATGTTCAGCGGTTCAACATCGTGGGTTTGATCCGTTAAATTGATTCTGAGCACTTTATTTTGATAACCCATCATGAGGAAACGCCTCCCTTCAACACCAATGAACCGTGGGGGCAGGACTTGACACACCAGGGATCTCCTTCACACAAATCGCAAACACCCACATCTTCCGCTTTCTGGACAATGACGGACTCAGGACACACATCCACACAAACGCCGCAATTGATGCAATCTTCCTGCGTATAATGAAGCCGCCCGCCTTCCATGACAATGGCATCCGTTGGGCAAGCCTTTGCACATGAGCCGCATAAAATACAGACATGGCCCTCAATAATCAGGTCTTTGTTTTCATAATGGCTTCCCACACGCAGCCTCCCCAGTCGGGGATTAAACATCTCTTCGTGCGCTGCCGAACAGGACAGCTCACACAATTTGCATCCAATGCAGTTTTCCTGGATGAATTTCAGTCCCACACTATCTCCTCCTTTATTAATTTTTATGTAAAACTGTAAAAAATGATCCGGTACAGGCATAAACACACACAGAAACATGCAGGGATTCAAAAAGCAGGCAGAGCGCCTGTACCGAAGATCATGTCAAGCCTTGTAATGAAAGTGTCTTGCCGTTCTTTTTTTATATGGCAGGGACATGCGCCCGTTTGTATTCCGAATCCCTCTCCTGCAAACCATAAGGAAATCCATAGGTGTCCATCAGTTCCATAAAGGGCTCAGGAGGGAAAAACTCCGGTCCCTGAACGCCTGTTCCTTTCCAGATCCCCTTCGTCAGGAGTTCCATCATCAGCACCGGAGGAAACGCGGTTTGAGCCACCACGGCCTGCGAACCATACTCCTGCATACATACCTGGTTATCAGCTACCTGATATAAGTAGATTTCCCTTTCCAGGCCATCCTTCTTACCGGTTACCCAGGCACCTGCAACCGTTTTCCCTTTCATTTTTGGACCAATATAGGCCGGATTGGGTGCTGTCGCTGCCACCACATCACGCGGTGATACCTCCACGCCGCCCACCTTCACTTTTTCTGTACTGGATAATCCCAGTTCATGCAGGTTTTTCAACATCGTAATAAAGGTGCGTCCCAGTCCAAATTTAAAGGTTATCCGTTTGAGGCCTTTATCCAGGTAACGGGGTACAAGCAGTACTTCTTCATGCTCCACATTCACCATCTCAACCGGCCCCACTTCCGGCAGATCAAAAACCTCTTCCCCGGAGAACGGTTCTGTGGTATACCAGCCCTTGTCCCGTTCCCAGATCACCGGCGGATTCAGACACTCTTCGATCGTGGTCCAAATGGAAAATCCAAAGGGAACCGTGTATCCTTCCACTTCCAGGTTATTACCGTCACGAATCCCTATCTCTTCCAGTTCATCAAAAAGATGATCATGGGCGTAACGGGCAAATACATCTGCCATCCCGGGTTCAACCCCGGATCCAACCAGTGCCAGCAGTCCTTTTTCTTTCCACTGATGACTTCGCTCAAATTGATAGTCGCCCAGCTTGATATGGACTTTTTCATAAGGCTTGTCCGGGTGCCTGTGGGATAAAGTCATGGCCATGTCCATATAATGACAACCTGCTTCGTATGCCGCATCAAAAATGGATTCATTAAATGAAGGTTCGCAGCCATTCATAATCAGGTCAATGCCATATTTCGCAACAAGCTCCTGAATCTGTCCACCATTTCTGGCATCAACCTGCTCCACAGGAAACATAGCTTCATTCCCCAGCTTCTGTTGCACTTCAGTCGCCCGCGTCAGATTATAGTCTGCCAGTACAAGTTTTTCAAGAAATCCGCGTTTTTTTGCGATGGAAGCAATCGCTTCACCCACTCCACCAACACCAATTAACAGTACCTTCATCAAAATTACCTCCCCTTGTAATTATCTTCATGGCAGATTTAATCAGGGAAGCGGATTAGGTAAAATCCCATGGTAAATCCCGATATGCGTCGAACATGTCAACCCCTCTCTTTCATAATGCCTTCATGGTTGTCAGTCACATTCTCTAGTATATTGCAATATTCATACCACAAATCAACTTTTTTGCAAGTTTCGCTGTCCAGTGTCATCTTTACTGCAGTTTTTAGATAAATGAAGCAATTCTAACGGCCGCATCACTTGCCAAATGACTTTATTTGTCATGCTTTCTTCTTTGCTCAATAAATGGGTGGTATATGCCCACCCATTTATCTCATTTGTGATACATACTTATTTCCGCGTACTGTTCCTTATTAATTTTCAAGCAATTCTCATTATCGGGATGGATTTAATGCATTTCTCACTATTAAGACATGTCATGTTCTGCCAATTTTCGGTAAAGGGTTGCGCGGCTCACGCCCAGCTCCCTTGCAATGACAAGCTTACTGTCATGACTGCTGCCATGCTCGCGGATTTTTTGAATCAGGATATCTTTCTCTGTGCTTTTGAGTTGTTCCTGAAGTGAGGAACGATTCAGCGGCTGACCTGGGCTGGCGTTCAGATATTGAAGCTTTGGGGGGACTGTATCCAGGTGAATCTGGTCAGTATAAGACATGTTAACCCCGTATTCCACCGCATTCTCCAGTTCCCTCACATTTCCCGGCCACCCATATGCGAGAAACAGGTTCTGCACTTCAGGTGAAAAATCTTTAATATTCTTATTCATGTATCCATTATACTTCTTAAGAAAGTAACGACTGAGCTCTAAAATATCTTCCCTGCGTTCCCGCAATGGAGGCAGCAACAGAGGAATCACACTGATCCGATAATAGAGATCCTCCCGAAACAGTTTTTCACGCATCATCTCTTCAAGATTTCGGTTAGTGGCTGTAATGACACGCACATCCACCTGAATGGTTTTATTGCCTCCTACCCGTTCAAAGCGTCTGTTTTGAAGTACATGCAACAGTTTCACCTGTAAATGCAGCGGCATGTCCCCAATTTCATCCAGAAAAATCGTACCTGAATCAGCCAGTTCAAATTTGCCTGCTTTACCTTTGTCCCGTGCGCCTGTAAAGGCGCCTTTTTCATAGCCGAACAATTCACTTTCAAGCAGTGTTTCGGGGATTGCTCCACAGTTAACAGTTATAAAGGGGCCGTTTCGCCGGTCGCTGGCATAATGAATCGCCCTTGCAAACAATTCTTTGCCTGTTCCGCTTTCACCAGTAATCAGAACCGTTGAATTTCCTAAAGCTACTTGTCGTGCTCTGGTTTTTGCCCGCTGCATTTTCTCGCTGTTGCCGATAATGTCATCAAACGTGTACGTAATACTCATTTCACTTAAATTGTAGACCAGTTTTCGAGCTTCAATGATATCCCGAAAGGACACAACAAGCCCGCGAACAGCCTTCTTATCAAAGATGGGCCTTGTTGTGACGATGAAATGAAGGTACTTGGTGCCGGTTTTCAGGATTTCTTCCTGTTCCGTATATCCTTCGCCTGTTTCCAGAACATCCAGTGCTGGTGTTCCGGGCATCATTTCCTGCAGAGGCTGCCCCACCAACTCTTCCCTGTCCTTCTTCAGCAACAGAGCCGCGTTGGCGTTACAGTATTCAATGATCCCCTGGCTGTTGACAGCCAGCATGCCTTCATGGATTGTTTCCAGAATGGTGGCCATTTCTTCCCGGGTCTGCTGCATTTTTTGCATCATAATAATTTCTGATGCCTTGGCACCTAACAGTTCCGCCATCCGCTCCACAAACAGCTTCAGCTTTTCTTTTTCAATGAGCAGATGCTGGTGCTGCTCTTTGGTGAAGGCCACCAGTCCAATGACCCCGATGATTTTATCATGACTGATGATAGGCGTACAAATTTCAGCAAGTTCCTGGCGTTTACCAAGTCTGGTCAAGGGATCATACGTCAAGTCGCTCAGAGCTTCTTTGACAAACACTGTTTTGCCTTCTCGCAGTACCCTGGCGTAAAGAAAGTTTGACTCAAGCTTCCCCAGTTCTTCCTTTTCTCCCAGTCGTTCCGAATAAGGACCTGTTCCGCCAACGATGGTCAATTCATGATCAACGATTTCAGTTTCCAGTCCTACAGCGAGGGAAATTGCTTCCGCGACCTGCTGTGTTGTTTCACGCATTCCCGTTAAGTTGGGCATTTCTTCCACTCCTTCCTGCCAGCGGAGCTTACATGTATCAGCTCATGATCATATTCGAGAAGCAATACCCTTTTCCCTGCCTGTTAACAAAATAACGCAAATGTAGGATATCCTCTTTCCCTACCCCTGGCTCACCTTTTCCAGCGCCGTCTCCAGGATCTCCAGCCCGGCATCCAGCTGTTCCCGGGTCACCACGAAGGGTACCAGGAACC
>JAWSUV010000125.1:0-8499 GCA_033549305.1 Bacillota bacterium | reverse complement strand
CGCTGGAAAGCATGAAGCAGTTTGTCACCAGCCAGGGCAGTGACAGCCGGTATGTGGATGATACGGACCTGCTGGCCAGCGCTGAGTATCTGATGGAAGTGGAAGCCCCGGCGAACGGTATTGTCTCCCACATTGATGCGGAGAGCATCGGCATGGCCGCCCTGACCCTCGGAGCCGGCCGTGAGACAAAGGACAGTGTCATCGATCTGTCCGTCGGCATCATACTCAATCAAAAAACCGGCGATGCGGTGAAACAGGGAGAATCCCTGGCCACCCTTCACGCCAATGACCTGGAGAAGGCGAAAGAGGCAAAAGCCATTGTGCTGAAGGCCTACACCATTGGCCGGGAAGCACCCGGTAAAAACCCATTGATTTATGAAGTGATCCCTATTGATTTATAAAGTGATCAAAGCAGGGTAAGGGGGCAGTTCCATGAAGCTGATTACCAGCCATCAAAATCTGGATTTTGACGGGATGGCCAGTATGGTCGCCTGTTCCAAGCTGTATCCGGATGCTCTGATGGCTTTTTCAGGTAATCTGGAGCAGGAAGTGAAGCGTTTTTACAGCTTTTACAAGAATGTACTGCCCATTAAATTCTCCAATAAGATCCGGAACGAGCACGTGGAAGAACTGATCCTGGTGGACATTCATACGGCCGACCGAATCGGCAAGTTTGACGAGATTATCGACAGGGTGCCGGTCACCATTTATGACCACCATTTCCCCAATGACAAAGCCATTCCCGGTGCAGACCTTATCATGAAACCCTACGGTGCCACCGTTACCATTCTGCTGGAAGAACTGAAGGAAAAACAGATCCCCGTCAACCCCTTCGAAGCCACCCTGTTTGCGCTGGGGATTTACGCCGATACCAACTGCCTCACGTTCAGCAACACCACCAGCCATGATGCACATGCCGTGGCCTGGCTGCTGGAAAGGGAGGCGAATCTGGAGATTGTCAACGAGTACATCCAGGACGCCTGGAGTCCACAGCACGAACAAATATTTTCCATCCTGCTGAAAAACGCTGAAACACATGAAATCAACCATTTTCAGATTGGGATCACGACCTATGAAAGCGACGATTTTGTCAGCGAAATCGGGATTATCGCCAATAAACTGCTGGAAGTGCTGCGTGTGGACGCCGTCTTTATGGTAGTCCGGATGGAAGCGCGCTGCTACATCATCGGCCGCAGTCTTGAAAACAACATCAATATTCCGTATATCCTGGAAAGCTTCGGTGGGGCCGGTCATCCCCGGGCAGCCTCCGCCACCATCAAAGACGGGCTGCCGGCAGAGATAAAACCCCGGTTGCTGGAAGAGATGGAAGACCGGATCAAACCCCAGATTGTTGCCCGGGAAATCATGAGCAAACCGGTCAAAACCATCCAGGAACACATCACCATTGATGAAGCCAACAAGATTCTGCTGCGCTACGGGCATACCGGCATGCCGGTGATGAACGACCAGCAGAAAATCTGCGGCATTATCTCCCGGACAGATATTGAAAAAGCCTCCACGCACGGGCTGGGGCATGCGCCGGTGAAGGCTTTTATGAGCCAGGAGGTGGTCACGGTGACCCCGGCGACGCCCGTCAGCGAAATCAACGAACTGCTGGTGACCTACAACATCGGCCGCCTGCCGGTGATGGAAAAAGGCGAACTGGTGGGCATTGTCACCCGCACAGACCTGTTACGATACCTTCACGGCAGCCATACCTCCTACTGGTACCAGAAAATTTTTCTGGAGTCCGAACAGGAAACCTTTAACTGCCGCCATGCCCTGGAGCAGCTTTCCAAAAATATCCTGGACCTCCTGAAAATAGCCGGAAAAGTGGGGGATGAACTCCAACAGAAGGTATACGTGGTTGGCGGATTTGTCCGCGATTTGTTACTGCGTGCCGATAACTGGGACATCGATTTTGTCACGGAAGGAGACGGCATCGCTTTTGCCAAAGCTCTTCATGCGGCCATCGGCGGCAAGCTGACGGTTCATACACAGTTTGAAACGGCCGTGATCCGTCTTTCCAGCCATATCACCCTCGACATTGTCACCGCCCGCCGGGAGTATTACGAATATCCGGCAGCGCTGCCCAAGGTGGAAAAAAGCAACATCTGGAGTGATCTGTTCCGCCGTGATTTTACCATCAACTGCATGGCCATCGGCCTGAGCAAGGACCTTTACGGAGAGCTTTTCGACTACTTTGGCGGCATGAAAGACCTGCAAAGCAAAGAAATCCGCGTTCTGTACAACCTGAGCTTCATCGAGGACCCCACCCGCATCTTCCGGGCCGTCCGGTTCGCCTCCCGGTTGAACTTCGCCATCGAGCATTCCACCCGCCAGTTTATAGAACAGGCACTGAACAATGACATGGTCAACCGTCTCAGCAACGACCGGATTCGGGAGGAAATGCTGCACCTGATCCGGGAACAGGAATTTCTGCCCCGCAGCATTGCCCTGATGCAGGAGCTGGGCGTCTTCAAATCGCTGCACACCGGCTTTACGGTGGGCGAACATACCCTGAAACGCCTCAAAAACATCCGCTTTTCCATGGAGGGCTTTCGGCAGCTTTCCCCGGCATCGTTTAATCCCACCGTGGTGACGATGATGCAGCTCATGGGAGAGGTGCAGCCGGAATCACTGGAAGAAGTCTGCCACCTCCTGGTCGCCAACCAGACCCTCATTGGCCAAATTGTCCAGTCGATGAACCATCGCCAGAAGATCTATGAGGTCCTGAGGCAGGATGAAGTGGATACCTATACGATCTACCAGCTGCTCAAGCCTCACTCGGAAGAATCCCTGGTATTCTTTTACAATGATTCGGATAATCCCTATATCCGTCACTACATCGCCATCTATCTGCTGAAGCTGCGAAATATTCACCTGACCATCGGCGGCAGCGAACTACAGCAGCTGGGCATCAAGCCTGGTCCCATCTACAGGCGGATCCTGGAGAACGTGCTGAAAGCCAAAGTATTGGGCACCATCTATGACCGTGACGGAGAGTTGAAATACGCTGAAAATTTATATCACAGAATGAAGGAGGCACCTCATGCTTAATTTTGATTTAAACCGGATCATTCTGATCCTTCCCGGCATCCTGCTGGCCCTGACAGTCCATGAGTTTTCCCATGGATACGTGGCCTTTCTAATCGGAGATCCCACCGCCAAAAACAACGGAAGGCTGACCCTGAACCCCATTGCCCACATTGACCCCCTGGGCTTTCTGATGCTCATGTTTGCCGGCTTTGGCTGGGCAAAACCGGTACCGGTGAATCCCTATTATTTCACCATCGACCGGCGGAAGGGCACGCTCCTGGTATCCCTGGCAGGTCCGGCCTCCAATATCGTCCTGGCCATTCTGCTGACGCTTGTGTTTGGGTTGGTCATCCGGTTCACCGGCGGCCTGGGCTATGTGACGCAGCAGCTGTTTATTTCCGCCATATCCATCAACTTGGTGCTGGCAGTGTTCAACCTGTTCCCCATCCCGCCCCTGGACGGGTCAAAAATCCTGATTTCCCTGTTCCCATCACGGTTTGAGCAAACCTTTCATGAGATGGAGCGTTACACCTACCTCATTTTGATTTTGCTCCTGGTGCTGGGTGTCATCCGCCGTGTGCTGTTTCCCATTGTCAATGTGCTGTTCAGCCTGCTGATGGGACTGCTGACGCTGATCGTGTAAACAGGTGAAGTATAATGGTTGATGTATGTCATTCTGCCAAGGAGTCGGTGATTTCATGAGTATGTGCCTCAAATTAAAGGCCTTTGAAGGCCCCCTGGATCTGTTGTGCCATTTGATTCATGTGAACGAGATTGATATTTACGACATTCCCATCAATGAAATCACACACCAGTACATGGAATATCTGGCGTCCCTGCAATCCTTCCACATGGAAATCGCCAGTGAATTTCTGGTGATGGCCGCCACGCTGATGGAAATCAAGTCCCGCACGCTGCTGCCTGTCAACCGGAAAGCGGCAGAAGGAGAGGGAGAAGAACCGGATCCCCGGGACGAACTGGTGATAAAGCTGCTGGAATACCAGCGGTACCAGCAGGCAGCCACACTCTTCAAGAAATGCGAAAACCATGCCCAGACCCTGTATTTCAAGCCTCCGGAGGATCTTGGGGCGCTGCTCCAGTCCTTAGGCCTGTCGGATGAGAGTGAATTTCCTGAAATCGAGGTGGCTGGTCCTGAATCCCTGGTCAAGACTTTCCGGAGCTTAATGATATCATTTCTCAATAGCCAGGAGGAGAAGGAGCAGAAGCCGATTCCCATGGCCCGGGAAAGCTTTTCCATCGCCGGCCAGATCCGGCATATCCTGACCGCGCTGGAACATGAAAACCCGCTGCGCTTTACGGCTTTTTTCCTCGCCCTGAATCACCGTCAGAAGATGATTATCACTTTTTTAAGTTTGCTGGAATTGATGCGTACCGGACAGGTGCGCGTAACGGAAAGTCCCAAGCATCACGATCTGATCATCCACAAACAGGATAACCTGGAACAGGCTGCCGGATAGGCGCAGCGCATCAGTGATTCATGATTCATGACAGGAGTGTTATTCATTGGAAAAGGAAAAACATAAAGCGGTTCTGGAAGCATTATTGTTCGCTTATTCGGAACCCATCGCGGCGTCAGAACTGTCCAAGGTCACCGGATTTTCATTAAAGGAAACCCGAAGCCTTTTAAAGGAACTAAATGTCGATTATGCCTTTTATCACCGGGGGATGATTTTGATCCAGATGGAGGATGAATACCAGCTGGCCACCAATCCGGCTTATGCGGAGTACCTGGAAAAGCTGGTGACACCTCATACGCATAAGACCCTTTCTCAGGCATCCCTGGAGGTCCTGGCGATCATAGCCTACAAACAGCCCATTACAAAGGCTGAAATCGAAGAGATACGCGGCGTAAAATCCGACCAGGCGATCAGGACGCTGCTGGAAAAACAGCTGATTGAAGACCAGGGCCGCATGGATAAAATCGGCCGGCCGATCATTTACGGGACCACCGGACATTTTCTGAAGACTTTCGGATTTTCATCGCTGGAAGATTTGCCGCCGGCTGACCAGCTGATCCTGAATCCCGGAGAGCCGGATTCAGAGAACCCTGGTGAGAGATCTAACCATCCGGTGCATGAACCGGCTCCTGATCAATTCGACCATGATGAAGATGGACATGAAGACGAATCATAAACCGCATAAAGATGGATAAAATAAACTGCGTACCAAAGCGATTTGATCAATGTAATGCATAGATCATCATGAACGAGAGATAATTTTCTGGATAAAGAAGGGTCTTACTGAGCATCTTATGGCTGATGAAAAATTAATTTTGATGCGGAAGAAGAGCTGCTGAGGTAGTAGAAGCTTGCAGAAGAGGCTGACGGACCTTGACAGGCATTCTTTTTGCCCTTATACTCTTCCTATACTATTCTTTAAATGTATATTTAGGGAATAGTTGAATGATGAATCTTCTCAACCGGAGAATTTTCAGCACACACCTGTTTTTCCTTTTATGCCTCTTTTACCGGTTGATCATTTCAACGTTTTGCTTCCAGTCTGCTGCTGCAGCCATGCCGAAGCAATTGATTATGCAATCCTGTTTTCCGTTCCTGAGGTTTGACATTTCGATAATAATTGATTCCGGGAGGTGAATCCATGAAAAAGCTCAGAGTGCGTCCCCATGATGCTGCCGGCAGCCGAAAACTCCAGATCCACAATAAATCAGACAAACCGGATCATATCGTCTTCCAGGAGCAAAAAATCATCCAGCACTGCCTGGAAATTGAACGCTCCCTTCCTTCGTTCATGGCGGATTTTTTCCTCTATCTGAAAAGTTCCGTAGCGATCACCACCCGTATGGCCTACCTGGAAGACATCGATTTTTTCTGCCAGTATCTCATTGCTGAAACAGACCTGACAGACGCTAGCACATCTCGGCAGATCAGCCAGGAAGACTTTGACCGGATCAGATCCCGCGACGTCAACTATTTTCTGGGTCAGTACTGCCAGCGCTATGAAATTCAGGAGGAAGAACGCACCCGGATCATGGAAAACCACCAGCGTTCCCTGGCCCGGAAAAAATCCTCCCTGTCAGTGCTGTTCAAGAATCTGTACCGGGACGGCCTGCTGAAACAAAACATTACCGACGGCTTTAATCCCATCCAGCTGCCCAAACCACAGCCCGATGCCATCAAGCGTCTGGACATTGATGAAGTGGTGCAGCTGCTGGACTTGGTGGAAAACGGCAGCCAGCTGTCTAAAAAGGAAAAAACCTACTGGGAAAAAACCCGGCTGCGCGACCGTGCCATCCTGGTGCTGTTTCTCACCTACGGCCTGCGGGTAAACGAACTGCAGCAGCTGGATGTTTCTTCCTTCAACTTTCACCGGGGAGAATTTAAAATCTACCGAAAACGCGGCAAGGAATCCCTCATGCCCATTAACCGGTCCTGTGAACGGGTTATTCGCGAATACATTGACAAGGAGCGGGCTGCACCAGAAAAAATTCCACTGGAGCACCGTCAAGCGCTGTTTTTATCCCTGCAAAAAAAGCGGATGACCATCCGCACCATTCGAAACCTGGTAAAAAAATACACGGCACTGGTCCTGGGAACCGCCTCGGAAGACGGCTACAGCCCTCATAAGCTGCGGGCTACTGCTGCTACTTCTTTAATCCAGCAGGGCTTTTCCATCTTTGATGTGCAGAACCTGCTGGATCATGACAATGTCACCACCACCCAGCTTTATGCCGCGCACAGAAAAGATGCCAAACGCGAAGTGGTCAAAAACTTTGAATGGCTGGATCATGACACGTAACAGCGAACGGAACATTTGTTTGTTTTTTGAAGATTTCTGTGATATAATACTGCTAAATCAGTCACAGCAGCGTGTACAGACAGGGTGGTTGTCGATCCCTTTTTATGGACAGACCTTTTAACGGTTCCATCGGTACATTCGCTGAGAATTGAAAGGAGTGGACGAGCATTGTATGAGGATTTGACTGCCAAGCAAAAATCCGTTCTGGAGTACATGAAGAAAGTGGTGCTGGACAAAGGCTATCCGCCCTCTGTCAGGGAAATTTGCACCGCAGTTGATCTGCGTTCCACTTCAACGGTACACAACCATTTGCTGAATCTGGAAAAAAAGGGCTATATCCGCCGCGATCCCACAAAACCAAGGGCTGTGGAAATTTTCGATATTCCCTTCCAGGAGCAGTTGTTTAAAAAACCCATGATCCAGGTGCCGATCCTCGGCAGTGTCACCGCCGGTGAACCCATGCTGGCCATTGAAAATGTGGAAGATTTCTTTCCTCTGCCCATCAGTTTTGTGGAAACGAATGAGGAGGTCTTCATGCTGACCATCCAGGGCACCAGCATGATTGATGCGGGGATTTATGACGGTGATTACGTGCTGGTCAAAAAACAAAATACCGCCGATAACGGCGATATCGTGGTGGCCCTGCTGGAAGATGAGGCAACGGTTAAACGATTCTATAAGGAAAACGGGCATTTTCGGCTTCAGCCGGAAAACAGCACCATGCAGCCCATCATCGTGGACGAGGTGGCTGTGCTGGGCCGTGTGATAGGACTTATACGGCGGTTCTAGTCTCACATTGGGTTCATTCTTTTGATCATCCATGGATAATCCAGCTCAAAGGAGCTGGATTATTCTTTTTGCCGGCATCGCTGCAGTGATTCCAACGCTTTCATCACGCCAAATTTAGCGTGGGGGTAGGTGAGCCCGCCCTGAAAATACACACGGTAGGGCGGACGGATGGGGCCGTCGGCGCTCAATTCGATGGAAGAGCCCTGGATAAAGGCACCTGCCGCCATGATGACCGGGTCCTGGTACCCCGGCATATCCCAGGCGACAGGAGTCACATGCGCGTCCACCGGTGCTGCGGCCTGGATACCCTGGCAGAAGGCATTCACTTCATCCGCGTTGTTCAGCTGAATCCCCTGAATAATATCACTTCGCTCCTCCTGCCAGGCGGGCTGTACCAGACAGCCTGCCTTTTCAAAGACCCGGGCGGCCAGGATGGCGCCCTTGATGGCTTCGCACACAATCATCGGTGCCTGAAACAGTCCCTGCAGCACATTGCGCGTGGTGCCAAAGGTTAAACCGCATTCTTTCCCAATTCCCGGTGTGGTCAGGCGGTCGGCCGCCCGCAGGACATACTGGTCTTTCCCCGTCACATACCCGCCCGTCAGTGCCAGACCGCCGCCTGGATTTTTGATCAGTGAACCGGCCATGAGATCCGCTCCGGCTTCGATGGGTTCCCGGATGTCCAGAAACTCACCGTAGCAGTTGTCCACCATGACCATAATATCCGGCCAGCTTTTCTTGATCCAGCGAATGGTGTCATTCAGATGATTCATGGTGAGGGCCGGCCGGAAAGAGTAGCCTGTGGAGCGCTGCAAATAGACCATCGTGGGTTTTTCTTCCCGAATCTTCTCTTCCACCTGTTCCCGGTCAAGGGTGTTGTCGGGTTTGAAATCA
>JAWSUV010000124.1:0-8503 GCA_033549305.1 Bacillota bacterium | reverse complement strand
TCTGGAGGTTATTGTTTTTTCAAAGGTCATTTTCACGTTTTACAGGAATGCTTTTCAGGCATTTTATCTGTATCTGTATCGTACCAGTAATTCATCCAAACCACAACAAAAAACAGTCTTGCCAAAAACAGTCTTGCGAAGAAAAACGGAACAGACCCATCCATCCTGACATGGTTTTTCTGATGAAATCATCTTAATGATCAATGATAAGTCCCATGCATAATATGTCGTGAAATTCGCCGCGGATCAAGTATTCCCGGGTGATTCTGCCTTCCTCTACAAACCCTTTTTTCTTGTAAAGATGGATGGCATTTTGGTTGTCCGCCCGAACTTTCAAATTGACTTTTCGAATACTTTTCCTTTCTCGTACCCATTCCAGTAACGCATCCATTAAAGCAGAACCTAACCCTTTTCCCCAGTGAGCTTTTAAAACACTCATGCCAAACTCTCCGGCATGTTCTGTTCTTGGGAGGGTACCTGCAACAAAGTGAATGGTTCCCACCAATTCATCCTGTTCATCTAGCGCAGCCAGAAAGATGGCCCCTGTTTTTTCGGCCATACCTTCCAGAAATGCGATTTCCTGCTCCACTGTCAACGACATTTCACCCGGCCCAAAAGTCAGATTGTCGGTTTCGGCACAGACTGTATCCAGAAAAGCCAGCAGTGATGCAGCATCATCTTTTCCAGCTTCCCGAATCTTGATCACTTCTCCATTTTTAAGTACCACTGATTTCATCTGAGTCCTCCATTCCATTATTCATCATTCATATTATCTTGTTATAATGTATGCCGCTGAGAAATTCACATTTTACCCTTCAAATACAGTTCACGCTAAAGCGAATAAATTTTTCAACGGCATTCCGCAGCATAGTCCGGGTCATCTCGTGATAATCCCGGTTTAAAAGGCGTGTTCCCTGTCCAGGTATCAGGTGACTGGATCATCGCATACATGTCTGGCGACCTCCCGCATTCATCTATTTGCATCATACCAAAATTTATCGTTTAAGCCGATTCATCCAACATCCGGCTAAACCAAACCATATGGCAAATAATGACCATTCTTTATGGTATGATGTAAGAAAAAGGGTATCTGATGTTGTCAACTCGCCGGCCGACGGGAACAGGAATTGATGGAGGGATTTTATGCTTACCCGATCGTTTATTCAGGACTTGCAGCAGTATCTTGATTCCCGGCAGGGTAAGCCAGCTTTCATGCGCGAGCCTGCCGCATATGTTCATCCAAAAACCATTCGCGAACAGATCGCCGAGGATGTCCAGATCAGTGATGAGATGGATGAGTTTATCGAAAGCAACCTGCAGCCTACTTTCAGGGAAAAACTGTTTGCCTTCATTGACCGCAAAGGCTGCTCAGATGCAGATATTTACCATAAAGCCGGCCTGGACCGCCGGCTGTTCTCGAAGATACGGTCCATTCCGGATTACCGGCCGGGCAAGAACACCGTCCTCGCGCTGGCACTGGCTCTGGAGCTGGATGAGAAAAGCACCTCGGAACTGTTAATCACCTGCGGTTACAGTCTGTCCGCCAGCAGCACCTTTGATCTGATTATCCGGTACTGCATCCACCGCAAGGTGTATTCCATTGATGATGTGAATCTGGCATTGCATCATTTCAGTCTTGAACCCCTGGCGGGAGTACGGGAACTATAGCGAAGAAACCCTGGTTCCAGTTGGAGCCAGGGTTTTTAAATTTATTTCCTGAATTTTGATCACCATGATTTTCCATTGCATTCCAATCTCATTAAGGGTGATGACGGTAAAAGCCGCTGATGTCGACATAGTCATGAGATAAATCGCAGCCCCATCCCCTGGCAGTTCCTTCTCCCATCGCAGCGGTTATGGTGATGATAATATGCCCGTCTTTCAACACTTGCTCCAGTCTGCTTTCCTCGTAATGTAGGGGACAGCCTTTTTCCATGACCTTCACTGACTGACCCCGGCTGTTTGAAAGCTCCAGCGCCATCCTGTCCATTTCCAGATCGATGCCGGCATTGCCCAAACTGCCAATGATCCGCCCCCAGTAGCCGTCTTCCGCGAAAAGAGAGGTCTTCACCCGTATGGAATTAAGCACCGCTTTCGCCGCCTTCCGGGCATCCAGCGTGCTGGCAAACCCGCTGGTAACGGCTTCAACAAGCTTGGTGGCGCCTTCTCCATCCTTAATAATGGCCATGGCCAATCCCATGTTCACTGCCAGCAGGGCTTCCACAAACCGGGCTTTTTCGGGATGATGCTCATCCAGCAGTCGGTTGCCGGCTGTACCGTTGGCCAGTACCATCACCGTGTCATTGGTGCTGGTGTCCCCATCCACGGTGATCATATTATAACTGACATCCACCACTTCCGACACTGTTTTTTTCAGAAAGGCCGTGTCCACCAGTCCGTCGGTGGTCACAAAACTGAGCATCGTAGCCATGTTGGGGTTGATCATGCCGGATCCTTTGGCCATGCCTCCTATGGTGACGGTTTTGCCGTCAATGGTGGTTTTCACGGCGATTTCCTTAATAGTGGTATCAGAGGTAAGAATGGCTGCCGCTGCCCGGCGGCCCTGATCCACACGCAGACCTGCCGCAGCACGTTCAATGCCCGCCAGCATGCTTTCCACCGGAAGCAGCTCTCCGATACGGCCGGTGGAGGCCAGTGCCACCTGGCTGGCCGACAAACCCAGTACCCTGGCTGTCTTTTCCTGGGTAGCTTTTCCGTCCGCCATTCCCTTTTCTCCAGTGCAGGCATTGGCACTGCCGCTGTTAATCAGCACCGCCCGTACATTGTTCAGTTGAAACACTTCGCGACTGATCATCACCGGAACCGCAGCGGCCCGATTTCGGGTAAAAACCGCTGCACTGGCTGTGGGTGCTTCACTGTAGAGGATCACCAGATCATCCTTGCCTTTTTTTATACCGCAGGAAGTAACGCCCGCCTTAAATCCTGTCGGACTGGTCACATGTCCGTTCGGAATCAGTTCGTAAGCCATATTGGTTCATCTCCTTTACCGATCAGCCCTTGCTAAAAATGCCTGCCATCCTCCATTGCAGCATACCGGGAACCTGAATCGCTGTTACTTCATCACCTGGCAAATCTTATTGGACAGCTCCACCGGGTCATCAATGGGAAGGCCTTCGATCATGCGGGCCTGCTGGTAGAGGAGTTCGGTGTAAAGTTTAAACTTCTCCGGATCATCCTGGCAGGCCTTCTGGAGTGACTTAAACACCTCGTGACCGGTATTCACTTCCAGCACCTTGTCGGCCTTGACCTCCTGGTCATTGGGCATGGCGTTCAATACCTTTTCCTTTTCGATGGAAATGTCGCCTTCGTTCACCAGGCAGACAGGGTGATGTTTCAGGCGCTTGGAAGCTTTCACCGCCTTGATTTGATCGGAAAGAACATCCTTCATCTTAGTGAAGAGATCCTGATACTCTTTTTCCGCTTCGTCTGATTCCCTGTTTTCTTCCGAATCCAGGTCCAGGTCGCCGCCGGAAACTGACTTAAAGTCTTTTTCCTGGTAATCCATCAACATCTTGATGGCAAATTCATCCACGTCATGGGTAAAGTAGAGAATCTCATAGCCTTTCTCCTTCACCATTTCCGTCTGGGGCATTTTGTCGATCCGTTCAATGGAATCTCCCGCCGCATAGTAGATGTGCTTCTGTTCTTCCGGCATCCGTTCAACATATTCCGCCAGGCTGACCAGCTTATTTTCCTTTGATGAATGGAACAACAGCAGGTCCTGCAGGTCTTCCCTGTTGCTGCCATATCCACTGTACACGCCGTATTTCAGCTGGCGGCCGAAGGAATCGTAAAACTTTTCGTAGGTTTCCCGGTCGTTTGCCAGGGTATCCAGCAGCTCTTTCTGGATCTTGCTCTTGATGTTTTTGGCAATCACCTTCAGCTGCCTGTCGTGCTGCAGCATTTCCCTGGAAATGTTTAGGGACAGGTCCTCCGAATCCACCACACCCTTCACAAAACTGAAATGGTCCGGCAGCAGGTCCGCACACTTATCCATGATCAGCACGCCGTTGGAATACAGCTCCAGCCCCTTCTCGTACTCGCGGGTGTAGAAATCGTAGGGAGCCTTTTCCGGGATAAACAGTACCGCCCGGTAGGAAACTGTTCCTTCGGTGGTGATATGGAGGTGACGGATGGGTTTGTCAAACCCGTAATGTTTTTCAAAGTAAAATTGTTCATAGTCTTCATCTTTCAGCTCGTTTTTGTTCTTCTTCCAGATGGGGACCATGCTGTTGATGATCTGTTCTTCAGAGATTTCTTCATATTCCTCTTCACTGCCCTCTTTGAGCCTTGACCGGGTGATGTCCATTTTAATGGGATAGCGGATAAAATCCGAATATTTCTTGATCAGCGACCGCAGGCTGTATTCCTCCAGGTATTTATCATAGTTGTCGTCCTCAGTTTTCTCCTTTAGCTTTAGGATGACCTCCGTGCCGACGGTATCCTTTTCGCAGGGTTCGATGGTATAGCCGTCTGCTCCTTTTGACTCCCACCGGAAGGCTTCGTCACTTCCGAAAGCCCGGCTGATGATCGTGACAACATCCGACACCATGAAGGCAGAATAGAATCCGACACCGAACTGACCAATGATGTCACGGCCGTCTTTCACTTCGTTTTCCTTTTTAAAGGCCAGCGAACCGCTTCTGGCGATGACTCCGATGTTGTCCTCCAACTCCTGCTGCGACATGCCGATGCCGGTGTCGGTAACTTTCAACAAACGGTTTTCCTTGTCGACGGATACCTTGATGTAATAGTCGTCCTGATGAAAATCAATGGACTCATCTGTCAACGCCTTGTAATAAACCTTGTCAATGGCATCACTGGCATTGGAAATCAGTTCCCGCAGAAAGATGTCCTTATTGGTGTAAATGGAATTGATCACGATTTCCAGCAGTCGTCTGGTTTCCGCCTGAAATTGTTTGGTTTGCATGACAAACGCCTCCTTCTGACACTCTTTAGCTATTTTTTCCATAACAATATATACCAAAAATGGAACGAGGTGTCAATTCTTTCAGGGATTTCGCGACCTTTTTATCCCAGCTCCGCCAGTCCTTTAAACAGTTCTACCGCGGTCTCGATGATCTCGTCCGGAAAATCATATCGGTGGGTATGCAGGGGCGGCGAATCGACACCGTTGCCAAAATAGCAAATGGCTCCTTTGGTCGCCTTCAGAAAATGGCCGAAATCTTCGGAGCCCCGGTTGCCCTTGTTCATCTCAATCAGTTCGAAGCCTTTTTTCCGGCAAACCTGACGGATCTTGTCCACACTGTCCTTGTGGTTGGAGGTCATGGGAAATACATCATGGTACGAAAAGCTGACCGATAGCTCTTCCGCCTCCGCCAGCTCCCGGGCAAAGCGTTCCAGGCTTTGCTGCAACTGATCCAGCTCTTCCTCAAATTCAGCCCGGATCGTCAGCAGCAGGTCTCCCTTGCTGGCGGCGACACCAAAGGCCCGTTCGCCGACGGCTGCCTGAATCACGGTGCACAATACCAACCCGCGGCTCTTCTCCGGCGCCGTTAAATCCGGAATGGCAGTTATCATTCGGGCGATGGCATGGGCGGGATTACGGCCGAATTCCGGCTGACTGGCATGGGTGGGTTGCCCTTCCATGTGGATAACCATCCCCCGGGACGCAAAATGGGCCGTGCCGTCAATGACTTTCACGGCATTCAGCGGTGCATCGCTCCAGTTATGATAAGCGAAAATCTCATCAATCCTGTTTTCCGTGATCATCTCCACACACTGGGCGGCCCCGTCTCCGGTCTCCTCCGCATGCTGGAACAGGAAAAAGATGTTGTGATCGGAACCGTTCTGGTCAATCTCCAGGGCGAAACCCGCCAGGCTTGCCGCATGGCCGTCGTGGCCGCATTTATGGGAAACGCCGGGGTTTTGGGAAGCATGAGGGATATCCAGATTTTCGTCCAGTAAGATGGCATCGATATCCGCCCGAAATGCAATGTTGCGCTTGGCTTCCTTCGCCCGGTAGACAGCGTAGAACCACAATCCCCGGTCAAAAATCTCCAGGCTGGTGTGCTCCTTCAGAAAGCGGATCAGGCGTTCTTTCGTCCCTGTTTCCTGGTTGGAAGGTTCCGGATATTGATGCAGTTCACGGCGCAGTGCTGTTACCAGTTTCAGATTTTCAGGTTTCAATCTCATCAGCTCCTCTTCCTAAATGATTCTATCATATACCCATCGTACATTACCTCACGCCGCATCTCAACAGACAAATATTTTCCCCAGTGTCTGTAACTGGACTCACACTGGGGAATTCATTCTGTAACTGTATGATTTTTCACGATCCTGCCTGCCTGGAAGATGCACTCAGCTCTACATCGCCCCAGACACCAATCCTGTCCTCAACAATCACCACCACGCCCCGCAGCCCTTTCAGGCTGCCGGCAAACTGGATGGCCCGTTCAATGTCAGTGATGGTTTGGACCCGGTTGGCAATGGCAGTGGCCGCCGCATCAGCCAGTGCCGTATCACGGGCGACAGCCACCACTGCATCCGCCTTTCCAAAGCTGAGGGAATGGCCGAACGTTCCGGAGGAGGTGCAAACCCCCGCCGGGGTGTCTGATGCCTTGATGCGGAGGGCCAGTCTGTTGGAAAAAGGCGATTCACCGGCGTAAATCATCACCCGGCGTTCGTCTGCAAGGGACAGGTACAGATCGCCCCCGTTTTCCAGGATCAGGTCCCGGTTCCGTTCGATAAAACGGGATCCCAGGTATTCGGCCACTGCACCGGCCACAGCCGCCATGGGCCCGACACCGGCAATGCGTGCGGCGGCTTTCATCTGCCGGATCAGGGGTAGATCGCCAGCCGCATTTGGAATGGGTACCAGGGAAGAAAGAAAAGACGGCTCCCGCTGAATCTGACTGGTAAGGATCCGTCGGCATTCCGTCAGGGTTTTCTCGATTCCGGTCACGTCATGGGAGTAAAACACCTCAAGGTCTGACTCCTCCTGCACCAGTGTCATCCGAAGCAGCGACGACTGGGTGCCGTGACCGGTCCAGTCCCGGTAAAAACGCTTTGCCTCACTCACATCACTCACTCCCCGGCATCAGCCCGGCAATAGCCCTGGAAGGACACACAGGAATGCAGTGGTTGCAGCCCACACATTTTATTTCGTCAAATTGCAGCTTCCAGTCGGGTGCGGCAATGGTCAAGGCGTCCACGCCACAGACCGAAGTGCACAGTCCGCAGTCAGTACATCGTTTTTCATCAATGGTGATGGTGGTAGGAATCAGGCTCACAGTCAGCCCCAGCTTTTCCAGATAGGCCACAGCGTCGGCAATGTTTTTGGAAGAACCCTCCAGGTCGTACAGGATCGTGCCCACCAGGTTAAAATCAATGTTGGCTTTGAGAATGTTGGGCTTCAGGTCGAAGTTCTTGACCAGCTCATAGGTAACTGGCGTGGTGGTCAGAGCTGCCGGGAACTGCATAAAAAGCTTGGTTTTCATTCGATCACCTCCGAATTCGCCATGGACTGCACACCCTGATTGGACGGAATACACTTGATGGGCGCCTGCAGCAGGAAGGTTCCCTGCTGCATTTTTTCTTTCAGGATCCAGGCGATTTCCCTGGATTTTTTCAGACTGGTCGTGGGAGACGTTTTCACCTGTTTGCCGTTGATGGCCACACTGCCGCTTTGAAGTTCAGCATAGGTTACCTTCCGCACTGCAGGCTTTGACCGTTTGGGCACAGAATAGTCGTAGATGCTGGTCTGGATCTCATCATTTTTGATGGCGCACTGTTTCAGCATCGCCAGGTCAAGAAGCGGAATGGGAATGCCGATACCCACATTGAGGGAAGTCCCGTAAGCCTTGAACACCGCCGGACTGATGTATTCCGTATTCATCTCCCTCAGGTTGCCAACCACTGCCAGGGTGGCGCCGGTGGACACCGGGGTGCCGTTATCCAGGCGCTGGGCTGCGGTGTTGCACTGGGTGCCGTGCCAGGCCACATAGCCCACAGCGTTGCCCACCAGCAGCCGTGTACCGACGCCAATGGTCCTCATTTCCGGGTCCTTTAGCAGGGGGCTGAGTTCTCCGCTGGTGGCGTAGGTGATATTGCCGTATCGGGGCAGCAGGGTGCCCATATAGGTGTATATCGCCCTGTCTGATCCGTTGGTGGCAGCGGCATAGTTTTGATAGGCGTTCCGGGGATTATAGAGGTAGGCTTCGTTCAGGTCCGCCAGGGTCACCGTCGCCTTCACCCGCCTGGCGGGGTAACAGTCGGTGCCTTTGCTGGTGGCTTCCAGCACCACCTCCCGGCCGTCGATGAGGTCGCAGATCACATGGGCGCCGCCGTATTCATAGCCCTTGTCAGTGGATTCGGCAGTGGCCCCGATGTAAGTGTCCACGGCCGCAAGGCCGCCATAGGCCTCCACTTTGTTCAGGGTCAGTTTTTCCAGGCGGACAGGCGGATCCGAGTGACCGAAATTGAGAAAGGCGCCCGAGGAGCACATGGGTCCGAAGGTGGC
>JAWSUV010000123.1:0-8525 GCA_033549305.1 Bacillota bacterium | reverse complement strand
ATCCCGGTGGATATTGGTGACGGGCACCTCCGCTGTGGGCACCAGAAAATAATCTTTTTGAGGCACCCGGAAGGTGTCTTCCTCAAATTTGGGCAGCTGACCGGTCCCAATCATGCTCTGCCGGTTCACCATGAAGGGCGGCATCAGTTCCGTATACCCGTGTTCCGTGATATGAAGATCCAGCATGAAATTGATGAGAGCCCGTTCCAGGCGGGAGCCCAATCCTTTGTACAGCACAAACCGGGCACCGGTGACCTTGGCAGCCCGTTCAAAATCGAGGATATCCAGGTCCGTGCCAATGTCCCAGTGAGCCTTGGCTTCGTAGGTGAATGCCGTCGGGGTTCCCCAGGTGCGAACTTCCACATTGTCCTCCTCTGTTTCGCCCTGGGGGACGTCAGGATGAGGCACATTGGGGATCCGGAGCATCATTTCATATAACCGGCTGTCCACTTCCGCCACTTCACCGTCCAGGGCTTTGATCCGGGCAGACAGGCCCTTCATTTTCGCCATGATCTCCGTGGTGTCTTCTCCTGCCTTTTTCATCAGGGGAATTTCGCGGGAAACGGCATTTTGCTCGCTTTTCATCTGCTCCACTTCCTGCAGCAGGATACGGCGCTTTTCATCCACGGCCAGCACCGCGTCCAGGTCCACTTCCGCTTCCCCCCGGCGTGCCATGGCCGCTTTGACTTGCTCAAGGTCATTTCGAATGCGTTTTAAATCCAGCATGGTTTCTCCTCCTCTTTCCATTACGTGTCCAGGATCATCTGATTTGTTTCTCCAGGTGGCTGCCGCTGTTTTCCGTTCGGTTTTTCGCAGTTCGCTTCGGCATTTCCGGGTGCAAAAAAGCCTTCGTCCCCCAAAGGGACGAAGGCTGATCCTCCGCGTTGCCACCCTGATTGACTGTTTCATGTGAAACAGTCCGCTCAATGAACAGGATAACGGCTGTCCGGGCCGGTCTGGTTTGGCAGCGGGATCATTCCGCTGTTTTTTCAAACAGTTCTGAACTGGATTCAGCAGTCTTTTTCACCGGCTCGCACCTGCCGCCGGCTCTCTGGAGAAGAAAGCGCTGCCTACTGGGTTCATCCTGACTGTTGTCAGCTCATTCAATTGACTGAACCATATTCTATCACAGCTTTCCTGCCTTGGCAACATCCTGGATCGCGGCTTTTCTCTCCCGTTGCTGTCACCTTCCTTCTCAGAAAGTTTTCATTTCAGCTGCCCTTGACGACCCCCCCGGCTGTTCTCGCGAAAGCCGGGTCTCTGTCTGATGCCTTTTATGATATTTCTACTGCCCCGATCGCTGCTCCAGCTGCTGCAAAATGGCTTCCAGTTGTTCCAGGGCTTCGCCGTAGGCTGCCCAGTCACCGGCCCGGGAGGCTTCCTGGGCGGTGTTGAAAGTTTCATTGGCTGCCTGAATCAGTTCTGTCACGGTGGCATCCACCAGGTCTTCCGGCAGTGGTGCCACCGGTGGACGGACAGGCGCGGGCGTTTCCCCGGGGGGCTGATCAGGATCCGTATCAGCCGGTTCAGGCACCTGAGGCGTTCCTGCCCCAAAGAGACGGGTGAGGGCTGCTTCCAGGGTATCCGCCATCACAATATCGTCCTCAAAGGCGGCAATTACCTGTTTGACCTCCGGCGGGCTGTCGGAATTGGTTGCCTGGATGTACAGGGGCTCAATGTAAAGCAGAGAATCGTTCATCGGAATCACCAGAAGATTCCCCCGAATGACGGTGGATCCCCCTTCGCCCCACAGGGTCAGGCTCTGTGAAATGACTTCGTTCTGGTCGATGCGGGCTTCGATCTGCATTGGGCCGTAAATGTTCTGGTCCTTGGGAAGCTGATACAGTACCAGTTCCCCGTAATGTTCCCCGTCGTTCCGGGCGGCCAGGATAGCGATCATGTTGTTCAGCCGGTTGGGTGTGTAGGGAACGGAGAGGATAAATTCTTCCTTTCCCTCTCCCGGCAGTTTAAAGATCATGTACTGGGATTCCACCTTCTGGGCCTGGCCGGCATACCGCTCCTGCGCGATGTTCCACAAGTCCTCATCCAGGTAGAAAACGGAAGGATTCGCCATATGGTACCGCTCGTACACAATGGTTTGCAGGTCAAAAATCTCCTGGGGATAACGGATATGGCTGCGCAGCCCCTCGCGCATATTGTCCAGCGGCTGGAACAGCCCGGGGAAGATGTTGGCGTAGGTCTGAATGACCGGATCCGCCGCGTCGGCGATGTAAAACTGGACGTCTCCCTCATAAGCGTCGATGACGACCTTGACGGAATTGCGCATGTAATTGTATTCTCCCCGCAGCGAGCTGTTGTAGCTGTTGTTCAGGTAGGGAGTGGAGTAGGGGAAGTTGCTTTCAATGGTAAAGGCGTCAATGATCCAGAACATCCTGCCGTCATGAATCACCAGGTAGGGGTCCTCGTCATACAGGAGGAAGGGGGCAATTTTATTTACCCGGGTCATGATGTTCCGGTCAAAGATGATGCGGCTTTCACCGGAAATACTGCCGGAGAGAAACAACCGGGCGCTCCGTTCCCGCATGGCATACAGCAGCCGGTTAACCCCGTTGAGGCGGATCCCCGCCGCTCCTTCATACATGGTTTCTGCGTTGTCTTCGCCCATGGGATAGTCAAACTCCATTTCATCCGTGTTGACCACGATGTAATGGTTGGTCAGCTCTCCAAAATAAACTTCCGGCCGGGTGATGACCAGGTCCGTGCTGCTCACCGGGGGAATGTTCCGGACAAAGAGCTCCGGCTGCCCCTGGGGAGTGACGGCATTGACGGGAGAAACCGCAGCCCCGTACCCATGGGTGTACTTCAGGTGCATGTTCAGCCAGGTTTTGGCGGATTCGCTGATCCGGTTCATGTTCAGTTCCCTGGCGGCCAGAAACACCTGCCGGTAATCTCCGTCAATCACATAGCGGTCGATGTCCACATCGGCGAACTGGTAATACGGCCGGATGGCCTGCAGCTGGTTGTAGCTCAGCAAAGCTGGCCGGTAATCGTTGATCCTGATATTGTTCACCGTTTCCGGGTTGGCTTCCAGGTCTTCCCGGGTCAGGGAGTAATCGATGTTAAAATCCACTTCCATCACGTTATCCAGTCCATAGGCAATCCGGGTATACTCAATGTTTCGCATGATGTAGGGGGTCTCCCTGGCCAGCACATTGGGTTCCACCACAAACCGCTCCACCCCTGCGCCGGCAATGCCTCCGACCACGGTCACCAGGACAAGCAGCACCGGACCGACAGCCATGAGCTTATAGCGTTTCAGGTTGTACCCCGCCGCCAGCAGCACCGCTGCCGCCAGGCTGACCACTGCTTTGATCCGGTACAGGGGCAGGCCGACGGCCATGTCCGTATACCCGGCACCAAAAACAGCTCCCTGCGGCGAGTACAGCAGTTCATACACGCTCAGCAGATACCGGATTGTCAGGATGGCAAAAAAGAGTACGCCCAGTACCACCAGCTGCCGGGTGGCAAAGGCCAGAAATTTCTTCATCAGGTCTTTTCGGGGATCGGCTTCCGCATCCACCTGGACCAGCGTGGGGCGGCGCACCGCCATCATGAACAGGTAAAAGAAAAAGGTGACCAGCGCCACCATGACCAAAATGGAAATGACTGACCCAAGGCCTTCCATTAACAGGGGCCAGGTGAAAAAATAAAAGGAAAGATCCCGGTTGAAAATCGGGTCTGTCAGGCCGTAAGGCACCTGGTTCATAAACTGCAGGATCTGCCACCAGTAGTTGCCGACAATGTTGATCGCGGTGTACAGGCCCAGAATTCCTGCGGGCAGCAGCAGCCAGCGGTTCAGCTGCTGTTCCGACAGCCCCTGTTGCACCGCAGCGGTCTGCTTGGTGTACCTGGTTTTCAGAAACCTGAAATACAGGTAAAACAGGGCGGAAGCCGCCAGGAACAGCGGGCTCCCCAGGGTCAGCTGGGTACGCAGCCGGGTAAGAAATACCCCGGTATATCCCAGATCGGCGAACCATTGGTATTCAGTAATAAAATGCACTGTCTGTGTGAGGAACAACAGAACGATAACGATGACAGCGATCGCACCGCCCACTATTTTTCGAATTTGATTCAAGTCAGTCTCTCCCTTCCTTCTTACAGGTTTCGATGGTTGATTGCTTCCCGGTATGCATCCTATTTCTACGAAAAAATCCTTCCTTTGTTTCTTTTCCCACTTGAACGGAAGGGATGATCCGATCGTTTTTCCACTAAACCCGGCTTGTATTCCTTGCCTCATTCCTGCACGCTGAAAATCGAAACGGCACCTGCGTGTGTTCGGGTGCCGTGTTACTGCATGGTTTTTTTGAATTCTTTCTTAAATTTTTCAATGATTTTCTTTTCCATCCGTGAAACCGTCATCTGCGACACGTTCAGCGACATGGCTACCTGCATCTGTGTCTGGTTGTCAAAAAACCGGTCTTTCAGGACTTTCCGTTCCACCTGGTTCAGTTTTTCCATCGCCTGAAGAATAAAATCACGGTTCTCAATAAAGTCAAACATTTTGTCCGTTTCACCGATCAGATCCATGAACTGAATGTCCTTGTCTTCCCCTTCGTTGTCATAGGTCAGGTCCAGGGATTTAGGCGTATACACCTGGTTGGCTTCCATGGCTTCAATGATTTCTTCTTCCGAGCAGTGGAGATAATCCGCGATGTCCCGAATTTTCGGGGTGCGCTGCAGCTCCTGCTGTAAAATGCTTTTGGTCGTATTGATTTTCTTTGACAGTTCCTGGATCCGGCGCGGAACGCGGATGGACCAGCCTTTGTCCCGGAAGTATTTTTTGATTTCGCCGATGATCGTCGGAGTGGCAAAACTGGAAAATTCGTATCCCCGGTCCACGTCAAAGCGCTCAATGGCAAAAATAAGCCCAAGGGACGCAACCTGGTAGATGTCTTCGTATTCAATGCCCTTGTTAATGTATTTACGGGAAAGAATTTCTGCGATAAAGAGATAGCGTTTCACCAGTTCATTCCGAATTTTCACATCCCGGTTCTTCTGGTAAACCAAAAAGAGCTCTTTATCACTTAACAATTCCAGGGTGAGCTGGCGGGACGGATCTGATGGATCATTTTTGTTGGTTGTTGATTTGCTCATCAGGCATCCTCCCTCAGGTTTTTTATCATGGTGATGGACGTACCCTGGCTGCTGCCGGATTTGATTTTCACGTCATCCATCAACGACTTAATGATAAAAATTCCCAACCCTCCTTCATTCAGTTCTTCCGCGTTGGGTTCTTGCAGCGATTGGACGCAGTATCCTTTCCCGAAGTCGGAAACGGAAATCACCAGCCGTTTTTGCTCCCGGATAAACTGCACCAGGAAATTTTCTTCTTCTCCGCATCCGCCATGTAAAATGGCATTGGAGCAGGCTTCGGACAAAGCCACTTTCATATCCTCGATTTCTTCGATGTCAAACCCCATGCGGCTGGCAATCGACGCAACTGTCAGCCGGATCATGCTGACATACTCAGAGCGGTGGGGGATCGACAGTTCGATCATTTCCGGGCTGGATTTTTCGTTCATCGTACTGAACTCCTTCATCAATGGTCTCACGACAGGGATCACCTTCTTGTTTGGATTGATGATTCATTTTCCACTGTTATCATTTTATCCAATCCTGTAATGTTTAATAATTTTTTTATGCTGGGTTTAATATTGGTGACAATGATGTGATGGTTTTCCTTCTGCAGCTTCTTGATGGCGCCGATAAAAACACTCAATCCAGTACTGTCGATGTATTCCAGCCCATCACCAATCACCCGTATGGATCCTGTTTTTTCTTCCAGCATATCGGCGACTGTCTTTTTTAGATTCCCGGCGGTGTGCAGATCCACTTCACCCTCCACGACAAGGACCCATAGCTGCTCTTCCTCGCTATATGTTTTCTGGATTTTCAGTGCCACTGTACTCCCTCCTCCGTCGTGATTTTTGACTGCGTATAATGTGTGTTCATCTATTATAACAGATTCGGTTGCTTTTCACTACATAGCCATTGCAATTTGTCGTTTTTTGAATAACCTCTCTTACCTCCTGCTTCAGCTACTCCTTCTCAACGTCGGAATCCTGCTCAATACCGTCAGCCGATTCACTGGTTTGCGGGCTTTCTTCCGCCGCCTCATCCACTTCTTCGCCGATGGTTTCCTCCGCTTCTTCCTCTTCCCGGTGAGGGACCAGTGCCATCGAGATGATCCAGTGCTGGTCATCGGTGCGCATGAGGCGAACCCCCTTGGTTTTGCGTCCCACCCGCGAAATGGTTTCCACCGCCAGGCGGATGATACTGCCGTCCTGGTTGATGAGCAGCAGCTCATCGTCATCGGTGGTGATCCGGGCACCAACCAGCTCCCCGGTCTCCTTAGCATAAGAATAGGTGTAGAGACCTTTGCCTCCCCGGGACTGAACCCGGTAATGGCCGGCAGCGGTACGTTTACCGTACCCTTTTTCGCTGACCACCAGCAAATCTGCCGGCTGTTCCGGATCAAAGACTTCCATGGTGACGACCCGGTCTTGCTTCGCCAGACGGATGCCTCTAACACCCATGGAGGTGCGGCCGGTTTCGCGCAGTTCATCTGCTTCAAACCGGATACCAATGCCCCGGGCCGTTGTGAGCATCACATGATGCCCCGGGTCGGATTGGCGCACGCTGATCAGTTCATCCCCTTCTTTCAGGGTAATGGCAATCAGCCCATTTTTACGGGTGTTTTCAAAATGACACAGCTGTGTTTTCTTAATCAGGCCTTTTTCCGTCGCCATCAGCAGATATTTCAGCTCACACTGCTTGCTCACCGGAATGGTCGCTGTGATTTTTTCTTCCGGATCCAGCTGTATCAGGTTCACGATGGCTGTTCCCCGAGCCTGTCGTTTGCCTTCGGGGATTTCATAGACGTTGAGTTTATAAGCTTTCCCTTTATTGGTGAAGAACAGAAGGGCATCATGGGTGGAGGTGATAATGATCCGTTCCACAAAGTCTTCTTCTCTGGTACTGAGGGCGCTGATGCCCTTGCCGCCGCGCCGCTGGCTTTTATACATGCTCACCGGCACCCGTTTGCAGTAACCAAAATGGGTCATGGTGATGACCACATCTTCTTCTTCAATGTAGTCTTCCATGTTCATTTCGTTCACATCTTCTTCGATGTCTGTGCGTCGCGGGTTGTTGTATTTTTCCTTGATTTCCAGCAGTTCCTCCCGTATGATCTCCCGTACCAGGTGTTCGCTGGCCAGTATCGCCCGCAACTGCTCAATCAGTTTCAGGGTTTCTTCGTATTCTGAAATGATTTTATCCCGTTCCAGACCGGTCAAGCGCTGGAGACGCATGTCCAGAATGGCCTGGGACTGACGGTCGGAGAGATTGAACCGGTTCATAAGCCCTTCTTTGGCTTCGGCGCCTGTCCGGGATCCGCGGATGAGTGCAATGACTTCATCCAAATGGTCCAGCGCAATACGCAGCCCTTCCAGGATATGGGCTTTTTCTTCCGCCCTGGCAAGATCATACCGGGTGCGGCGAATGATAATTTCTTTCTGGTGTTCCAGGTAGTGATGAAGCATTTCTCTCAGGTTCAGCACCTTGGGCTGTCCGTCCACCAGGGCCAGCATGATGATGCTGAAGGTGTCTTCCATCTGGGAATGCTTGTAGAGCCTGTTCAGCACCACATTGGCACTCACGTCACGGCGCAGTTCAATGACAATGCGCATGCCGGTCCGGTCGGATTCGTCCCGCAGGTCGGTGATGCCGTCCAGTTTTTTGTCCCGAACCTGGTGGGCAATTTTTTCAATGAGACGGGCTTTGTTCACCTGGTACGGCAGCTCCGTTACGATAATCTGGGATTTGCCGTTGGGCATCTGCTCAATTTCCGCTTTCGCCCGCACCCGCACCCGGCCCCGGCCGGTGCGATAGGCGGACAGCATCCCCGCCCGGCCCAGAATGGTGGCTCCCGTTGGAAAATCGGGCCCCTGGATTGCGCCCAGAATGGATTCCATTGAAACATCCGGGTCCTCCAGCATAAGAATGGCCCCGTCAATCACCTCTCCCAGATTGTGCGGCGGGATGGAGGTGGCCATACCAACGGCAATCCCGCTCGATCCGTTAACCAGCAGGTTGGGAAAGCGGCTGGGCAATACGACGGGCTCCTGGAGATTATCATCATAGTTGGGAATAAAGTCAACGGTCTCCTTGCCGATGTCCCGGAGCATTTCCATGGCAATTTTCGCCAAACGGGCCTCCGTGTAACGCATGGCCGCCGGGCTGTCACCGTCCACCGACCCAAAGTTGCCGTGTCCGTCCACCAAAGGCATGCGGATGGAAAAGTCCTGTGCCATGCGCACCATGGCATAATACACAGCACTGTCACCGTGGGGATGGTACTTTCCTAAAACGTCACCCACAATCCTGGCGGATTTCTTGTAAGGTTTATCCGGCCACATGCCCAATTCATTCATGGCATACAGAATCCGCCGGTGAACCGGTTTAAAGCCGTCCCGCACATCCGGCAGGGCGCGGCCGACGATCAC
>JAWSUV010000122.1:0-8628 GCA_033549305.1 Bacillota bacterium | reverse complement strand
CCCATGATATGCTTTTTTTGGACAGCGTGGTGAATGTGATCTATCACATGGAAAACCAGAAGCTGGAACGGTATACAGGAAACTATGAAAATTTCCTGCAGGTACACCAGGCAAAAAAAACGCAGCTGGAGGCAGCCTTTAAAAAACAGCAGCAGGAAATCAGCGAGTTGAAGGATTTTGTAGCACGGAATAAGGCGCGGGTGGCAACCCGGAACATGGCGATGTCCAGGCAGAAAAAACTGGATAAAATGGACGTCATTGAACTGGCAAGGGAAAAGCCCAAACCCGAATTCAATTTCAAAGCGGCCAGGACATCGGGAAAGCTGATCTTTCAGACACATGCGCTTGTCATTGGTTATGACGAGCCATTGTCCCGTCCTCTTGATCTTCAACATGAACGGGGGCAGAAAATTGCGCTGGTGGGAGCCAACGGTCTGGGGAAAACCACGTTGCTCCGCAGCCTCCTGGGAGAAATCACGCCCCTGGACGGTACGGTGGAAGAAGGCGATTATCTTCATATCGGTTATTTTGAACAGGAAGTCAAAGAAATGAATGAAAAAACCTGCATCGAAGAAATGTGGCAGGAATTTCCCGGTTTTAGCCAGGGAGAAGTACGGGCGGCCCTGGCTAAATGCGGACTGACCACGAAGCACATCGAAAGCCAGGTGCGGGTATTAAGCGGTGGGGAACAGGCGAAAGTACGACTCTGTAAGTTGATCAACCGGGAAACAAACGTGCTGGTACTGGATGAACCCTCCAACCACCTGGATGTGGATGCCAAGGAAGAGTTAAAACGGGCACTGAAGGATTACAAGGGAAGCATTCTCCTCATCAGCCATGAACCGGAATTTTACCGGGAAGTGGTGACGGAGATCTGGAACTGTGAAGAGTGGACAACGAAAAGCGTATAGCAGAAAACCATAGAAAAGAGGTGCGGGAAAGGATCTTGCGCCTCTTTTTTTGGTTAGGCTGAGAAAATCGTCTGATCTTGACAGAAAACACTTCGTTCTGAGCACACGCATTCAGACAAACCGAAGAAAAAACCACCTTAATCATGCGATTTCCGTGCATCCATAAGACAGGAATGATGATAAAAGATCCTTACCTGCTCCAGTTCCGGAATAGAGATTCTGCCGCCCAGTGACTGGACAGAAAGTGCCGCTGCGGCAGAAGAAAAACGCAGATTATCCAGCAGGGAATACCCATGTAGAACACCATAAGCGAAGGCGCCATGAAACACATCGCCTGCCCCGGTGGTATCCAGCGCGTTCACGGGATAAGCTGAGAGGCTTTTTATTCTACCCTCGGTCCAATAAAGCAGCCCCTGACCCCCCAGCGTGATCACGATCTGCCCTTTTCCCAACTGTTGTAACTTCTGGAGACAGAATGAAGCGACAGTATCGCTGTTCAGGGAATGAATCTGGCAGTGCTCCAAGGCAAAAGATTCAGAGGCAATCAGATAATCCACCTGTGATGCCAAACGTAAAGTACCCTCTTTCACTGAGCCAGCATCAAGAATAGAGACAGCGTGAGGGAACAATTCCAGCGCTTTCAGGGATGCTTCCGGCTCATGGCCGTCCATGAGAAGCACGCGCGGACTCAGTTCGGCATTCAGCCGGGCAATGCTTTTGAGAGGTTGCGGTGGCTGGCGTACATTTAGAATGGTTCTGCTGCCGGACCGTGTGTTCACCAGAATCGTGGAATAAGGCGTTGGATAAGAGGGGTTGATCTGCAGCAGGGACAGATCAACACCAGCTTCCTCCAGTTCTTTCATGACAGTCTGACCATAAACGTCATCGCCCAGCTGTCCCATGAACATGCAGGCAGATCCCCATTTCGCCTGCAGAAAAGCCGCATTGGCGGCAGGGCCGCCTCCGCACTCCCTTTTATGGGGCAATGCATATTTGCGGTCTTCCACCGGAAAGTGGGGAAGTGGAAGAATCACGTCGTAAGCAGCATGGCCGATGCAGAGCACATCCATTCTAAGCACCCCTTTCTGCTAATACTCATACCCTTGACAGACGGCAGTGATGCATTCCGCGGATGATTCATCATATGATAATGGCTGAAGCTCATACAACCGGGTTAGGATCACGGAAAAGATCTGGTCTGTCTGAGATTTAGAAGAGGGCTGCATAGAGATAACTGGCGATGAAGGTCCAGAGAACATATGATGAAGCTTTTTTCATAAGGATTCCTTCACAGAATATTATCCGAATAAGATGACGGCCGCGATGACCACAAGCAAGATCACAAGTAAGACCACTGCCATGGAATTAGCGAAATTGAGAGTCCAGCCGCTCCCAAAACGCTTTTCAATCCAGACAGCAGGATCATCCGGATTATTGCATAAAAAGCCCCACTTCCAATGCCGATCATCATCAACAGGCCAAAGACTGCTTTCAGCGGCATGGCCACCATCTGTTTTAACACGGCTGGCAGACTGACCCGTGGTCCATGAGAAGAGGGAATTGAAAAAAAGATAATAAGGGGGTTGCATTCTAAGACAAGCATGACATAATTAAATCAAACAAATGATTTAAACATATGATTGAAATGGGGTGTTGAAGTGAGTCAGGATCAAATTGATACCCGCACAAAAGTGCTGGAAGCTTCAAAAAAGCTTTTCGCAAAAAATGGATTTTCTGCAACCTCCATCCGCGAAATTGCAATCGCCTCTGGTGTGAATTCTGCAGCCGTTTCATACCATTTTGGCGGGAAAGAGAATCTGTTGATTGCCATTTTTGAAGCCTGTTTTCCAAAACCGCCACATCTGACAGCAAACTCCGGAACCAATTATCTTGCAGAGCTGGATAGACTGATCCGTGCGATTATCGGATTGCGCTTCTCCGATCCGGATCTGGTCAATCTGATGCAGCAGGAAATTATCCTTAAAACAGCACGCACTCAGATATTGGCCGCCTTTCTGAGCCCCTTCTGGGAAGCGATTGCTGAAAACTTAAGCAGAGGCAGAGAAGCAGGCGTCTATGATTTTGATGACTTGGGAAATGCGGTCAAGTTCGTCATGTCCGTGCTGAGTTATCCGCGCCATGATCTTACCCTGGAGTTTTTGAAGGGCGCGTTTGAACAGGCGGAACCGGAGGATCTCATTGAAGAAAATGTGCGGCTGATTCTGAAAGCACTTTGTGCATAACCCGGAAACCATTTAAGGTCTGTTGTGTCTGAAGGAGACTTATTGATGCATGTATTGGGAGGGGCTTTGTTTATGATCTTTTTGTTGTTATTGGTTTCGGCGATGATCATGAAACCTCGGATGATTAAAACCTCCATACAGATTTTACTACACCGGAAGAGGCATGGGGTGTCTTAAGTGATATCGAGCAGTATTCTGATTGGAATCCATTTATCCGGAAAGTGAAAGGGGTCCTGGCGAGCGGAGAAAAAATTCACTTACACCTGCAACTCCCGGAGGGGACCACTATGGCCATCTCTCCGAGACTCCTGAAAGTTGTACCATAAAAGGAGATTCGATGGAAAGGGAGATGGCTGCTGCCGGGCATTTTTGATGGAGAACACAGTCTAATGGTAGAACGACTGGACAAAGAGCAGATCCTTTTTCGACATGAAGAACGATTCCATGGCATTCTGGTGCCGGTATTATGGAAAAAAACGCTGAACCAGCAAACCCGCAGGGGATTTGAAGCAATGAATCATGCCCTGAAGGAGCTTGTGGAAAATCGACAGGCATAAATTGCCAGCATCGGAGAAAATGAATCCTGCCGTGTTAGCGGAATCAAAAAGACAGCTTAAAAGAGGCGGGAAACATATCTGCGTATTTACAGGGAGTGGTGTGTCTCTTCTGTCAATGACAGAGATGATTTGAAACGCATGTCCCACTATGCTATGGTTAAATAAAGTGACGAGAAAAAGCCTGCAGAGGTTCAGCGAGAAGGGGATTGCATCGAAAGGAGGCTTTCCATGAACCCGCCCATCAATGTATTCATAGTGGACGATCATCCCTTTTTCCGACAGGGCGTCCGGATTTACCTGGAAACCATTGAAGACATTAAGGTGACAGGAGAGGCTGACAATGGCAAGGAAGCTCTCCGGCAGATCAAAAAAGAACGGCCAGTGGTGGTGCTCATGGACCTGCAGATGTCGGGGATGGATGGCATTGAAACAACAAAAGCGCTGCTTGCCCAGGACCCTTTACTGCGGATTTTAGTGCTTACCAGTAATGAACAGGACAACTCGATTCAGCGTGCAATGAGCGCCGGTGCAGCCGGTTACTGTCTAAAGAACGCACCGCCTGAAGAGCTGGAAAACGCCATCCGGGCAGTTCATGGCGGTGGTGTTTATCTGGGAAGGGGTGTGGGTGCACAGATTTTTACCCGAGTGGTTGAAAGCAATGCAAAAAGGATGGAAGCATTTTCGGACGATGAAGTTGATTTGGACAGCATCCATCCGGCAGATGATCTGTTGTCTCCCCTTACCTCTCGGGAGAAAGAGGTGCTGCACCTAATCGCCCGTGGCTGTAGCAACAAAGAGATTGCAAAAGCCCTGTTTGTTTCTGAAAAAACCGTCAAAACGCATGTTTCCAACCTGTTCCAGAAACTGTCTGTTACCAGCCGTACGCAGGCGGCTCTTTGGGCCAGGGAACACGGGTACACCTAAGGGGGGACATCATGCAGAATACAATCAAACGGGATTTGATCCAGTCCATCAAGGTGGGATTCGGGTTTGGAATTCTTTTTTCGCTGACATCTCATTTTGCCGGCTTTCCCATCGAATCATTCGTGTTATGGGTGATCCCCTTTATTGCAGGTGTCCTTAGCGCGCTGGGGTCTCTTGTAGCTGGCGCAGTCGCCGTCTACCTGCAACAGAAGTGGTTTTTGCAAGAAGGCAAAGCCAGCGCTCTTGGATTCATAGCGGCCGCAGGGGTAAATGCCTTCACCGTTATACTGCTGCTGGGACTACTGGGCAGTGCGCCGTTGCATCGGAATGTGATTATGGCATTGGTGCTGGGACTGTCCTTTGGCGGCATCTATGCCCTCTATGCATACCGGATAAACCGCATGGATGAGCGGATGGCTTTTCTGGAAACACTGGCGGAAAAGAACAAAAGAATTCAGGAAGCGACCCGTACCATTGCCATTATCCAGGAGAGGAATCGGATGAGTCGGGAACTTCATGATTCAATTTCCCAAGGCCTTCACGGCATTTACTTTTCGCTCCACTCTCTGCGCAAAGAGCTGTCTGATCCCAGTGCCCAGGTCAGCCGGATTCTGAATCATCTTGAAGAGACTCTTCAAGCTACGCAGGATGAATTAAGAGCTGTGATTGACGAACTGAAACCTTCGCTGCTGACAGAGAAGGGGCTTGAACAGTCCCTCAAATATTTGGGGGACCTTCTGGCACATCGGCAGCAAATTAGGGTTTCTGGCAGCATTTGTGTTGGTACACTTACTGGCAAATGTCCTGGTAGGGACTGTTTACCGGCAGCTGCTTCAACTGATGTCAGCCGACAGCCGGACGGCTCTGGATTTTTTTCAGGTATACCAGTCCTTATCAGGGTTGACACTCGTGAGTCAGGTGATTCGGGGGATTGTGATCGGAGCTGTCTGCCTGCCGCTTATGGAGACGATCCTTCAAAGAAAGAAACCCTGGCTGATCCTGGCAGGAGTCATCTGGGGGATCGGTATCTTTGGATCCGTGGAGCCGCTTCCGGGTTCCTTTGAAGGGATGCTCTACACGACGACCACAGCACTGGAACATATCATGGCACTGGCAGCTACATTGATTCAGACACTCATCCTGGCCGGGATCCTCTTGAAATGGGTTGTAAAGTCACATGCAAGGCTTGAAGCAACTCAACCAGAAAAAACGGAGCCTCCTCATGGGAGTGAACCGGAGCAGTTGTCAGTAAAAGGATTTCTTCGCAGATTTACTTTTCTTCATGTCTCAACCTACTGGTTAGTGGGCATTTTATTCTACCAGCTGAGCGGTTATCAGGAAGCCCTAAATACCATGGAGGTCTTCAGCCTGTGGCGACCGCTGGAAAATATGGTTATGCCCTTTGTCATCTTCTTCGGTCAGTTTATTCGCGGCTTTGCTCTGGCGGTACTCCTGATGCCTTTTCAACATCTATTTTTCAGACAGTCTAAAGGCTGGGTCGTTCTGTTTGCGACGCTCTGGGGGATGACATTTCTTGGTGCCGTCAACATTGTCCCCTGGATAGTCCAGGATCTCCTGGTTGGAGGGACCCCTTATAAAGAATTTCTGGTGGGGCCCCCGGAAGTTACGGTTCAAATGCTCCTGTTCTCAGTGGGGCTTTACATCTGGCAGAGGCGCACCATCTCTGCGGCAGGATTCAGGATAGGAAGAGAGGTAAGGCCTTCCAGTGTGGACTGAAGGATGGGGAAGTGGGTGCAGCCCAGAATCAGAACATCCACGTCGGCGGCTTCAAAAAAACGGATGAGATGAACGATCCCCAGCGAGCGGACAATCTGCCGCGGATCGGTCTTCTTTTCAATCTCAATCGCAATCTGCAGCATGGCGGCTCCGATAACCTGGGCCGCCTCGTTCTGTTCCTGGATCACTTTTTCAATCCCACCGAGCGATTGACAGTTGGCAGCGATCAGGCCAATCCGCCTGTACTGATCCGCTCCCATGCGGTACACTTCCAGCGGGGTAACCACCCGCATGCCTGTTTCCAATGCGGCTTCTTCTGATTCAATGGCGGTGCTCATGGAATTACAGTAAATACAGACGGTTTCGATGCCTAGATTCCGCTTCATTTCCAGCATCCGGTTCACCACCAGCCGGTGAAGCTTCAAGGGTGATAAAACTTGAAGTGATGTAGCTTCCTCCGGGGTGTCTGAAATGCCTGCGCCTACTGTTTCCAGGCCATACTGCCGAAAGATGTCAACACCTAGATGAGCATCAAAATGAGTGCCGCCGATAATGCCGATGGGTTTTTTACTGGCCATATTAAAAACTCCTTTCTACAATCTGTGCACTTCTATTATAGCAGGAATTTTCAGACAAAGACATCAGGAGACGATTTAAACGGCTTGACTTTGAATGATACTTTCCCACAAGTTCAGGTTTGTTCCAATCATTAGCCGCAGGGATACCGATCTAATCTGACAGGCAGAGGTGAAACAAAAAAATTCGCTATCCTCAGACTTTTCAGGATCAAATTGCGTTATTAATAGTGTGACAGGACCTGATTTCTGGAAAGCAAAAAAACAGGTCAGATGAATCAACATGATTAAGGATAGGTACATGGCTGTTTAGATTTTGTTTAGGCGGCATCTGATAGAATCATCCATGTGATCGGATTGTTGCAGATGGGTGGAGAAAGGAGGTGCCGCGATATGATGAATCGAACAGCGAATACGGCCATAGCAATGACAGCAGTTGTCAGCATGATCGCAGCAGGCTTTGGATTCTGGATGAAGGAAACAGAACCTGGAAGAAGTGCGGTATCTCAACTGGCTACCCTATCCGTCGACTTCCTGATGACAGTGATCCACGTGATGGTAGACGCTTGCAGGATGTTCGCCGCTTAACCATTCCTACGATTACGCATCGATTGCGGGCAACAGGCATCTGCTTCGTAGAGGTGTCTGTTTTGATATTTATTTTACCGGACTTTCAGGGAGAGAAGATAAGGAGAGGATTCTGTGAAACACGTAATGAATACAGTAACGTTAAAGCATTTGGTGACTTTCTTAATCAATTTTGGCGGTCTGTTGCTGATGGCCCCTATTATAAAAGCTGTTTTTGTTTATGGGAAAAATAACTATCCCTTCGCGACACTGTCACTGCTGATTATTCTGGGAACAGCTTTCTTGTTGGGATCCAAACGATGGCGGAACGAAGCATTGCATATCATTCAGCAGAGCGCCCGGCTGGAAACCCTGATGATGGTGGAAGGGGAGGAAGCAAGGAGGCTGGAAGACAGAGAGAAGAAAACGGGCGAAACACAGTCTCTGGAGTTTTGGCGGTAATGGAGACTCCTCCGACAAGACGATTCGATCCTATTTTTTAAATAACCCACTGTCGGGACATAAACCCCGGTGGGTTGTTTATCTCTCAGGACGGATGCTTTTTCCATAGGCAGTTCATAATGGCTGTGATAAAATAAAATTAGCAGCGATTCACGAATGCCATTCAACAGCATGGACAGAAAGGTGTGAAAAAATGAACTATAAATTGGTCCATACATGCATCCGTGTCAGGGACCTGGAGGCTTCCCTGAAGTTTTACGAGGAAGGGCTTGGGTTGATCATGACCCGAAGAAAGAATTTTCCTGAACACGAGTTTGATTTGGTATACCTCAGCGATGAAGCGGGCGAGTTTGAATTGGAACTGACGTTCAATTATGACCGGGAAGAGCCCTACGAAATGGGCAACGGATACAGTCACTTGGCGCTGACGGTGAAAGATTTGGAAGCATCCCGGGAAAGGCATGAATCAATGGGCTATAAAGTGACTAAGCTGATGGGCCTCCCGGGCAGCCCGCCCCGCTACTATTTTGTCACCGATCCGGATGGGTACGATGTGGAAATTATCCGGGCCTGAGGAATCGTTTAGACAGGCCGTTTGTAGCCTCTCGGAAACCCAAGCCAAAAGCCTGGGTCCATAGGCCCACAAACCACC
>JAWSUV010000121.1:0-8632 GCA_033549305.1 Bacillota bacterium | reverse complement strand
CTGGGTTGCTCGCCCGATTTTCCATCGGTACTTTTTCACAGGGCTTCAACCTTAGGATTTCTCCACCAGTTGCCTGTCAGCTACTGAGCATCTTGGCATTTACTCAGACTGGACTTTCACCAGTTAGCAATTAACGGCTTACTGGGCACGCGTCCACAGAAAAAAGGCAGCTGCCTGAGCTGCCTTCATTTTCCGTTAACCCATATTCTTTTAAGTCGTCTCTGTATTCATGTGATATCCTGATTCACCTTTTTATCTCCTTGTTGATGAAAAGGCTCTGCTACCATCGATCCTCAAACAACGTGGTAACCGATCTGGTCACTTCTTTCAGTCTTCGCCGGAAAATCACGCCCAACGAGGAGATGCCCAAACCGGACAGGATCAAAGCCCAGGAGCCTGGCCCGCCAGTTTGCGGCAGCATGGGCGGTGCCTGTGGAACGGCTTCATCCAGAACAATTGTCATTTGCGGTGCCGGTTCGGTGGTAACCATTTCCGGCGCGATCACCGGTGCTGCTGAGAGCGGTGTCGTTGTCTGTGTCGTTATCGTTGTTGTTCTGCGGTCATCGCTGCGGTCATCGCTGCCTCCATTGCCGCTGCCTCCATTGCCGTTGCCGTTGTCATCCCCGCCGCCGTTTGATGGTGGTCTCACGGGACGGTTCTGAATAACGATGGTCACGCTGTCGCCATCTTCATCAAGCTCTACCTGAACGAAACCATCTTCATCCACGATCAGTTCTGTTTCACCCACCATGTAGGTGACTGTAAAGTCTTCTGAATCCACATTTTCTTTTATGAAGTAGGTGCCCAGTTCCATGTCATCGTTGCTGTAGTTTATGTTTACAGAAATATCACCTTTCCAGAATTCTTCCTTGTAACTGTTATTAATCAATACTTCGAAAGCTTTATCGGATGATTCAATCTCTTCATCGTCTTCGTCGAATAATGCTTTGATGATGATAAGCTCTGCTGAGGGTTCTTCCTCTTCTGGTTCACCCGGGCAGTAGTCGGAAATCACAAGGCCGCCGCCAGGTCCGGGGGCTCCGCCAAAGAGCTTTATTTCAGCGGTCAGTCCGTCAAGTTCGAAATAGGGTGTGTAAAAATGCCATACTTCTGCATTGAGGGGTTCGCTCGGCTCATAAATTTCGGTGCCGTTAAGAGTCAGCTTAGCATCCGTTGAATCTCCTTTGGTGTTGAAAACCCAGTGAATCCACCCGGTTTCCTTATCCCGGAGGTCACCGTCAGCCAGGCCGCATTTTTCTGAGTCAACACCTCTCGTTCCGTCCCATTCCACAGTTGATACAAGACCTTCTTCATCTTTTTCTTCCGCTATAACCATCAGCACACTGCTGAAAGCCAGCAGGAAGACCAACATAAGACTGACGGCTAATTGCCATTTTTCATTCCTTTTCAACTTGCTCACTCCTTTTCCCGTGTTCTTGCCGGCTTTTGAAAAAGTTGCCTGATTGGTTTTGGAGCCAGGCGCTCTGTTTTCAGCCGCGTTTTTGTGGGACGTGGTTACCCTTTGGAGTGCCTCGTTTTGTTAATGGGACGTGGTTACCCACATGGTGCCGGTTTTGTCTTTTTGTCCAGGCGTTCTGAATAGTTCCTGTATGCCATCAAATCGTTAGGTATTGGTGGTGCCGTCGCGGTGCGTCTTTTCTTCATCCTCCTCTTTCTGTTGCCAGTTTCGAAATTGCCGCTGTTCATTTCCGGCGCCAGCCTGTCTGCCGGCAGCCGATTCAATGAGATGCGTCAGTTCCAGCGCGTTGCGGAAATGGACGGTTTCGCCGGTGTCCAGCCGCTGGATGCTGCCCTGCCAGCTGCTGTTCTGGTTGTGCCGGATAGTGATGAAAAACTGGCTGCCGCCTACGATATGATTGCTGTGATTGACGGGTTTGCTGTCTGATGACTGCTGTTGTCCCATGTGGCTTTCCTCCTGGAACGGTTGGGGGTGATCTTTCTGATTATTGTTCTGATACCCTTCAGTGATGTTATCAAGCAATATCGCCAAAGAAAGCAATGATGAGACTGCAAAAACAGCACCTCAACGCGAAAAGCCGCTGAACCCGGTTTGGATTCAGCGGCATAAGGCCGAATAATAGGTAGTGACTATGTGGTGACTTTGCGGCGGGGCCTACTCGCTCTTGCCATTGCCAAAGCTGTTGCCGCGGCGGGTGGGCTTGAGGCGGTTTTTGGCGCCCTGCATTTTTTCGTCGCTGTCTTTCATGAATTTGCTGATTTTATCGTCGAGTGTGACGGGATCATTGCGCTGAGGAGTTCCCCATTGCAGTTCAGCCGGTGCGGGCGTTTTCTTTTTACGGTCGGCGGCCTGGCGGATGGACAGGCTGATCTTGCCGTCGCTGCCAATGGCCAGCACTTTGACTTTGACCTTTTCCTTGTCACTGACGTAATCCCGGATGTTTTTGACGTAGTCGTCGGCCACCTCGGAAATATGTACCAGCCCTGTTTTGCCTGCTCCAAGATCGATAAACGCTCCGAAATTGGTGATGCCTGCTACCGTTCCTTCGATAATCTTTCCTACTTCAACCGGCATAAACGTGTTACTCCTCCTTGTAAGTGTAGTTCAGTGGCTTACTCCTGTCATTATAGCACATCTGTCAAAAAAAGAAAGGGATAATTGCCTGTGCTGCCTGTTTTTGCCTATTCTTTTCCGTTCTGAATGTCGATGAGCACCCATTCGTTTTCCTTGATCATTTTGAGGTTTTTTCGGGCCATGGCTTCAATGTGTTCGTCATCGGTGATGTTTTCCAGGGTGTCCCGCAGCCGCTGGATTTCGGCATCCAGCAGGTCGATCTGGGCCTGGTACTGCTGGCGTTCCTGGTCCAGGTGACGGCTTTCCTGTTCCTGGATATACCACGTGCGCATGCTGCTGAACGCGAGCATCAGCAGAAAGAACCAGAGGATCTTCCGGGCCAGACTGGGTTTTCGACGGCGACGTTTCATGGGAACCGCTCCTATTCCTTGATCAGCCGATAGAGGCTGTCGGCCTCTTCTTTTTTCACATGTTCCGTGACCTGCAGCACTTCCACCTTCAGGGGGGGCTGGCTGATGGCGATGGTGAGAATGTCGCCCGCGGCCACCTCGCTGCCGGGCTTGGCCGGGCGGTCGTTGATCCGGACCAGGCCTTTGGAGCAGGCTTCGTTGGCGATGGTGCGGCGTTTGATGATGCGGGCCACTTTCAGATATTTGTCCAGGCGCATGGGTGCCTCCTACATAAGCGTGGGATAGAATAAAATCAGGCCGAAGCCTGATTTTATGTGTTTACTGGCTGCTTTAGCCGTTAATTTTTTCTTTAAGTGTTTTACCTGCTTTGAAAACGGGTGCTTTGGAAGCCGGGATGTCGATGACCTGCTCAGGATTTCTCGGGTTTCTGCCTTTTCTTGGCTTTCTTTCACGAACATCGAAGGTTCCGAACCCCACCAGCTGCACTTTGCCGCCTTCTACCAGGGTTTCTTCAACCGTCTCCATGAATGAGTTCAGGGCTGTTTCAGCATCTTTCTTGGTCAGTCCACTCATTTCTGCCATCTTTGCCACTAATTCCGCTTTGTTCACAAAATCCCCTCCTTAATGAATTTGAAAAAATGGGTAATAAAGGACTGCGTACATTATGCCACTTGCCTTACGTCCATCGATCGTTCCGGTCTTTCCCTTCTTCAGGGTTCCTGCCGGCGGGCTTTTTCCTTCGCTTTTTGGGCTGCCCAGATTTCTTTGACATCTTCAGGGGTATCGGCGGTTTCGCTGCCGAACACGTGGGGGTGGCGGAAGACGATTTTCTCCGCAATGCCGTGAACCACGTCGTGCATGGTGAAGGCGCCCCGTTCCCTGGCGATCTGGCTGTGAAACACCACTTGCAGCAGCAGGTCGCCCAGCTCCTCGCAGATGGCGTCGTCGTCGCCGCTGTCAATGGCTTCAAGGACTTCCTGGCTTTCTTCCGTCAGATAGGGTTTGAGGCTCTCATGGGTTTGTTTTTTGTCCCAGGGGCATCCGTCGCTACCACGTAGTTTTTCCAATATGTCCAGAAGATGATTCATATTATAATGTATTTTTGAAAACCTGTCAACCCTTGCAATATAAATACTTGTGAGGTAATCCAGGTCTTTTTGGCGGTCCAGCCGGTACAGCGGAATCTCCCGCACCTCTTCCATTCCGGGGATTCCGGCGCTTTTAATCACCTTTACAGGTTGTTCGGCGTCATAATAGTTCATCAGGCCCAGTTTCAGCTCTGAAGCCACATAGGGGTCGTACACCTGGGTGATGACCACGTCCCGGTTGGTGTCGGGGGGCTGCCGGTCAAACTGGAGGGCGTCGATGAGGAGGAAGCCGTCCACGGGGTCATGGTCCAGCAGGGGAAACAGGGCATCCAGGAAGCTCATGGCGGGAAGGAGCGTCAGGGTGATGCCGGTCTGTTCCGCAGCCAGGGCTTCCCGGATCAGGCGGACGGTTTCTTCCGCCACGGCGGGATGGCCGGGCACGGCGTAGAGGATGTCCCGGGTGCGGGCCAGGGCCAGTACCTGGCGGGCGATGTCCTGGTACACTTCGTCGAAGGTGTCATGCGCTTCATAGACGCTGTCGAAGGTCTGGAAGGCGATGCCCGCGGCGTCCAGGTCAGCCGCCAGGGGATGCTGCCGGGTGCGCAGGTAGATGGCCGGATGCTCCTGCATCAGGCGCCAGGTGCCCAGGGGCAGGTGGTCGATGGCGCCGGGTCCGAGGCCGGCAATGGTGAGGGTGGGCATGACGGTTGCCTCCTATTATCGCATTAATTTCAACCGCCGCAGCAGCGCGGCGATCTGCTGGCCTTTGGGCAGCAGGTCAAAGTCGCGGGTGACGAGACTGTCGGTTTTCAGCAGCATGAGGCCGTAAACGGAGGCGCCGGCGGCAACGGCGGCCAGCACGGCCAGGGTGTTGCCGGCAAAGGGTTCCATGAACCGGTGAAGGCCGAAGGCGACGGCACCCATGACGCCCACGCAGAGAAGGGGTTTGAACACCATCTGCTTCCGGTCGAGCTTCAGGCCGGTCATGACCTTGACTTCCCGCAGGTTCAAAGCGAAGGCCACGAAGTAGGCGGTGACGGTGCCGATGGCCGCGCCCCGCACATGCAGGGCGGTGGCGGTAAGGGTGTAGGTGATGACCAGCTTGAACAGGGCCCCTGTCAACAGGTTGCGCACGGGGATGTCCGGGCGGCCCAGGCCCTGGAGAATGCCGGTGAGGGTCTGGAGCTGGGTGAGGAACAGGACGGCGAAGCCCATGATGAACATCACCTGGCCCAGGGAAGCGGGTTCGGCCGGAAACAGCATGCGCATGATGGGGCCGGCCAGCACCACCAGGCCGGTGGCGGCAGGGAGTCCCAGCATCATGCTGACCCGGAACACGGAAGCGCTGTCCTCCCGGACGCTGACCCAGTCGTCCCGGGCGGCGGCGTCGGACACGGCGGGCACGATGCTCATGGCGAGCGCGATGGTCACCACCTGGGGCAGGTTCACCAGCGTGGAGGCCATGCCCTGAAGCTGTCCGTAGAGGGAATTGGCCTGTTCATAGGTGTAGCCCGTCGCCTGGAGGCGGCGGAGGACAATGACCGTGTCCAGCATGTTGATCAGGGGCATCACGGCGGCGCCGATGGCGATGGGCACGGCGATTTTCAGCACGTTTTTAATGATGGTGGGGGTGGATTCCGGCTCCAGGCCCAGCTGGTCGGTGATGGGAAAGGTCTCCCTACGGCGGCGCTGCGAATAAAAGTAGATCATGAATCCCAGCGCGGCCAGCCCGCCGGCGCCGGCGCCCAGCACGGCCCCGGCGGCCGCAATGGGTTCCCCCATCGTGCGGAGCAGCAGGAAGGCCAGGGAAAGGCCGATGACGACCCGGCCCAGCTGTTCCACCACCTGGGACAGGGCGGTGGGTTTCATGTCCTTCATCCCCTGGAAATAGCCGCGGTAGGCGGCCAGGATGGAGATGAAGAAGATGGTGGGGGCCAGGGCCAGAACGGCGTGGTAGGCCAGTGGACTCTCGAATACCTCGTTCACCAGGTAGCGGGCGCCCAGGGCCAAAAACAGGGAACCGGCCATTCCGAGAACGGCCAGGAGTTTGAGGGTGGTGGTGAAAATGGCGTGGGCGTGGGCATGATGGCCCTTGGCTTTTTTCTCCGACACCAGTTTGGAGACGGCGGTGGGGAAGCCCGCGTAGGTGAAGGCCAGGAGAAAGTTGTAGACGGTGTACCCCACCTGGTAAAAGCCCATGCCTTCGGAGCCCATGGCGCGGCCCAGCGGTATGCGGAACAGGGCGCCCATGATTTTCACCAGGATGCCGGCGGCCCCCAGGAACAGGGCGCCCTTCAGGTAGGTGTCTTTTTTGCTCATGCGGTCAGCCTCCTGTCCGGTCATGCCGGTGCTTCGTTTCCCTGCACGCACCTACAGGTTTTCACGGCGCTTTACCTCTGCGGCTTCCCGCAGGGCTTCGATGTGGGCCGAGAGCTCTTCCTGCTTCAGCTGATCCAGGATATAATCTTTGGTGTCTTCAAAATCATCCACTTCGTCAATCCGGTCGGTGACCATGATCAGGTGCCAGCCGAATTCGGTCTGCACCGGATCGCTGATATCGCCTACCTCCATGCTGAAGGCGGCTTTCTCAAAGGCGCTGACCATCTGGCCGCGGCCGAAGTAGCCCAGGTCGCCGCCCTGGGAGGAGGAGGGGCAGGAGGAATACGCCATGGCCAGTTCTGCGAAATCGGCTCCGCCGTCCAGCTGCGTTTTCAGTTCAACGGCCTGCTCCTCCGAGTCCACCAGGATATGGCTGGCCGCCACCTGGTCGAAGGCGAACAGGTCGGGATTGGCGTCATAGTACGCCCGGGCGTCTTCTTCTGAGACGGCTGCGTTTTCCAGGAAGTGTTCCTGGAACTCCATCATGATGAGCTCCTTGCGCATTTCGCTGCGGAAATACTCATCGCTGATATTGTTCTGCGCCATGAAGGTCATGAGTTCCTCGTCATCTTCGATGAAGCCCATGAACAGGGCCATGGTTTCGGTGAACTCGTCTTCATTCAGTTCGATGTTGTTGGCGGCGGCGTCCTGGAGGATGATTTCGGCGAAGATCAGGCGTTCCAGCACCTGTTCCTTGATGGTGTCCAGCAGGGTCATTCCTTCTACGTTGTCCTCCTCTTCAAAGAAACCGGCGCCCATTTCCATTTCATAGTTCATTTTCATCAGGGCCAGGGTGTTCTCGTAGGTTTCCGTGGGGATGGGGCTGCCGTTGACAACGGCCACGGCGTCGTCGGGGATCTCGCCGGCTCCGCCGCCGCAGGCGGTCAGGAGGAGGGAGGTGATCACAAGGATCAGGATCGCGGTCATGCGCGTTTTTCGATTCATCAATGGGTTCAACTCCTTCAATATGTGTTTCATACCATGTCCATTATAGCGGAACGGCTGAAATTTGCAAGTATCAGGCGGCGGCTTCGCCGGAAAGGATCTCCACGATGGCGGTGATTTCGCGGATCAGCTGGTCGGCGTCCCGGATGACGGCGGCCCTGTAGGTAAAATAGGGATGCTGGCCGGCGTTGAAGGTGATGCGGCGGCCGTAGTCGTGGATCACCCGGGCAATGGCTTCGGGGTTGAACCGCAGGCCGGTGCCGAACTGGAGTTTGACGGTCTCCTCTTTCTGAATGATGCTGCTGATGCCCGCCTTCATGGCCAGGGCCTTGATGGTGGCCACGGTGAGGAGGTTGCGGACAATGCCGGGAATCTCGCCGAAGCGGTCCTCGATCTCCTCTTCCACCTCGTAGCGGTCCTGGAGGCTGCGGATGGCGGCGATTTTCTTGTAGAGGTCGATCTTGTGGCCGGCGTTCCGGATGTACTCCTTGGGAATGTACGCGTTGACATTGAGCTCGATGGCCACTTCCGGCTCGGCTTCCACGGTCTCGCCGCGGGTTTTCTGCATGGTTTCCTCCAGCAGCTTGACATAGAGGTCGTACCCGATGGCGGCCATGTGGCCGTGCTGTTCGCCTCCCAGGAGGTTGCCGGCCCCCCGGATTTCCAGGTCACGCATGGCGATTTTAAAGCCGGAGCCGAATTCGGTGAATTCCTTGATGGCCTTCAGGCGTTTTTCGGCCGTTTCCGAGAGGATTTTATCCCGCTGGAACATGAGGTAGGCGTAGGCCTGGCGGGTGGAACGGCCCACCCTGCCCCGGAGCTGGTACAGCTGGGCCAGGCCCAGCCGGTCGGCGTCCTGCACCAGGATGGTGTTGGCGTTGGGGATGTCCAGGCCGTTCTCGATGATGGTGGTGCACACCAGCACGTCGTAGCGGCCTTCGTAGTAATCGAGCATCACCTTTTCCAGTTCGGTTTCGTTCATCTGGCCGTGACCCACCCCGATGTTCAGGTCGGGGAACCGGTCCGCCAGCCCGTTGGCGACGGTGTAGATGCCATCCACCCGGTTGTACAGGTAAAACACCTGGCCGCCCCGGGCGGTTTCCCGCAGGATGGCGTCGGCCACCAGGGACGGGTTCCAGGCCACCACGTAGGTCTGCACGGGGAAGCGCTCCTCCGGCGGGTCCTCGATGGTGCTCATGTCCCGGATGCCGCTCATGGCCATGTGAAGGGTGCGGGGAATGGGGGTGGCGGTGAGG
>JAWSUV010000120.1:0-8667 GCA_033549305.1 Bacillota bacterium | reverse complement strand
CCGCCGGCGCCTGACTGCCCTCGTACACTTCCTCGTGAAAGGTCCCCAGCACCGCAGTAATCTGCTGGGCATGGCGCAGCAGTTCGTTCCGCTCCTGCAGGGCTTCTTCTTCTCCCGTTTGGAGCTGGGCCGCTTCAATTTCCCGGATTTGGAATGACAAAAAATCCAGCTGGCGGGCACGTTCCGTCTCACTGGATCCTAATAAGCTTAATTCCTGCTTCAACGCCAGCACCCGGGCATAGCCGTCACCATAGGCCTGCTTCACCTGCTGCAGCTCGCGGCTGCCGAAGGCGTCCAGCATCTGCAGGTGGGTCTCCTGATGCAGCAGTGACTGGTGCTCATGCTGGCCGTGCAGGTCGGTGATCTGTTCCATGACCGTTTTCAGCAGCTGCTGGGTCACCGTCACGCCGTTGATGCGGCTGATGCTGCGGCCGGTGTGGTGGATCTCCCGGGAGATGATCAGTTGCCGGGAATCCTCCAGTTCAATGCCGGTTTCTTCCAGGAGAGACAGCAAAGAAGGCTTTTCAGGGGCTTCAAACACCGCCTGCACCCGCGCTTTTTCCCTGCCGGATTTCACCAGTTCACGGTCGGCACGGCTGCCGAGGCACATGCTGACGGCATCAATCAGGATGGATTTGCCGGCGCCTGTTTCGCCGGAGAGAATGGTCAGGCCCGGTCCAAAGGTTAACTGCAGATGATCGATCAATGCAAAATCGCTGATTTCCAATTCCAGCAGCATGGGTTTCCTCCTGCTTATTCTGTCAGTTTGCGGAACCGCTCCTTGATGTCTTCCGCCTGGTCTTCTTCCCGCACCACCACAAAGATGGTGTCGTCGCCGGCAATGGTGCCCACCACTTCCTTAAAGCTCGCGGCATCAATGGCGGAAGCGGCCGCATTGGCTGCACCGGAGAGAGTGCGGATGACCACCATATTGCCCGCATGGTCAAGCGAAACAACGGATTCCTTGAACAGCCGTACCAGCCGGTCCGTGAGCAGGGCATCCTGGCTGGACATGGACGCGTATTTATAGCGGCCGCTGTGGGACATCTGTTTTACCAGACGCAGTTCCTTGATATCCCGGGACACCGTGGCCTGGGTCACGGCCATTCCGTTCTCGCGGAGGGCCTGGGTCAGTTCCTCCTGGGTTTCAATATCCCGCTGCATGATAATTTCCAGAATTTTAGCATGGCGTAGGTATTTCATGACTCCCTCCTTTTCATTCCGGACAGCATGCTCCGGCATCCGCGGCACTACCAGTCGTGGGTGTGCGCTTCCCTGACAATCTGTTCAATAACCAACCTTGACACCGTTTCCGGTGGAGAATCTGTTTGGGTGAGTGCCAGCAGAAATTCCACATTTCCTTTTGGCCCGCGAATGGGCGAAAAACTGAGTCCGGCGGTGAATAATCCCAGTTCCCGGGCGGCCTCCGCCACCTGGAGAATCACTTGCTGATGGATCTTTTCATCCCGCACCACTCCGTTTTTTCCCACCTGATGCCGGCCCGCCTCAAACTGCGGTTTGATGAGGGCGATCAGCTTTCCCCGGGGCGCCAGCAGCTCTTTGGCCACGGGCAGCACCAGCTTCAGGGAAATAAAGGAGACGTCGATGGAAATAAAATCAATGGGGTCAGGAATGTCCGAGGGTGTCACATGACGGATGTTGGTCCGTTCCATCACCACCACCCGGGAGTCGTTGCGCAGTTTCCAGTCCAGCTGGCCGTAGCCCACATCCACTGCGTACACTTTGGCCGCGCCGTTCTGCAGCATGCAGTCGGTGAATCCGCCGGTGGAGGCACCGATGTCCATGCATACCAGTCCCGCCAGATCAACATCAAACAGCGCCATGGCTTTTTCCAGCTTCAGGCCGCCCCGGCTCACGTAGGGGATGGCATCGCCCTTGATGTCAATCCGGGCGGTATCCTCCACCTTCGTGCCCGGCTTGTCCACGCGGTCACGGTTCACCAGCACCAGGCCTGCCATGATGGCCGCACGGGCCTTTTCACGGCTGGAATAGAATCCTTTTTCCGTCAACAACACATCAATTCGCTGTTTTGCCATACACTCTCTTCTCCGATGGGGCCAGGGTAACCACTTTTCCGGTTTCTGTGCCGGTTCTGGCAGCCGTGTCCCGGTCGACATCCTGCAGCATCCGCTGGAGAATCTGTTCCGGTGTCATGCCCAGCTGCTGGTACAGGTTCTTCATGTCACCCTGCTGCGTGAACTGATCCGGCAGGGCTATCACTTCCACCGGACACGACAGGCCGTTGGCCTGATACAGGGCCTGCACCTGTGAGCCCAGACCGCCGATTTGCTGGTTTTCCTCCATCACATAGACCCGTTTCACCTGACGGCCGTGATGGAGCAGCAAATCCGTATCCAGCGGTTTCACAAAGCGGGGGTCCAGCACCCGGCCGGTCAGTCCTTTTTCCCGGGCATCCGCCAGTACCTGCAGCGCTGTCCGGTTCATGGTGCCCAGGGCGACCAGCAGAAAATCATTTCCCTCTTCCGCCAGCATCCGGCCCTTACCGTATTGGACAGGCTCCTGGGGAAGATGGAGGCTGAAGGCTTCTCCCCGCGGGTAACGCACCATCACCGGGCCTTCCAACCCGGCGGAATAGGCAATCATGGCTTTCAGTTCATCCCCGTCGGCCGGGGACATCATGGTGAGGTTGGGAACGCCGGAGAGGCAGGAGAGATCAAAAACACCGTGATGGGTTTCCCCATCCTGTCCCACCAGGCCGGACCGGTCCACCAGAAACGTCACCGGCAGGTTCTGCAGGCACACATCGTGAATCACCTGGTCATAAGCCCGCTGCAGGAATGAGGAATACACGGCGAAATAAGGCCGGAGGCCTGCCGCCGCCTGTCCTGCCGCAAAGGTCACGGCATGCTGCTCTGCAATGCCCACGTCAAAGAAACGCTCGGGAAAACGGCGTTCAAAACCGTTAAGGCCTGTGCCGTCCGGCATGGCCGCCGTAATGGCCACCACCCGGGGATCCTTCTCAGCGGCAGCTTTCACTGCCGTCCCGGCCACATCCGAAAAGGTGACCGATTTTTTGAGGCTCCGGGGAAGGCCGGATTCGGGGTAAAAGGCGCTGACGCCGTGGAACTTGGCCGGATATTTTTCGGCAGGCTGGTAGCCTTTTCCCTTCACGGTGAGCACATGCACCAACTTGGGACCGCCGATACGATTCGCCAGGCGGAAGGCTTCTTTCAGATCCTGCAGGTTGTGGCCGTCCACAGGGCCGATATACGTAAAGCCCAGTTCTTCAAACAGAATACCGGGAACAAAAAAGTACTTGATGGAATCCTTCGCTTTCTCAGCAGTTTTATACACGGTTTTGCCCAGTGCAAATTGATCCATCAAATGCTCGATGTCTTCCTTCAGGCGGGAATACACCGGCATGGTCCGGATCTTGGTCAGGTAATTGGACAGTCCGCCCACGTTTTTGGCGATGGACATTTTGTTGTCGTTCAGCACCACCGTCAGGTCCACATGGCTCTGCCCCGCATGATTCAGGGCTTCAAAGGCCATGCCGCCGGTGAGGGCGCCGTCGCCGATCACCGCCAGAATCTTGTGCTTCTCCCCTTTTAAATCCCGGGCCGTGGCCATTCCCAGGGCAGCCGAAATCGACGTGGCGCTGTGCCCCGTATTAAAATGGTCATGCACGCTTTCGTGACATTTGGGAAAACCGCTGAGACCGCCGTACTGGCGCAGGGTGTCGAAGGCGTCCTTCCGGCCGGTGAGGAGTTTATGGACATAGGTCTGATGCCCCACATCCCAGATGATCCTGTCCTGATAGGTGTCGTACGTCTGGTGCAGCGCCAGGGTCAGCTCCACCACACCCAGGTTGGAGGCCAGGTGACCGCCGGTTTTGGAAACACTCTCCACCAAAAACTGGCGAATTTCCGCCGCCAGCTGTTTGAGCTCCTGTTCATCCAATGGCTGCAAATCTTCAGGTGATTGGATCTGATCCAGTAACGAAGTCATACAATCCTCTCTCTTTCTGCGTTTCATTCTATGTTTCATTGTACCCCTTACGGTTTCAGGAATCAATCATTTCGAACCATTTATTGTATATTTATAAGGCAGTCATGCATGAATGCCCGTTATTTTTCGCCGGTGAAAAAAGTGGTCACCCGGGAAACGGCGTTGACGATCTGATGGGATTTTTCCAGGGCGATGTTTTTGCCGATGGCTTTGCCCCCCACGGTGAGGGAAGCGACAAATCCGCCAAGCACCAAAGTGCTCACCAGCTGGACCAGGGGTTCCTGCTGCGGGGTGATTTTCAGCAGAATCGTGGCCGCCGCCACTCCGCTGATAATGCCGCAGATGTCACCAATGACGTCATTGCAGACATTGGATACCACGCCGGCGTTTTTCAGCAGACGGATGGCGGCCCTGGCCGAAGTCACTTTGTCCGCCGCCATGGCATGAAAGGGTTTTTCAGAAGCCACGGCCACGGCGATGCCGATCATGTCAAAAGTAACGCCCAGCATGATGATGATCACCAGAATCACAAAAGCGGGGATCACAGCCGCCTGGATCAGCACCTGTTCGGACAGGTAATTAAACAGGGCGGCCAAAAAAAAGGTCCACACGGAAACAGTGGCCACCCATTTCAGATTATATTTCTGAAACAGCGCTTCGATATGGTTTTGCGCCGGGCGGCCGTTCGGAATGGTTTTCTGCGTTTTGATCTTGCCCAAAAAAATTCCCTCCAAGTGAATCAACTCATTCCCGGCTTCTATCATATAAAAAATAAAAGCTGATAGCAACCGCTATCAGCAGAAACAGGCAGTGGTAACCCATCAGGTAAATTTTACGGCTTAGGTCCAGTAAGTTTTCCCCGACTTCTACTGCGTGTCGCCAGCACAGCGGTTTCCCTTTAAAGAAGCCTCTGTCATGTCACCATGTACAGGACTGGATTGCCACTTAGTCCGCACTGTAATCCCTGAATAGTCTCTTGCGAACAGTCTAGGAGATTTCCTCTGCAATATCGCCGGTTCTTAGCCTCTTTTGCAGGAGGAGTTTCAGGTGGCAATAGTCCCCGTTACCGGGCCCTGGTTCTGGGAACCTGATCCACCTATCTGCTCATCCCACTCAAGGCAGGCTACACTGTGCTTATTTTGCTGTCTCAATAAGACGCCTGCACAGGTTTCTACCTTCTCAGTCTTTCACTGAACAAGGCCTCCACGAAGCGAGGGTCAACGCCCGCATGCCATTGCAGATCGCCCCCATCTTCTTACTCCCAGAAAAGACCCACGACTGGGCGTCGCAAGCCCTAACCAGGAACTTCATCGATGTGCCCTTTTGCGGATTTTTAGGCCCGCCCTCAGTAACCAGCGTAACTGACTAGAATACTGCACCACCGCAGTTCCTGCCTCCATTATACCATGAACTGAACAAAAACTCAAATCAGCCACAGGGCCACGGCAACACCCAAAACAGCGCCGGCAACCACCTCATACCGGGTATGGCCGATCAGTTCCTTCAGCCTGTGTTCCGTGAGCTTCTTATCCTTCCGGTGATGCTGAAAATCCTCCATCATCTGGTTGAGAATAATGGCCTGGCGCCCCACGGCATAGCGCACGCCGGCAGCATCGTACATGACCACCAGGGCAAACCCCAGGGAGAGCGCGAACAGGCTGGAATCAAACCCGTGAATCTTTCCGATGGCCGTTGTCAAACTCATCACAAATGAGGAATGAGAGCTGGGCATGCCGCCTGAACCCACAAACCGCAGGATATTGAAGCGCTTATCCACAATCAGCGAATGAACCACCTTCAGTGACTGGGCGATAAACCAGGCAAGCATCGAGACCCACAACACCTTGTTTTGGCCGATGGCTGTCAGAAAATCCACTCTTTCCACCTCCTGTTGCTGCCGTTCACTCCATGAGCAGCTCGTGATATCAAACAGGCTGTTTCCATTAACGGAGACGTTCCATAGCTAAACAATACCCGGCTGTGCGTCAGAGACACAGCGATCTGCATCCGGTTACGACCGCCTGGTAATCAGGTACGTGGCCAGTGACTGGAGAAAGGCCGATGACGGCCCGAATCTTTCCAGGATCGTGAGGGCTTCCTCCGTCAGCTCCCGCACCTTGTCATGAGCCGCTTCTGCCCCGAAAAGGGAAGGATAGGTGACTTTCTCGTTCCGGAGGTCGCTGCCCGCGGGCTTACCCATTTCCTCCTCGTCTCCCTCCAGGTCCAGCAGATCGTCCTGGATCTGGAAGGCCAGTCCCAGGGCAAAGCCGGCACGTTTCAGGGCCTCTGCCTCCGCATCGCCGGCGCCGGCAGCGTAGGCACCCGCCGTCAGCGAAGCCGCCAGGAGGGCACCGGTTTTGTGCCGGTGAATGTAGAGCAGGGTATCGGGGGTCACGGCGTTGCCTTCATTCATCAGGTCCGCCGTCTGGCCGCCGATCATGCCATAGATCCCGGCTGCCACGGCGATTTCACGGGCTGCTTTCAGATAAGGCCTGGGATCATCCTGTGTCAGCGCATCCTCCATCATTACTTCATAAGCGAGGTTCAGCAGGCCGTCACCGGCCAGAATCGCCATGCCGTCGCCGTAGACCATATGGCTGGAGGGTTTTCCCCGCCGAAAATCATCATCGTCCATGGCCGGCAGGTCATCATGAATCAGGGAATAGGTATGGATCATCTCCAGGGCGCAGGCGTAGGGCAGGGCTGCACGGCTGTCCGCTCCCAGCATTTCCGCCGCCGCCAGGGCCAGCACCGGCCGCAGCCGTTTGCCGCCGGCAAAGAGGCTGTACTGCATGGCATCCACCACCTGCTGGCTTTCCGGGTCTTCCACGTCCGTATAGACGGACAGTCCTTCGTTAATCAGGTCCACATACCGCTGCAGCTGTTCACGCCATTCCATTTAGGATTCCTCCCCTTCTTCCCGCAGGGGCTTCAGGGTTTCCAGGCCGGATTCCGCCATAACCACCTTCAGGGTCTCTTCCGCTTTGTTCAGCTGTTCCCGGCACTGCCGGTACAGGTCAATTCCCTCCTGAAAGAGGGTCAGGGACTCTTCCAGCCCCAGCTGCTGGTTTTCCAGCTTTTCCATGATTTCCTCCAGCCGTTTGAAGGATGCTTCATAGGATTTCTTCTTCATTATCTGCCGCCCCCTTTAATCGTTCCGTCACCTGCGCCCTGAAGCCCCCGTCCTGCAGCCGCACCTTCACCGGCATGCCGGGCGTGACCTGTGCTGTACGGGTCACAACCCCGCCCGCCTCGTCCTGCACCATGGCGTAGCCACGGCCCAGAATACTGAGCGGGCTGAGCTGATGCAGCTTCTCTCCCGCATGGTCCAGGCTGCTCCGGCGTTCCCGGAAATCCTGGCGGATCCGGTTCACCAGCTGGGTCTGGATACCGTCCAGCGCCTGGAGGCGCTCATCCAGAAAACGGGTGGGAAACCGCAGGGGCGCCCGGAGAGACAGCGCATTCAACGACCGTCTCTCCTGCCGCAGGTGGGTTTCCACCCGGTGTCTCATGGTCATCAGCAGCCCGTCCAGCTGCCTCGTGAGCATGGCGCCGTCGGGCACCGCCAGCTCTGCCGCCGCCGTGGGCGTGTTGGCCCGCCGGTCCGCCACAAAGTCGGCGATGGTAAAGTCGGTCTCATGGCCGATGCCGGTGATGATGGGAATCGCCGACTCCGCGATGGCATAGGCCAGGGATTCGCTGTTAAATCCCCACAGCTCTTCAATGGAGCCGCCGCCCCGCCCCAGCAGAATCAGGTCCAGCGGATATTCCTGGGCTTTTTTCACCGCTTGGGTGAGAGAAGCCGGGGCCATTTCCCCCTGCACCACCGCGGGAAACAGGGTGAGCCTGGCTGAAGGCCACCGTCGCTGAAGCACGGTGAGAAAATCCTGCAGGGCGGCTCCTGTTTCTGAGGTGATCAGGCCGATGGCTTCCGGGTACCTGGGCAGGGGTTTCTTCCGGGCAGCGTCCAGCAGGCCTTCTGCTTCCAGCTTTTCCTTCAGCTGCTGGAAAGCCAGGAACCAGTCGCCCAGACCCGTTTCCTCCACGTGGGAAGCCACCAGCTGGTACTGGCCGTCCCTTTCGTACACGGTGACCGACCCGGCCGCCATCACCCGCATTCCGTCCTTCAGGCGGATTTCCAGGCTCTGCACCTGGCTGCGGAACATCACGCAGCGGATCCGGCTGTTTTCGTCCTTCAGGGAGAAATACACATGGCCGCTGCCGTGATAGGTGCAGTTGGACAACTCTCCTGCCACCTGGACCATGTGAAGGATGGGGTCAGCGCCAATGAGGCGTTTCACATATGAATTAAGCTGTGAGACGGAGATGGTTTTAATGTTAATGGTGAGTGCCTCCTTACAGAGCATTTACTGTTCACGGAGTGCTTTCAGTGTCAGAAAGGCTGTGCCGACAGCATTGTCACCGCAGTACTGGGGCAGGGCGTGATGAACCGTTACCGGCAGTCCGGCCAGCTCCTGCTCCATGACCCGGCGCACAATGGCGTTGGCCGCCACTCCGCCCACGGTCAGCACCATACCCAGGGATTCCCGTTTACAGGCTTTTTTCACCAGCCGGCCGAGCAGCCGCCCGCTGAAGTGAAAGAGGCTCAGGGCCATACGCTCCGGCGATTCGGTTGCAGCGGCAGACAGGGCAGACACGACGGCTGCGGCTGTCCCA
>JAWSUV010000119.1:0-8876 GCA_033549305.1 Bacillota bacterium | reverse complement strand
AAGAGGCTTTGAGTCAGTATTTTCAATGTCTTCAACGTTGTTCAGTAGACCCTAAGTACAATGAGATACCGATTAATCTGATCATAGAATTTAGGTTCTTGCGATATTAGAATCTACGATCATATCTATGGAAGGAGTATAGACAATGACTTTACTACTTGTTTTGGTTCTGATTTTTGCGGGCCTTGCCTATGTTGCTATTGGAGGGAGAAAGAGTGGCCGAAACATCCACAAGAGAGGACCGGTGATTGACTATGGCAGTGATGCAGTTGAGATTCCTGAAAGGGAGATAAAACTGCCATACCGGGTGTCGCATAGTGTTCTGACGGATGCAGAAAAATCATTCTATCATACATTGAAACTCTTTGTGGGAGAGCGGGCAGTCATATGTCCCAAGATCGGACTGAAAGATATCTTTTTTATTTCAAAGGAAGCTGGCAGTGAACACATGAAATACTTCGGCAAAATCGCCCAGAAGCATGTGGATTTTGTTCTGTGTGAGACGGTAAGCATGAAACCGCTGTGTGCCATCGAGCTGGATGATATCAGCCATACCAGCAAGAAGAGCTATGAGCGGGATCAGTTTATTGAAAAACTGTATAAGGATGCCGGCCTCGAACTGATTCGCCTGTCTTCAAAATCTGGATACACAGCCAACGAAATTGAGACGGCGTTAATGGGTGTATTTGATGAAAAAGCAGAAAAAACATATGAACCAGTTGTTGCAGCTGCAAAGAATCCCGATCAGGCTCCCCTTTGTCCCAAATGTGATGTGCCAATGGTAGTGAGAAAAGCTTCAAAAGGCAAGTACGAGGGAAAAGTCTTCTGGGGCTGCCCGAATTTTCCCAAATGCCGGGAGACTTATAGTGGTGTCCAGTGATTGGTTCTACATATCGCGTGAATTGAAAAGGTGTAAGATTATCATGGATAGAGGAGGAGCCCACCCATGAACAACCAGTGGAAATACCCCGTCATCACCCTCTGCGGCAGCACCCGGTTTAAGGACGACTATGTTCGGGTGCAGCGGGAACTCACCCTGAAAGGCTATGTGGTCATTTCCGTAGGCCTCTTCGGCCATGCCGATGGTGAGTATGAAACCGTGCTCACCGATGAGGTGAAAGGCATGCTGGACGACATGCATCTGCAGAAGATTGATATGGCAGAAGCCATCTATGTGATCAACCGGAAGGGGTATATTGGCAGCAGCACTGCGAGGGAAATTGCCTATGCCAGGGTTCAGGGGAAGGAAATCCAGTATATGGAGGAGCCCGTTGGCGGGGAGATGGGCTGAGAACCCTTTTGGTTATTGAGCTGATAAAATAGGGGACTGACAAGAGACCAGCCATGTCAGTTTATCAACAACAACGCCAGTATGTGAGAAAATCCATCGTTGAAACGTCCGTCCTCCTTTTTGAAACCAGGGGGTACGAACAGACGAGCGTGGCAGCCATTACCCAGGAAGTGGGCATTGCCAAGGGCACATTCTACAATCATTTTGAAAAAAAGTGACATCCTGTTTGTATGGGCGGAAGAAATGCTGGCTCACCTTGATGCGGGTGCTGTTGTACAGGCAGATCGTACCATATTTCAGAACCTTGAGGCATTTTGTCACTTGGTCGCCCACTCAATCAAATTGAATGAAAAGGTCTATTTAATTTTCCTCAGGGAATTACAAACCATTGAGGCCAGCGCCGAGCGAGACCGGGTTTTTGATTTTAAGCCATTCTACAAGCACCTGATCAGGGCTTCAAAAGATTTCAGTGCTTCGATGGAAAATCGGCTGGAGCTGAAAGTTGATGTGCTAAACAACAGTTTATTTGCTGGTATTGTTAATTATTTCAGGGGATTCAACACCAGTGATGGGCTGGAACAGCGGATGATAGACATTGTATCCATCTGTCTTTATGGAATCCATTCTGCAGACAAATAGTTTCGGTGAATACACTGGTATAAATCTATGTGAAGGGTCCTGCCATGACCTATTCACCCATGAACATTTATTTGATGGATGTGGCAGGCGGCAGAGGTCCCTTTGTGATGAACACCAAGGAAGAGCTGGACCAGGCTTTCAGGATTATCGAGACGGAAAGTTCGGAACCGAAGATTTTTAGTGTCTTCTTTCAAACTCTTTGCCAGGGAGACAAATGCAGGATCAGGTGATAGTGGGGACAGGGGGCTGCCACCTTGATGCGGCAACTTCCGGACAGGCAGGCCAGTCAGCAGTTAGTCATTTGGAGGAGGCTTAAACATGAAACCCATTCAATTGGTGTACCGATCTAAAACTGGCTTCACGAAAAAATATGCCGAGTGGATTGGAGAAGAGTTGAAATGCGAGATCATCTCCATCGAAATGTGGCAACCGGATGAGATAACCACTGACGGCCAGTTGGTTTTCGGCGGCGGTTTGTATGCAGGCCGGATTCAGGGGCTCAAAGAACTGCGCCGAAAGGTGCCTGATCTGATGGGCCGACGGATCGTTGTGTTTGCTACCGGTGGAGCGCCTTTTACTTCCGAAGGGGCAGCACAGATCAAAAAAGACAATTTTACGGATCAGGAGACGGAGCGGATTCCTTTCTTCTATTTTCAAAGCGGCCTGAACTATGAAAAGATGGGTCTGCCTGACAAAGCCGCTATGAAACTTTATAGCAAAATGCTGCAGTTGAAGAGTCGCCGGACCACCATGGAAGAGGGAGCAAACCAGGCAATACTTACTTCCTATGATCATTCCAGCCGGGCTTCCATCAGCCCTTTGATTGACTGCATTAAGCTGATGCAGCGGGAGTAGGTGACAGTGGGTTTGCTTTCAACGATTGTAACGAAGGTACCTTCAGGGTTTTCATGGCGTCACATAGCTTTGCCACCGATTATGACCAGGATTCTGAGCAACGTCAAGGAACCATCTTGGCGTTCTTTTTATTGAATTCTGGTGGATGGAGGAGTAGAATGAATGTAAGGGGAAAAAGTGTACTGCGGAGAAAAGCCTGAATATTCCGAAAGAAGGTGGCGCAAAGCTGTTCAACAACGTGAACAGCTCAAAAAAAGGCACCATGCACCATGCAGTATTCACCTGCTAATGGAAAGGGAGGTCAGGATTATGAAAATGTTTCGCGCCACAAAATGTCGACGGATTTCCTCTCAGGTCTTATCAATAACGTGGGTACTGGTGTTTTTCATTTTGCTTTTTCCCTTGATTGTCTCAGCGACTGAACCTTCAGACAAACAGGAGACCGTTATGGCGTTCATCCTTGATCAAAATACATACACAGTCAATGGTGAACTGATTGTGATGGACGTGAGCCCGGCCATTGTGGAAGGCAGAACCCTGCTGCCAATCAAATACGCCGCAGCCCCATTGGGCGCGGAGGTTTCCTGGGATAATGAAACCAAAAAAGTAACGGTGCTGCTGGATGCCACGAAACTGGAGTTGTGGATTGGCCAAAGCAATGCAGTGGTCAATGGTCAACCTGTTCCCATCGATCCGGAAAACCCCAATGTGAAGCCCCTGATCATCAACGGACGGACCATGCTGCCCCTCCGGTTTGTAACCGAAAAACTGGGCTGTGACGTTCAATGGGATGCAGTCACCAGAAAGGCAACGGTCACAAAACCTGCCGCTCCAGGAGAAACGGCAACGAAGCCGTACGTTCCACCGATTTTGCAAATAGTAACTCCTCCCATATTTCAACCGGATATCAAGCCGGATATATCCGCGGATTTGCTACAGCTTAACTCAATCGATATCAGTATGCTCAAACAGAACTGGGGAATGAATGAAGTTGGTAAAGCATATAAAGTAATGATGAATGAAGCCGATATTCCAGTGGTCATGCGCATCGGCCGGGGATATGACGTCTTTGCCAAATACGCATCTGTGGAATCGTTAAAACAGCCGGTGTTAGATACCGGGAAGCTCATTCAGAACCAAAGAATGGAACGCATTCGGTATGATGAGGCTAACTCCACGCAAACCGTCAGCGAATCCATCCGGTCATACAGTCAGAGTATCTCAACAAGTATAGGCGCGTCGGGCAGTTATTTTGGTTTTGGCGGTTCGGTTAAATCTAATTTTGATACGACGCGCACACAGGAACTGAACAATTATTTTTCCACCTATAGTCATATCGTTAAGAAGTATGGCGTCTATGTCACCGGAGCGACCGACTTAAAACAATACCTCACGATTGATGCCAAGATGTTGTTGAATGACAACAACACCCCTGCCAATACGGTTTTTGCCAATTTCGGCCACTTTGTCCTTGTGGACACCATTACCGGCGGAAGGGTTGATTACAGCGTGACTGCCAGTTCTGAGGCCTCAACCAGTTTCGAAAACTTTAAAATCGCAGCAAAAGCAGACTTTAATGCCGTCGTGTTCAGTGTCGGAGGCAGTGGTTCATATCAAAACGTGAAGAACAAATCACAGTATGACAGCAATAAGAAGGAAGAATTCCACAGCTATGGCGGCGGATTCACGTTAAACGCCAGTCAGTTTAAAACCGATCCCACCATACTGACGAAGTGGGAAGCCACATTGGAGGATCATGGGACCCTTGTGGATTTCGGCACTACCACAGCCAGGGCGCTCGTGCCTATTTGGGATCTTTGCAGCGATTCGAACAGAGCTGCCTACCTGAAAGCCGAATTCGAAAAGCAGAATAAGGCGCAGGGAAACCAGTGGCCTTTGCAAAAATATGTCACCGATATCGTATTCGTCGCAGATGATGACGTATGGGTAGCGAGAGGCAAGTGTCCTCCTGGGTATCAGCTGGTCGATGTTGACTTGAATGCTGAAGCAAAGGGAAAATTCATCTTCTTGACCTATAAACTGGGCGAAAACATCAATGAGGCATACACTGATTTCTTTATGGAATACAGGACCACTTCGCAGCCATCGGCGACAAAAATGGTGAATCACAATTCAAATTACGTTGAGTATTCGCGAATTGGCGTCGATTTGAATTGGGGTTCTGGCGGAGATTTTATCTATTTGTGGACAACCAAGGCGAATACGTTGCCGCCAATCACCGACATGGCTGTCGCCGTCGATAAACCTGGCAGCGTCAACCCTGATTGGCACAGCGTGTACTGGCAAAACACACAAAGCGCGGCAGACGTCAACAAAAGTGTAGGAGGGAAATATATCTACATTAAATACAACAGATAAAAAGCGTGTCTCTTTGAAAAGCGGTGCAAGATAGTGGGGCACCCTCTGGTTTTGAGAGGGTGCCCCCGTGCCTGCTCATAAAACTGTTTTGTCACTGCGCGCCGGCACCCAGCCGATTATTTAAAAACGGGCTCTCCAATCACCAGTTGTGAAATCATGTCATGCTTCATGGTGACAGTGGATTCCACGCAGATGCGCTGTCTCCCCCGAATGTCCACCGACACCTCTTGCTGGGTCACGCCGGGCTCCAGTTGAAGGGTTTTGATGACCGGACCGTCGGTGGTGTTTTCCCGGATGTTAATGGTCAGGCTGTCTTTGGCGCCACCATCCAGATAGAAGGATGCTGTGAAGGTGTTGTATTTTCCTTCGGGCTCCAGATAGAAAATAAAATGCTGGAGGCTCATGGCCCGGTCGTTCACGATTCCCCAGGCATAGGAAGCATCGGGAGTGGTCAGCTTACTTTTGTCTGAGGTGATCATGGACCCAAAATCATTGCGGTAGAAGATTTCATCCCTGATGGCGGTCACGCCTGTTTTCCCGCCAATCCATACGGTTTTGGTGGCAGCGTCATATTCAAGGGCCATGCCTGCGGCTTCCTGCACTACAGCCTTCACAGGCAGATACGTCCGACCGTTAAACACAATGGGGGCAAAGGCCTGGCCGGTACTGGAGTCTTTGGGAGCCCAGTCCTGCCCATTTAATTTTAAATTCATGGAATAACTTAAGATCGCCTGAATGTTCTGATCGGCTGTCGCTGCCTGAACACCGGAAACCAGAGACACCAGGAGCAGACATGTCACGAACCCTGCTGTGAATCCTTTCCAATTTTTCTTCATCCTGTACACCCCTTTCAATTCAGACAATAAACATACACTCACTTTTTGGCATCACTGTTTTCCCAACTGAGGATCTTTCCACCCCCACTCGGAGGTCTGCCGTCTGTGCCATGGACACAGGAATCAGTAACGGTGCAACGGATCGGTGCACCATTGCCGCATGCTGTTAGCCTTTGCCCATGCAACCACTTCCTTCCATGAAAAAACCGACCACAAAATGGTCGGTTACGCTATTTGCTCCTCCCGGATTAAGGCGTCCATATTATGTCCGGAAATCATCGCATCCAGAACCAGAAAGTTCATCTTAACATTACCCGAAGATTTTAGGGATAAACATCCTATATGCAGAAATCACTGGCTGAAGGACAGGGGGACGTCAGACTGTGTGACAATCAGGAATAATACTTGCCACAAATTCTACTTCGTTCTGCAAATATGCCGGATGAATCGATTTATACCAGCCTTTCAGGTTGCTGGGGTTCTACACCAGCTCCGGTTGGTGTGTTTGTTTCTGTAAGATCTCCAGGATCTTTTTGACCCCCACGATATTGATCACCCGCATCATATTGTAAGCGGTGAACACCAGCGCCATTTCTGCGCTGACTGATCTGAGTCCCCGTGTCAGGAAATAGTAGGCACCCCAACTGCCCTTGATGGTTCCGTAAGGGTGTTCAACAATCATCTGGCGGGTTCGGTAGATGTGCAGGTTATCCTTGGTTTGCCGGTCGATCTGATCCAGAAAAGCCTGATCATTTGTCCTCATGACGGTTCGACCCTTTGGGGATGTGGTGCACCGTTCTCTCTCGCTGCACCTATTACAGGCTTCCATATTTTTATAGTCCCGACAGGTTACAGGTTACAGGGACGGGGGTAATGTAACCTCGAAGTCGAGGGCGTCCGCTACGTCGATGAAAGCAAGTTTCTGGCGGATGATTAGCGATAATGCTGGTGGATTCTCACTTGATGTCGATCAGATTCAACCTCCAGCGGCGTGGGTTTCTTTTTAAGCTCTTTGGCATTTTTATGCAGCCACTGCCCAATGTCTTCCAAGCGGAACCACTTGGTTTCTTTAATTTCCAGATACTTGTTCCAGGGATCACCGGGAACCCTGACAATTCCTTCGAAGTCAAGAATCTCCATTTCCACATAGCCTTCCTGAAGATCAACCACTTTGAGGGGGCCATAACGCCAATGATGGTATTTTTCGCCTGTCTTCATTGGATCACATCCTTCATGCTAAAGTATTATTCAATATGATTCATGATAATTGTGTTTTTGGATGGCTGCACCTGGGTGAGGACCAGTTCATCCTTTTCTTTTCGAAATGTAAGGGACAGCTTCAGGTGTTCATCGAGAATCATAAATGTTTCTCCGATCTTTAAGACGGCAATATGTTCGGCCATTCCTTCCAGTGATTTGTCAATTTCCTCGCTGCTGATGGGGTGATCAGTTTGTTTGTTGATTGTATACGGCAGCATACCATCCTCCTCATCTTTTGTCACTAACAAAAAAACCTCCTGGCAAAATCAGGAGGATTCACGTTGACGGAACCATTTAACTGTGTTCAAGTCAAAAGCGATGCCTCGAAACACGTCAACACGCAAGTCGTTCAGCGGGTGTGTTCGAATGGCCAGCCACTAAAATGTATCATATTGTGGTAAAAAAATCAATCTCTGACGACCATCTTGATCTTTTTCTGCGGGTTTTCTGCAGCAACAACGATGAATCAACTTTCTGTCAGCTGGAGTTTTTTTTCGACACATTCCATCAACTCATTCAGGTCGTCAGGCTCATCCAGTTTAATGTGGCTTTTTCTGAGAAACTGCATCAGATGAATGTGCATGGAATCAATGGAGTCCACCTGGCAGGTAGCAATGAATTCTGAAACGAATGCCTGACGTTCTTCTTTGGACAACGCGCTGTATTGCCTCATTTGAATTCACCGCTTTCCGTAATCATAGAGTGGTGTGATCGCGATTCGGATTGTTTATGTGGTTATAGTTTACTATATGGGGCATATGAAGACAACTAAATAATTGTTACACACTCGCCTCACTCACGGTTCAAATGGGTTGGCATCCTGCTCAGGCATTCGATTTTCCGGTTTAGATGGACCGTTACAGGGGGACGGGGGTAATGCAACCTCAACATTTTTATTGTTCTTTTTATCATAGCGCGTTTCAATAAAGCTTGCGAATATCCCCCTTTTCGCTACAGGTTATTTCTTTACATTTTCCTCTCACAAGATTATACTGTGAATAAGTGGACCATTGGGGTGTCGCCAAGTTGGTAAGGCACGGGACTCTGACTCCCGGATTCGCAGGTTCAAGTCCTGCCACCCCAGCCAATATATTAATACCCAAAGGGGCTGTCGGGAAATAGCTTCTGAAAAATCAGCACACTCATAACAGAGGATGCTGATTTTTTTTTAAACACTTGCATGCCGTTGCCCACTTCCGAGGTCGCAGACGAGACTTCCGGCTTTGATACTCCATTGTCATTGCTCCTGATCTTATCGTTTACCTGAATTCCGCGTCAAATCCAACATTCCTTATCGAGAAAGCCCTTTGCCTGATGGTTTTGGCATTCGAACCGCAGTGCACAATGCCTCCATCTGCCTCATTCCCGGTTCCGGTTTAGATGTCATCATGTTCTTCCGTTCGTTTGCCGTAGTTTTTAAAACGTTCCATCATCAGGGTCATTTCACTTTCTGAGAGGATGACGGGTTCGCCAATGGATTTGGCACGGTAGTACAGTTCGCAGCAAAACTCAATTTCTTCCGTGATGGTATAGGCTGCGGCCAGGTCGGCGCCTCCGGCCAACAGGCCGTGATTGGCCAGCAGCACCGCGTTATAGTCACCGATGGCGGCGGTGAT
>JAWSUV010000118.1:0-8976 GCA_033549305.1 Bacillota bacterium | reverse complement strand
TTTCATATCACAGGGGTTGTGAGGGAAAAATTACTAATTTTTGCAGTAGAATCATGATTACATTGCGTTTAAGTTGTTTTTTATGCCGGGCCTCAATCATACTACTTTCGAACTATGAAATTGGCAACCGTGAAACACTCCAGCACAATCCCAGCACCATGACAAAGAGGCTAAAAGGAATTAAAAAAGGCTGAACCTGCAAAAAGAAAACCGTGAAGGAACTGAGTGCCGGTGCAAGAGCGATGATGAAGGTGGGGGCACAACAGGCAAAGCCTGAGAGTACACCTGGCAGTATGCCCGCCAGCCCCACCCCTGAATCGATGCGGCATATTTTCCTGTATTGATAGCTGTAAACAGCCACCATGATGTTGGCACCGACCAACATTCCCAGAACCCCACCCAACACAAGATTAAGCGGCGACACAAAAAGAGTGATGCCAAAAAGGGTGAACATGATCACAGGTTCCCAAAGGAAAGGGGCGCGCATCACCAGCATCCGTTGAAAGGGTTCCGACACTGCCAGCAAGGTTGACGGTTGACGGGACCAAAAAAGATGCTCAATGCTGATCAGGTAAATCAGCAGATAGAACAGTCCAACTGCAACACCTGTCCTCAGCGGTCTGCGTCGTTTCCGGATTCTGTTGATTTTTGATGCAAATGTTATATTACTCATATACTTCTGTTTGCGGATGAAACGCAAACCACCCAAACCACATGACATCATAGGCATTAATCATGTCCAGCTGGGAGCCTTCCAGGGGTCCGCTTGTGGCAAAACCCCGTTCATTCCAGACGGATTGGGTCTGTTCATCAACTATGCGGCCATTATCAAGCTGAAAGTCTAGATGTTGGTCGTTTGCCTTTCGAAGAAATACCCTTCCTGTATCCAGGTATTCATCATAAATCGCTGCCAGCGACTGTTCTTCTACGTTAAATGCCATCAAACCTTTTGTTTTCAATGCTTCTTTTACCACAGCAAAAGGGGTTTCACCGATCCGGTTGGCCAACACCACCTCCTTTGGACTCAACCGATCATCCGTGTTCATCACCGGAAACATCAGCCTGTCGTTGCTGTAGTAGTCATCCCCGCTACGGTATGACCCGTAGGGGTCTCGTCGGTAATCTCTGATAAAACCTGTCTCTGTGGACAGTACTTTTCCTTCTTCATAATAAGCTTTTGCCAGGTGCCAACGGGTCCAGATTACCGGAAATTCTTCCAACCGCTCACCTTTCAGCGGTCCACTGACAGCCATTCCCAAGATTTGGGGTATATAGCTGGTGGTAACCCGGTCATACAGTACCAGGTTGCTGTTCAACAGCTTCCCTGATGTACCGTAGGTTGTTTCTCCAGCCGACAGCAAGCCCCGGTACCCGATGGCGGACCCTGTCAAAGGGCAGTAGGTGATACTTCGCTTTTCACCATCAAAGGTTTCGTTGACGATCTCATGCCAGACCAGTATGCTTTGGGGGTACAGGTAGACGCCTTCGCTGCTTTCCACCACAAAGACCACATCCAGGTCCGCCAGAAGGGCGTCGGCTTCCTCCATTGATAGATACACGGGTGTTTCGATGGGAGGAATGCCATCCATAGGTGGTCCACCGGATCTTATGTTGGCAAAGAACTCATCAAGGGTGTTTTCGGCGGAACCCTGACTTTCATTGACTGTTGGTGAATCATTGGCATTTATTGCTGTTACTTCATCTGAGACTTCATCAGATGCCGGGCTGCCGCACCCGGTCAGGCCAATCAGGACCACAATTTTGATCAATAAGCCTGCCAAAACGGCTGCTGTTTTTTTCCTGTTTCTTTTGTTCATGGGAATGCTCCTTGCTGAAGATTCTTCATCTGCATCATCTCAGTGGCTTTATGATAGGACCATCAGGCTCTCCGGTTCTCCTTCGAGAGCTGTTTCGATGGCTTTTTTCAGAATTTTTGTCTGTGTTTCCCGGTCTCCAGCATGGCCGAAAATGGTTCCCAGGGAATAATTTACCTGAATCATCCGCGGAGGGCGGACGATTTTACCGATATTGGGCAGGTTCATGAGGGAAACCGTTCGGATCCCTGCCGCTTCAATTTCCCGCTGGATCAGTCCCACGGACTGATGGCAGGTGTATCACCCGGGGGTCAGGACAACGATGTCCACCTCATCCGCCAGCAGGATCCGGGCCGCTTCAGGCGCCGTTTCCTTCACCAGTGGGCCCACATCCGGGATATATCCCATGAAACTGATGTGACTGGATGCCGATGAAGCCACAAATCCTTCCGCCACCAGCTCTTCCAGCCGATCCATGGGCAGGAGGCAGTTTACGTCTGCCCGTACATCAGTTTCATCATAATGGCCGTGAGTCACGGTGAGATCGGTATGAGGGGTGTGCCGCGGGATTAACCGAAAGGTATGGTCACCCGTTTTCGGAGTGAAGGGTTTCTGACTGTTCAAATGAATGCCGCCGGTGGTGATCAGCGCCACCCGGCATTGCTCGCGTCTTTTAGACACCGGAGCGATCACCGGTGGTGTCATGGGTCGTCCTATTTGAATTTCAAACAGCTTCGCGCGAATACGCTCTTTGTAGGTCAATCCGTCTTTTGGCATCGTTTATGCCTCCTCTTCCGCCTGTGGTTTCTTCTCCAGTGACGGGTGGCAGTCACTCACCAGTTTTGCCGCCAGTGCCGTCCAACCTGCCTGGTGGGAAGCACCCAGTCCCCGGCAGTCGTCGCCGTGGAAGTATTCATAAAACAAGATCAGGTCTTTAAACGCAGGATCACTGGCATAGCGGTCGTCGCTGCCGTGAACCGCCCGTTTTCCCTGCACATCTGGCAGCATCAGGCTGGTCAGACGCCGGGACAACTGGACAGCCACTTCTGAGAGGGTGAGGACATGCTCGCTGTGGGTCGGGAAGGAAACTTTCAGATGGTTACCGTAATAATGATGAAACTGAAGCAGGGCGTCCAACAGGAGGTAGTTAACCGGCATCCAGACAGGCCCGCGCCAGTTGGAATTCCCGCCAAAAAGCCCTTCCTCCGACTCGCCGGGCTGGTAGGCCACTGAGTAGGATTCGTTTCCCACAGTCATGGAAAAGGGGTTTTCCCGGTGGTACCGGGAGAGGGAGCGGATCCCCCCCGGAGCCAGGAATTCATTCTCGTCCAGCAGTTTATCCAACAGGTGCCGCAGGCGGTCACTGTTGACCAGTGACAGCATCATGCTGCCCTGGCCGTCAGTTTCTTCCACCAAAAGGCACTTGTTCAGGCTTGCCCTGTTCTGCTGGAACCACTTCAGGCGTTTGGCAAACCCGGTGCATTTGCTCAGGATCTCTTCATCAAAGACCGCCACTGCAAAAAGAGGAATCAGTCCCACAAAGGACCGGATGCTGACTTTTTCCACCCGTCCGTCATCATGGTGAATGGCGTCATAAAAGAATTTGTCCTCGTTGTCCCAGAGCTGAATCTGGTGTTCTTCACCATAACTGTTAAAGGCTTCGGAGATGTGGATGAAATGCTCAAAAAATTTGGAAGCCAGGTCTTCGTAAGCCAGATCTTCTTTTGCCAGTTCCAGGGCGATGCTCATCATGTTCAGTGCAAACATGGCCATCCAGCTGGTGCCGTCAGCCTGTTCCAGGTGTCCCCCGGTCGGCAGCGGTTTACTCCGGTCAAAAAGGCCGATGTTGTCCAGACCGAGGAAGCCTCCCTGAAAAATGTTGTGCCCGTCGACATCCTTTCGGTTGACCCACCAGGTGAAATTGAGCAACAGTTTGTGGAACGCGCGTTTCAGAAAATCCGTGTCTGCCCGGCCGTTCCGTTCCCGATCCATCTGAAAAACCTTCAGGCAGGCCCAGGCGTGAACCGGCGGATTGGTGTCTCCCAGCGCCCATTCATAGGCGGGAATCTGACCACTGGGGTGCATGTACCACTCCCGGAGAAAGAGCAATAGCTGCTTTTTGGCATCGCCGGGATCAATCATGGCCAGGGGAATGCACTGGAAGGCCAGATCCCAGGAGGCGTACCAGGGATATTCCCATTTGTCGGGCATGTACAGGATATCCCGGTTGAACAGGTGTTCCCAGTCGGCGTTCCGGCCATGACGCCGCTGCGCCGGTGGTTTCGGCTGCCCCACATCACCTTCCAGCCAACGCTCCACCTCATAGTGGTAATACTGTTTGTTCCACAGCAGACTGGCAAAGGCCTGCCGCTGAAGTTGTTTTTCTGCTTCCGAGGCGGTGGGTGGATGGATGGTATCATAAAACCGATCCGCTTCATGAAGCTGTTGCTGCAGCACTCTTTGTGCCTCCGCCAGATCGAATTCACCGGGAAAATGGTCGGATAGTCGCAGCCAGATTTCCGATGATTGCCCCGGAAGGATCATCAGGTCATGAACCATGGAGGCTTTCGTGCCCCGGAGATTTCCCTGAAGCAGATGACGGTCGCCATTGATGAACACTTCATGGAAAGCATCTTTCACAAAGGGAGTCGGGTTGGGAACCTGGTACAGACGTTCCGTATTCGTCTCGTTTTCTGTGACAAGGACTTCGCAGACATGGTGGCTGGTTAAATGGTAGGTTCCCAGCTGATGGTGCGCAGCCTCAAGAAAGGGAACCGTTTCCAAATCTTTTACACGGATTTCCGGCTTTGCCAGCCCCTTCTCAAAGGACCAGGTGTTTCGAAACCAAAGGGTGGGCAAAACCACCAGGGGGGCAGGTTCATCTCCATGATTGGTCACCGTAATTCGGATGTACAGGTCCGTCGGTGATTTTTTGGCATATTCAACCATCACATCGAAGTATCTGCCTGTTTCAAAGATACCTGTATCCAGTAACTCATACTCTCCTTCTTTTTTTGAACGGCGGTTGTTGACGTCCACCAGTTCCTCATAGGGAAAGCTTTCCTGTGGGTATTTATAGAGGTATTTCATGTAGGAATGGGACGGTGTATTGTCCAGGTAATAGTAAAGTTCCTTTACATCTTCACCGTGATTTCCTTCCGTGCCGGTCAGTCCAAAGAGACGCTCTTTCAGAATCGGATCCTTTAGGTTCCATAACGCCACGGAGAAGCATAATTGCTGGCGAATGTCAGAGATGCCTGCGATGCCATCTTCTCCCCAGCGGTAAGCTCTGGACCGGGCATGATCATGAGGAAAATATTCCCAGGGGGTTCCCTTTTCACTGTAATCCTCGCGGACGGTGCCCCACTGACGCTCGCTGAGATAAGGACCCCACTGTTTCCAGAATACCTGATGGGACTCGTTTTCTTTCAATCGTTTTACTTCAGGATTCTCTGACATGTCACACTTCCTTTCTTGTGTTCAGGGTTGCTTCAGTCATTGGGCCGTCCATCAGTGGATGAGTAATCCAGACTATGATAATGCCTGGGGTGTGCGGCGGCTGTTCTTCAAGTGTGTTCAAATAGCTGGGGAATGAACAATCGGCCAGCCGAAAGATATAGAACCCCGATGATAGCCGCGGTCATGGACACGTAAAATGTCAGCCACTTGCGCTTACCCTCAAAATAAATGTCTGCCCGGATTTTTTCAAAGAGCATCCTGGCGATTCCATAGTAAACCAGGAACAGACCCATAATCAGACCATTTCGGTGCAGTGGTATGATCAACAGGGAAAACACGACAAAAGCTATCAGGTTCACCAGCGACTGGTAGATCTGGGAGGGTATCATTTGTCCTTCAATTTGTGAAACGGTTTTGACAGAGTGTATAATCCCTGATGCAGCCAGTTGAGATGTGTCATTTTTATTACCCCCTACTTCATTCAAAAAAAACGGAAAAACCGACGGATCGAACAGAACTTTTGCAGATCGAAATGAAATAGATGACCAGTCGTCTTGTATGCTCTTCTAATACCCCGCCATTCACCTTATTAACAATCATTTTCAATTATACTTGAATTTTTTTCTTTTGTCCGAAATGATGCTGTCTGATCTTTTTCAACTTTGCATTTTTTCGACAATACCGGGTATACATCCATCAAGAAATGTTCATGAAAGAGAACGCCTAAAAGAGGCGTTTTCTGGAAAACAACAGACAGGAGGTTTATTTTATGAGAGCTATTTTTGCGGATACGGTCATTGCCAAAAGTGACCGAACCATCATTGTGGAAGGCAATCACTACTTCCCGACGGAGGATGTGGAGATGAAGTACCTGGAAGCCAGCGAACTTCAAACCACTTGCCCCTGGAAAGGCGTTGCCAGTTACTACAGTGTCGTTGTCGGCGACAAAAAAGCAAAGGATGCTGCCTGGGTCTATCCTGAACCAAAGGAAAAAGCGTCACAGATCAAGAATTATGTGGCCTTCTGGAAAGGGGTTCAGGTAGTACCAGATTAGTGAACGAACTAGTAACCGGACGTGTGTGGCAATCATCACGTCCGGTCTCTGTTTGGTAAAATTAAGCATAATGAAAAAGGAGAGATTGGAATGAAACAACACGACCTGATCGTCATTGGCAGCGGCACCGGCGGTTCTGTGACGGCTTACCAGTGCCGTAAAGCCGGCTGGGATGTAGCTGTGATCGACAAACGACCCTTTGGCGGCACCTGTGCACTTCGGGGATGTGACCCGAAGAAAGTGCTGGTGGGAGCTGCTGAAATTATCGACAATGTCCGGCGCATGGAGGGAAAGGGCGTTACCGGCGGCAGTCACATTAACTGGCCGGAACTGATGGCCTTTAAGCGAACCTTTACAGATCCGGTACCGGAAAACCGGGAAAAAGGATTCCTGGACGCCGGCATCTCTGTTTACCATGGTACGGCTTCCTTTATCGCCGAGAACCGGGTCGCAGTCAATGATGAAGTGCTTGAAGGCAAACATTTTCTAATCGCCACGGGAGCCGTTCCTATGCCTCTGGATGTAAAGGGTTCTGAATATGTGTCCCTCAGCGATGATTTTCTGGAACTGGAGCACCTCCCGGAGACACTCTTTTTCATTGGCGGAGGCTTCATTTCCTTTGAGTTCGCCCATATCGCTGCCCGGGCCGGGGCAAAGGTCCATATCCTGCACCGCTCTGCCCGACCGTTGAAACAATTTGACCCGGACCTGGTGGACAAGCTGCTTACCCATTCCAGAGAAGTTGGAATACAGGTTCATCTGAACACGAAGCTGGAGTTCATCGAAAAGACGGAATCCGGTTTAGTTGTGCACGGGAGCAGCGATGACCAGGCGCTTCACTGGGAATGCGATAAAATCATTCATGGAGCGGGAAGGGTTCCCGACCTGGAGGATCTCAATCTGAATGAAGGCAACGTTGCCTATGAGAAAAAAGGAATCAGCGTCAACGAATACCTGCAAAGCGTCACTAATCCCATTGTGTACGTTGCCGGTGATGCCGCTGCCTCACCTGGACTGCCCCTCACCCCGGTGGCTTCCATGGAATCCTATGCGACGGCAGCCAACCTGCTGAAGGGAAATCACCGTAAACCTGACTATTCGGTTATGCCCTCTGTGGTCTTCACCCAACCCAAACTGGCAATTGTCGGGTTGACAGAAAAAGCTGCCCGTGATCAGGGCTATGAGGTGTCAGCAAACCTAACAGACATGTCCGGCTGGTACACCTACCGCCGTACCAACGAAACCAGCGCCATGGTCAAAACCATTTCCAATGAAAAGAATGGAAATCTGCTTGGTGCTCATGTGCTGGGCGGTAATGCGGACGAACTGATCAACCATTTCGCCACCATGATCCGGCTGCAGATCCCAGCCGAAGAATGGAAAAAAATGATTTTCGCCTACCCCACCTCCGCAACGGACCTGGCTTATCTTATCTGAAGATGAAGCCAGACTTCATGAGAAATATGATCAGGCTGAAGGATCTATTTGTTTTAATTGTTTTAACGGGAGCAACGTTAATGGGTAGGTTAACCTTTTGAACAACCAAAAAACGTTTCTTTCCACCTCCCTGTTGGTATATAATCGGTTCAAGTCTTTATAAGCCAGCAGAGGAGGTGTGCCCATGGACGAGCAGGAAATACTGTTGAATGAGATACTGGAAGCGCTCAAGAATCAGGACACCCAGGCCCTGAAGGTTTTTCTGGATAAAATTCATCCCTACGACCTGGCCCAGGCACTGCTGCTGATGGAAGAAGACGAGCGTGTATTGTTTCGCAAGCTCACCGACGAAGACCTGGCCGATGTGATTGAAGAACTGGATTATGAAGAGCAGCAGTCTCTGTTGCAGAAACTGGGGCCTGCCCGCGGGATCCGCATCATCGAAAAGATGGCCCCTGATGATGCGGCGGACTATCTGGGAGAACTGGAAGAAAGCGAACGGCAAAAAATCATCAGCCGGTTGGCACCAGACTTTGCATCAGATATTAACCATCTGCTGCGTTACCCGGAAAATACGGCGGGCGGACTTATGACCACGGAGTATTTCGTACTGCATGCCCGTGACACTGTGGAAAAAGCCATCGACCGACTGCGCCACTTGGCACCTGATGCGGAAACCGCTTATTACCTCTATGTGGTCGACACCAGGCATCAGCTGATCGGCGTGGTTTCCATTCGCGAACTGATTGTGGCCGCCCCTGATACCCTGGTGGAAGAGATCATGTCGGAGCGGGTGGCATCTGTTCCCGTTGAAATGGACCAGGAAGAGGTTGCCCGTACTATGAGCAACTATGGCTTTCTGGCGGTCCCGGTTGTGAGTGGCACGCGGATGGTAGGAGTCATCACGGTGGATGACGCCATGGAAGTCATGGAAGAAGAAGCCTCTGAAGACATGATGAAATTCGGGGGAATTTCCGGCGTGGAAGCCGATACGCACGATTTGAGTACCGGGATCCTGGAATCAGTCATGGGGCGGATTCCCTGGCTGGTGCTTTTGCTGGGACTGGGTTTATTGGCCGGCAATATTATCGCCTATTTTGAAGCGACCCTGGATGCGGTGGTTGTCCTGGCTATTTTTATTCCGATGATTGCCGACATGGCCGGGAATACGGGGACTCAATCACTGGCCATTGTGGTGCGCGGCTTAACCAT
>JAWSUV010000117.1:0-9081 GCA_033549305.1 Bacillota bacterium | reverse complement strand
TTTCATATCACAGGGGTTGTGAGGGAAAAATTACTAATTTTTGCAGTAGAATCATCTTTTAGATCAAAAATATTTTCAAACCTAATCCACATTTTTGCCAGAATAAGATCTGTTTGCTCATCCTTTTCACGAGTCAGTTTATGCCATTTCCCGTGGTCTTCCATATACTGCATGGCATTCTGCATGTATTGTTGGTAATCTGAATTTTTATCAGAATCTATTAGGAGAGACTTTAATTCCTGCAGCTTTTCATTTCTTTTTCTGTCAAACTCCTTTTCAAGCTGCTTAAAAGCCTTTGAAAACTCGCCGATTGTATTGCACTGTTGATAAATTTGTAGCACTCTCTTTTCAAAATCAGCTCCTGATTCAAGTAATCCTAGGGCTTCATCAGAGGTGCCAAACATACCTTCAAAGACCTTCAATTTATTTGCAAGTATTTCATACACTCTTTTATCAGCTGCATTCTCTGTGTTAAGCAGATTTATTACGACTACATCATTTTTTTGCCCGTATCGATGACATCTTCCGATTCTTTGTTCAATCTTTTGCGGGTTCCACGGCAGATCGTAATTAACTACTGTATTGCAAAACTGGAGATTTAACCCTTCAGATCCCGCATCTGTCACCAGCAATATTTTACCTTCATTTTTGAAATAGTCGACGACTGCCTGTTTAACCTCTACTGACCGACTGCTTAATGCTCTACCATAGTTTTTTGACCGCCAAGCCCGGTAAATTTTTTTGGTATAATCATCTGTCATGCTTCCATTGAAAAGAATAATCTCATTTTCATAACCATTAGCGGAAAGTTCACTGAAGAGATATGCCTGTGTCCTTACTGACTCAGTAAAAACAACTGCTTTTTCGTCTATTCCTGATTCCCGCTGATTAGTGAACGCAGTCTCAAGCCCCTTTATAAGCGCCTGAGCTTTTGAATTTCTATCAATACTGGATGCATGTAAAATGATATTATCTACCAAATCGATTTCATGCTGGATGAATTCGTTGACTTTTTCTCTGTCATATAATTCCAAGTGGTCATCAATTGGATCTTCATCATTCACTGAATCTTCATCAAGAAAATCAAGAAAATAATCCAGGCTTTTTTCGACACTTTCCTTCCTGGTACTTTCCTTTAATCTTTCAAGCCGCTCACGGAGCACCTCAAATGTCTGAAGAATTGCATGGCTGGAAGACGCCAGCAGTTTTCTGACAACAATTGTTACCAGGTTACGGTTGGATGACGGAACAGCATACAGTATTTCCCGTTTCAGATACTCACTAACCAGCATATAAAGAATAGCTTCTTTAGGTGAAAGAGAAAAATCAACAGTGATACAGTTTCGGTTGGTAAATGATAGGTAGTCGGCTACATCTTTCCTGAGGGTGCGCTGAATCACAGGTTTTATCTGCTCCTTAAGTCTATTAAACTCTTTATGCTTCAAGTATTGCTGTTTGAATGATCTTTTATCCAAAAATATTTTCTCATCAATAAACAACATGATTCCAAACAGATCGTAGAGATTATTTTGAATGGGCGTTGCTGTCAGCATTATTTTCGGGACATCACGAGTCAGCTCCAGGATTCGTTTTGCCTGTTTGATATTTGATTTATGAACATTTCTAAGCTTATGAGCCTCATCAAATATCACTGCATCCCATGGAGTTTGGTGTAAAAGATTTTTGTTATTTGCTGCAAAGTTGTAGGAACAAATATAAGCTCTGCAACTATCTTTTCTGAGATACTTATCGTATTCCTCCAATGAAGTGTTTTCAACTATAAGTGATGATATGATAAATTTTTCTTCAAGTTCCATCTGCCATTGTTTCCTAAGATTGGCAGGCATTATAAACAAGAGACGGGTTGCTCCATTCAGTATTAAGTATTTTGCTGCCAGACCTGCTTCAATTGTCTTGCCCAGACCCACTTCATCAGCCAGCACTATGCCACCCAGCTTCAGTGCACTGATAGCCCTCAGGAATGCCTCCAACTGATGAGGATTAATATCGATATCAGACTTTACAAGGCAAACCATTGGATCATGGTTGAGTTCTTTCATCTTGATCTGTGCAATTTCTCTGATGAGGCGGCTTCTAATCATATTAAACCCCCAATTATCCTCGCAATTGTTCTCTTATACCTAAAGCAATTCCTTCAGCCATGACAGGAGGTACAGCATTGCCAATCTGAGTGAAAATGGCTGTCCTTGAACCTTCAAAGAAATAATTGTCAGGGAATGATTGAATTCTGGCCGCTTCACGAACCGATAGTGATCTGCGCTGAGTTATATCAGGATGGATAAAATAATGCCCGTCCTTTGCAATATGTGCAAGCATGGTATGCGAATAGGGAAGATCGGCGGCTACTACTTTAAACCTGTCAAGAAAAGACTTTCGGTTATTATGAGTACATAATTCTTCTGGAAGATCAGTGTACTTCAGTCTCTGCTTAGACTCATTCCACTTTTTAATTGCCAAGCGGTATATTTCACGATCCCGATCATTGTGATTGCGGGCAATATGCAGTGAAAGGACATCATCTCTAGTCCTTATCCCCGTCATCAACAAGAAATTACCAGGTTCATTCACATATTGATTTCTTTCATATCCGGGTTCCAAAGGACACAGGTCAGTAAAAAGATCACTGACAGTCACATTACGCATGACTTGATCAAAAACGGGATATTTTAGACCAGTTCCCTTCCTCCAACCGATTATGATAACTCTCTTTCTTTTCTGCAGCACTCCAAAATTTGCAGCGTTCAACTCGTGTGCCTCAACCTCATAACCTACCCGCCTTAGCAAAGCGTTTATGTTTTTAAATGTGGCCCCACCATTCGCTGATCTTAGCCCTGGTACATTTTCAAAAACAAAGAAAGTGGGTTCGTACTTCTTTAGTACTTTGACATATTGTTTGTATAAATAGTTTCTAGGATCGTCCAACATTCCATTGATGTCTTTTGCTCGTCCTACCAATGAATATGCTTGGCATGGCGGACCTCCAATTATAACATCGACCTGTCCACAGTTCTTTTTACTGATTTGCTGGTCAATCTGCATGAAAATAACTTTCATGTTTTTTTCGTTCAGTTCAGACTGTATTACATTCTCCAAATAACTTTCCGGAACCATATCATAAAGCTCATCTCTGGTTATTTCATTTCTCAAATAACGATGGTATTCATTTAATCGATTGTTTTCAAGCAAATAATAGTAACAGTTTCTTGTTTTAAGAGTTAATGCTGCTTGAGCATCCATTTCCACGTGAGCAACTGGATTAAATCCTGCCCGAATAAATCCTTCTGATAAACCTCCCGCCCCTGCAAATAAATCAATAAAATTCATAGTGTCCATACCTCATTCTGTTAAGTTAGTAAGACTATGCTCCCGATTTCATTCAAGGCATTTAGCTCCTATTGTATATATTCTACAGAAGATGGTGTTATCCTTCCATGGATTCATTAAGGTTTGCAAGTCAATATTTTAGGTAATTCAGCTTAAATTCTCTTTTATCACTTAGGTGAATGTTATCTTGCAGTCTCTTTAAATACTCCTCCAACTTCTCATCACAATACCCCACCATCCACCGCTTCTCCTCTTCCGTCAACCGCTTAAACACATGATGGTTAAACTCCACATACTCAACATCCCGGCACCGCTTCATGAACCGCATGTCTTCAAACCGCTTGAAGGGGTTGGAGAGGATGTTCCGCTCCACATCTTTTCGGGTGTAATCTCCCCTGGCATAAATACTTCTTTCCTTCTCCACGATTAACCCCTTGTCTCGCCGGTCTTCGTAAAAATCAATGAAGTAATCCACAATGTCTTCCAGCTTCACCTTGCCCTTTTCGTCTGCGTGGGCCAGCACGGCTTTTAGCCGCACCGGCTTGAAGGAGTAGCTCGTGTTCATGGGTTTAATGAAGGCCATGAACTTCTCTTTCATGTTGGCGGCGGTGATCAGGTCCCAGCCAAACTGTTTGGCGTAGCGTTGCACGGTCTCTTCCCCGGAAGTATTTGAAGCAGCGTTTGTCCCCCAGGGGCACTTCCAGATCGGCCTTTATTTTTCCATCTCGCAGGTATTTTTCAATGGTTTCTGTCTGAACATCCACCATGCGGACAAACTCAAGCTGGGAGATCATGCCTTTCACTTCCACCTGCCAGTTGAACAGGTCGATGTGTTGGTAATCTGTGATGCTGATGGGGAAATCCAGCCAGGCGGTGGGCTTTTCGCCCCGGGCCATGAGGTCACGGTCTGTCTGGTATTCTCCTGAGGATTCTAAGACGTATTCACCCGGTTTGTATTTGTTGATGTCGAAGACCCGGTGGGCAGAATAGGGCATGTTGAAGAGGTTGGCGTTGTCGATGAAGTCGAAGACCACCAGGGATTCCTTTCCCGGGTATTTTCGCATGCCGCGGCCCAGCTGCTGGAGGTAGAGGGTTTTGGAAAGGGTGGGGCGGGCCATGAAGAGCACCTCGGTGCGGGGGCTGTCCCAGCCTTCGTTGAGAAGATCGCAGGCGCAGAGAACGGGAAGGTCTCCCTGTTCGTACTCCTGAAGAATTTGATCGCGGGTGTCTTTTTTGGTGGTGCCGGAAACGGCTTCGCAGCGGATGCCAGCCTCCCGGAACAGGGCGGCGATTTCACCGGCATGGGCCACGGAGGCACAGAAAATGACGGTCTTTTTATCCCTGACATACTGCTGCCAGGTTTCCAGGATGAGGCGATTGCGCTCGGGGACAAAGAGCTTGCTTTCCAGATCCTGGGAATTATATTTGATGCCGTTAATGCGCACAGAGGACAGATCCACATTGGTTTTGATGCGTATGCAGCGGATGGGGGCCAGCTCGCCCATTTCCACGGCGGTTTTCAGGTCCAGCTTATGGGCCACATTCTGGAAATCCTCCAGCATGTTGATGCCGTCGGAGCGTTCTGGGGTGGCGGTGAGGCCAAGGGTGAAATCGGCGTTGAAATGACTGAGGACTTTCCGGTAGCTGTCGGCAGCGGCGTGATGGCATTCGTCGATGATGAGGTAGCCGAAGTCGTCAGGACTGAAATCGTCCAGGTTTTGCACCACGCCCTGGATACTGCCGCAGAGGACATGGGCATGGGGCTGCCTGGTGCTGCCCAGGTAGAGGCCGGTATCCACCTCCGGCCAGAGCTTCTGGAAGGTTTTATGGGCCTGGGTGACCAGCTCCCGGGTGTGGGCCAGCATGAGGGTGCGTTTGCCCACCTTTTTGGCATCGCTCACGGCAGTGACAGTCTTGCCGGCTCCGGTGGCGTGATAAAGCAGGGCGATGGTTTCTCCCTGGCGGCGCATGGCTGCCAGGTTGTCCAGGGCTTCCTGCTGGTGCTGTTTCAGGTCAATGCGGTGTTCCTGCAAATCGATGATGCGGCCTTTCTGCCTGGGGAGATAGTCATCCGGTTCCCTGAAAAGGGGCGTGTCGCCCAGGAAGGTGCGCAGCTCGTCCCTGACCTTTTCCGGCTGCCGCTGCAGCTGCTGGTACACCCAGCGGAAGACCCGCCATTTTTGGTGGACCATGCTGTTCTGCTTCAGCAGGTCGTCCAGGTATTTATTCTGGGAGACTTTGGTGGGATTGTGCCAGGTTTCGCCGTCGATCTCGATGGCAATTTTGGTATCTTCGCTTTCAATGGCAAAGTCAATAAACCGACTGTTTCCGTAGATGTCGGTGAAGGGATACTGGATGTAAATGGATGCGGATTTTTCGGGACCAAAGGTGTCACAGAAGAGTTCCATGAAGAGGTCTTCCGCCAGGCTGTTGAGTTTTCCCGTTGGGATGGTGTCAGGGGTCATCCGGTGGTCACTCCTGTCACAGGCGTTTTTTTGAAGCACTTTCTCTCTATCGAACAAATGTCTTAGCATGATTCTACCATTTGTTCCATTATACCTGAACACTTCGACATATTCAGTGATTTTCCTCTGTTTTTTCTACTTTTTCTGATATTTTTTAGTTGTTTTTAGTTATCCACAGTTGCCGCTACCAGAGGCAGCAGTTCTATACATTCTTTTCTTTCTTTACTTCTTTAACTTCTTATTAGTTGTGATGTTGCTTGCGATTTGTTTGCGATTTCTTTGCGATCCGTTTGCCAGAGTGCTTGTGACCTCTGGAGATTCTCTCTGTTGAGATTCGCAGTTTTAAATGACGAAGAGGTTTTTAGTGCTTGTTATTTTGCTTGTCAAAAATCCGCACTTCTGAAACCAAAACAGCGCGGCACGTGATTTTTGGTTTGTCACCCCCTCGTAAATATCTCGAACCGGCGTTTCATATTGGCGGTCATCTGGTTAGTTATCCACAGCCGCCGCTGCCAGAGGCAGTGGTTCTTTACATTCTTACTTTCTTACCTTCTTAACTTCTTGTTAGTTGTCGCTCTGTGTGACGCTCGTGTGTCGCTCGTGTGTCGCTGTTGTGTCGGAAACTGTGTCACCTCCCGAGGTTTGATCTGGCAGGGTTCCCAATTGGCAATGGTTGTGAGGGTTTTATGGTTTGTCGTTTCCTTTGTCGAAAAATCGTACTTTTAAAACCAAAACAGCACGAAACGTGTTTTTTCGTTTGTCACCCCTTCGCTGAAATTTTCGAACCGGCGATGTTGTTTTAGGCGGCTTTATCGGGCGACTCTATTTTACCAATTTTCATGGTGTCTGTCCTGAAACCTGCGAAAATTCCAGTTGCAGAAGCCTCTTTTCGGTTAGCATTCAAGCGACAGTTGCCCTATAATGAATCTACGGGCGGCGAAAAAACGGTTGGCTCTTTGGTGCATTTGGTATGTTTACATACGTATGGTATAATAAAAAAGTTAAGGAGTTTCATCTTACCGGGAACCTCTTCCAGACTGCTGTCAGCCAGTACGCTGATCATGAAATACCGGAAAATTGATGATGATGCACTTTTCCTGAGTGCATGAATTTCTCTTATCTGATAAATTCCGGGTGTTTACCTGGGATTTTTTATAGGTTTTCACTGCGAAAAGGGAGGAAGGAGGCCGCTATGATTACCTTTGAGAGTGTCACCAAGAAATACAATGATGTTACGGTTGTCGACCGTTTGGATCTGACGATTCATGACGGTGAGTTTGTCATCCTCATCGGGCCGTCCGGCTGTGGAAAAACCACCACGCTGAAAATGATCAACAAACTCATCGAGATGGACGAAGGCGCCATTACCATTGACGGCCAGAACATTGCCGCCATCAACGGGGATGAGCTGCGCCGGGAGATTGGGTATGTGATTCAGCAGATCGGCCTTTTCCCCAATCTGACGATTAAGGAAAATATTCTGGTGGTTCCGCGGCTGCTGAAATGGGATGAGGAAAAATGCACGAAACGGGTTCATGAACTGCTGGAGCTGGTAGGGATGCCCTATGAGGAAAATGCCATGAAGTATCCCAACGAACTCAGCGGCGGCCAGCAGCAGCGGATCGGTGTGCTGCGGGCGCTGGCAGGCGAACCGCCCATTATTTTGATGGACGAACCCTTCGGCGCTCTGGATCCGGTCACCCGGGAAGGCCTGCAGGACGAACTGAAACAATTGCAGCAAAAACTACATAAAACGATTATTTTTGTGACCCATGACATGGATGAAGCCCTGAAAATGGCTGATAAAATTGTGTTTATGTCGGATGGAAAAATCCTGCAGGTGGCATCACCCGAGGAAATGCTGGCGAACCCGGCAGACCCGATCATTACCAATTTTATGGGCAGACATGCCGTGTCAGCAGAAGACCGGTACCTGGATGTGACCTGCGGCGAGGTGATGGAAACGAATCTGTTGACAGTCTCCATCATGGAAAATCCCCTGGAAGCAGCCACCCGGATGAAAAGCGGCGGTATTCAGATGGCGGTCGTCATTGATGAACACGGTCAACCCGCGGGAGTGGTGACCCTGGAGCGCATCAAAGAAGCCCGGCAGCCCGCGGAAACCATCTCCGAAATCGTTGACACGGATGTGGGAACGGTGGGGGTGACGGATCGGGCGAAAGACGCGTTTAATGATTTAGTCCAAAGCAACCGGCAATACCTGCTGGTGATGGACGAAACGCATGCGGCGGCCGGTGTGATCACACGGGACAGCATCACGAATTCCCTGGCCCGGCTGGTTTGGGGGGATATCGAATGGGCATTGTAGCCTTTATGGACCGTTACGGCGTGCGCCTGATGCGGGCGATTGTGGTGCATCTCCAATATGTCTTTATTGCCGTGGCCATCGGCTTTGTCATTGCCTTTGTGCTGGCGGTTGTGTTGTCGCGCTTTCCCAGGCTTTCCAGCATTGTCATTCCGGTGCTGGGCATTTTTCAGACGGTGCCGGGGCTGGTGTTTATCGGGGTTCTCTTCATTTACCTGGGAATGAAACCCATCACCGTCATCATCGCCCTGGGCATTTATGCCATTTTCCCGATTCTGAAAAACACGTACACGGGCATCATCAACGTGGATCCGGGGCTCATTGAAGCCGCCCGGGGCTGCGGCATGAATGACTTCCAGATCCTGTACAGGATCGAGATTCCCAATGCCATGAGCGCCATTTTCAGCGGGGTGCGCATGTCCACCATCTATACGGTGAGCTGGGCAGTGCTGGCGGCGATGATCGGCCTGGGGGGACTGGGCGAATTTGTGTACCGGGGCATTGAAACCAACAACAACACCCTGATCATTGGCGGGGCGGTTCCCGCGGCGGTGCTGGCCATGACCCTGGGCTATCTCATCGACCGGATTGAGGATAAAATCACCCCCAGGGGTCTGAAGGGGGGGCGGTAGCATGACTTCCCGCGCTGTTCTGCAGCATTTGTACCTGGTGGGTGCCGCGAGTGTGCTGACCATGATTTTCGGACTGGTCATGGGGGTTTCATCCTACCTTTACCGTCCGCTCCGGGGTGCCATTTTATGGGTGGTGGACGTACTCCAGACCATTCCGGTCCTGGCACTGCTGGGGGTAATCATGATCTTTTTTGGCGCCACCAGCACCACGGTGATTATCGGCATTATGCTGTATTCGCTGCTGCCCATGGTGCGCAACACGTATATCGGCCTGGAGGGTGTGGACCCGGGGGTCAAAGAGGCGGCCCAGGGC